>CANQME010000092.1 GCA_947624815.1 uncultured Lachnospiraceae bacterium | reverse complement strand
TATCATGGAAACGGCTTTCCGCGCTTTTTCCGTATCATTTTCTTTTAAAGCACGATAAACTTTCGTACTTTCATCGCACAGACATTTCGGCGCAATCAGGTAGTAACACATCATGCTTTCAACTGCGATTCCAAGCCAAAAATTAATTTTATATGCTGTATATAAAATTGCAAATGTAATCCCTGATGTAATTGCAAGAACTGCGGTTATAAGGAAGAATCCGCCAAGCCGCAAATGATCGGAAAATTTTTGACGGACATATTTTTCAAGATGCGAAATTAAATTTCCTATAGCTCTGACAGGATGTGGAAGTGTATAAGGATCGCCTAAAATAAGATCAATTATAAACCCCACTAAAAGCGGGATTGAAATATAAAATGCTTTCATAGCTGCTCTCCTGTAGCTACCGGAAATGGGGCATCAAATCCTGTATAATAGCATGAACATGCTTATATCCATCATAGTATAGGGAATAAATCCCTTATTGTCAATTACATTTCTACTGAACTTTTTAAGTGATTTCCTCACAATACTGGATTCTCGTCAGAGCATAGCGACAGAAAACCGCCCGGACATTCAGATGTCGGGGCAATTCAGCCCTTTGTTCCAAAGGGAAATAATCACTTCATCAGCTCATCCGATAGCCGCAAGATTTCCGGCGCAAGTTTTTCCCTCTTATGTTTTACTATGTGTGTGTAAATTGGATAGGCCGCGATCACGCCGGCAATTCCAATGATTCCAATTACAACTCCCGGAATAAACAGCTTTTCACTCCAGACCATCGTACAACACATCCCCACACCCAAAATCAGAGTGCTGATGATCCCGACAATCAGAGAGACGATGGTTGCTCCCTTTGTGGCGCTCCTGTCAAGCCGGCGAAGCTGCTCCATTGAGGTTTCCCCTTCTGTCGTGGACGCATATTTGTCACGAATCTTTTTAATTTCTTCCTGCTCTTTTGCAGAATAGGTATAGGTGAAGGTTTCCTTTTTTTCTTCCATGATCTATTTCCCCTTTCTGATTCTTGCGGAATCATAGCAAGAAACTGTTTACAAAACATTCAAATTTTTTTCAGACCTCTATTTGCACGCCAGATCATATAGATTGCCATGCTGATCACAATGATGCAGACCCCTCCACCTACAGCGCCCGTCATGGCACTGTTGAATTCCGCGTCATCCTCTCCACCGAACTGGGAGAGCATGGCAGTGGTCAGGGACAGGATGGACACCATTGCTGCCACAAGGTTTATGGCCCTGGCTGCTGAAAGGATCGGGCTTTTGAGCCGCCGTGTCCTGACGATGTTGATAATGGCAATCGTGACGGCATAAAAGGAATAGGCGGCCATGGCGTAGATAAGTAACCCCGGATACACAAACCCGCGGTTTTGCCGCACCATAAAGGCAACGATTCCGGCAAGCGCCTGATTCATAAACAAAAGCATGATCCCGCACAGACGGTAACGGCGCAGCTCGGATGCTTCATCCTGCGCGTTCAGCCGCCGTACCAGCAGAAAGCGCATCACGGCAAGCAGAATGTAATAGACTGCCAATGCGATGAACCATGTGGAGCGGTACACGATGCCGGATACCAGCTTCATGGCGATATACAGGAGATTGATGAAAAAGCCCTGATACAGCGAGATCCCCGTCCGGAAACGCACATCGGTCATGTATTTTTCGCCAACCTTGGTGGAGCGGAATTTTTTCATCAGCGGTTGATCGCAGACAAACTTCCTGACGATGCCGATTGCCGGATTGATATAGTCAAACCCCGTGCAGGTGATGATCAGCGCATAAGCGGAGGCCAGATACGAGGCATATTGCAGGATTGGGATTTGTATATCGAACGCAAACACGGCGATCACAAAGCCGTAGCCGAAAAGCGCTGCCAGAACCGTCGGGAGCGGAGGCAGGCAGAATATCTTTTTAAGGATTCTTTTGAATGTCCCCATCCGCTGCCCTCCTGATTCTTACGATAAAGGTACTGCCTTTTCCGACCTCACTCTCTACGGAAATGTTACCGCCGACAATATCCACTACCCTTTTCACAAGAGCCAGCCCCAGGCCGTTGCCCTGTGTGGCATGAGAGGTATCGCCCTGATAAAATTTTTCAAATATGTGCTTGCCGGTGTCCGGCGAGATACCGCAGCCGGTGTCCGATACCCGGACGGCGGCATAATCTCCCTCAGATTTTAGCTCCACGGACACCGTACCGCCGTCTTCTGTAAATTTCAGGGCGTTGGAGAACAGATTGCTCCAGACAAGAGACAAAAGCTCTTCGTCCGACCTTACGATAACTTCTTCCTCAATGTCCGTCTCAATGTCTATGCCTTTTTTCTCCCATGTGCTTTCGAAATTCAAAAGGCACCCGGCAAGCTGCTCTCCAAGATTGTACCGCTTTGCTACGGGATAAATCTGTTGGTTTTCCAGACGGTTCAGTTTCAGGATATTTGTAATAAGGTCAGCTAAACGGTGGGACTGTTCGGTGATTGCCCTGGCGTATTCCATTCGCTGCGCCTCAGTCAGGCCGGGACTTTGGAGCATGGTTCCGTAGTTCTGTATAACTGCCAGCGGCGTTTTCAATTCATGGGACACATTGGCGATGAAATCCGTCCGCAAAGTCTCTACGCCGGAAAGCTCCTCCGCCATGCGGTTAAAGTAGTCAATAATTGTGTCAAACTCCGCTTCACTGTCAATACCGTGGAATGGTTCAATGCGCACAGAGAAATCGCCCTGCATGAGTTTTTCCGCTCCCTGCACAATCCGATTTACCGGGCGTTCTACCATGTATCTGCGTCGGACTGCATCAATGACAGTACACAAAACGCTGAGCAGGACAACATTTCCAAACGTCAGGATAGCCGCCATCCGTATATTTTCCTCCGTGTAGCGGATACCCAGCGTCCGTTGAATGGTCAGTAAGAACAATTCCATACAGCAGGTAATTACAAAAGCAATCAGTAGAAAAAAGACAATGTACCGTCTTAATATCAGCAATATCCGCCGTCCTTTTGCGTCCCTGATCATTTGATCACCGCCTTATATCCGAGGCCGTGAACGGTCTTAAGTTCAAACTCGTCACAGTTTTCAAATTTTCCGCGCAGCTTTGTCATGTAGACGTCAACCGCTCTCGGCGCCGTGTTGGTGTCGGCGTCCCAGAACTCGTCCATGAGCTGGGTACGGGTAAAGGTCTTGCCTGGGTAGCTTAAGAGCTTATAGAGGATGTTGAACTCCCGCGTCGTCAGGGAGATTTCCTCTCCGCAATAGATCGCCGTGCGCTCATCCATGTCGAGCCGCAGCTCGCCGATCTCCAGCTTGTGAGAGCTGGCGATCTTCGACCGCCGCAAAAGTGCGCCGATTCGTAAAAACAGCTCGTCGAGGTCAATGGGCTTAACCATGTAATCGTCAATTCCAATGCGGTAGCCCTTCTGCTTGGAGGCGAAGTCGTCCCGGGCCGTCATAAAGAGGATGGGGATGTCCTCGTTCTGCGAGCGCACCGTTTTCGCAAATTCATAACCGTCAATATCAGGCATCATAATATCGGAGACAATCAGGTCGAAGGTGTTCCCGTACATGGCGTCATAGGCTTCGTTTGCGGAAAGACATCCCACAGTCTTATAACCGCTGCTATTCAGGAAAGAGCAGACCGTTCGGTTCAGGTCTTTGTCGTCCTCCACCACTAATATATGAAACATAATAGGTACCTCCGTGACTCTGCTTTACCTATTATAACACCCAAATGTTAAAGTTTTGTTTGCGTTTCGGCTTTTTCAAAAAAATTCAAAAAAATATGCGCCGCGCAGATGAAGCATGTGTGCGGCGCAAAATCGGGCTTTAATGATTTCCGTCGTTCTTGCCGGCCTCTACATTGGCGCTGTCCGCGGATTCGCGTTTGGCCTGTTCCTCTGCAAGACGCTTCTCCGCGTCCTCCACGGTCTCATCCTTGTGGGTCAGAAATTTATCCACGAATCCGTCCTCGACTTTTTTAAACACGCCAGTCACACCATCCTCAATTTTTTGGTAGCCGCCGACGACACCTTCTTCAATCTTCTTGTACCCGCCGATAACCGTGTCGGTAATTTTTTCGTTTGCTTGTACGAGTTTCGACATTTCCATGATAAAATCCTCCTTGTTCAATATTGACTTGCCGTTTTTCGGCGAATGAGCGCGATGTCTACCGCTGCAGCGCCGGCTATTTCAACCCTTTGATTACAGGAATCAGGCAGAGCAGCAGGACGATCCCGACGATGCCAACGACAATGCCCCAGAGCAGCATATCCCACACCATAACCATGCACATTCCAACGCCGAGGACGATTGCACCGAGAATGCCGAGAAGCGTTGTCCCGATGGTTTTGCCGTTTAAGACGATCATCGGCTTTCCGTCCATCTTCCTGCGGACAAGCACCATAACCAGCAGGATTACCACGCCGACCGCACCGATTACAACCCCCTGTGACATAACGCCCCATTCTGGGAGCAGGGCCATGCACATACCAAGTGCAAATAAGATGCCCCCAATAACGCTCATAATAAGGGTAACAAAGTTTTTCTTCTTCACTGCGGATAACCTCCATGATTTTTTTCAAGCGATTTTTCACTTGCTGACGGTATTGTAAGCCTTGAATGTTTGAGAAGTTTTAGAGTTTTGTTTGAGATTTATTAAAAATAAAAGTATTCTGGCGCTTTCATGCATACATATCCTTCTTTCGATTGATTCGGATCACTTGTTCTCAAGAATTTCCCTCTGCTTTTTCCTGCTCAGGCTTCCCAATACGATCCGATAGGACTTGTCCAGCAGGTCTTTCAGAAGCTCATCCGGCACCTTGCCATCCGCTTTTACCGAATTCCAGTGCATTTTGTTCATATAGTAGCCGGGAATGATATCCTCATACTGCTTTCGCAGGAAATCGCCCTCCAGCGGCTCCAGCTTTAATGTAATGTAATAGGGTTGGTTATCCCAGTCCATGCATACCGCGGCAAACATTTTTCCGCCGATCTGGTACCGCATCCAGTTCCAGTCCTTTTGCAGATCTCTGGTCACACCCGTTTTTCTCATCAGATACTCGTCCACCCATTCATACCTCATGTGATTGCTTCCTCCTGTATGTTTTTCTCACTGCATCCGCTATATTGCATATCCTATCCCGCACTTCCGCCGGTTCCAGCACCTCCGCCTTTTCCCCGAAGGTCAGAAGCCACGTAAGAAGATTCTCCATATCCGTATAATCTGCCTGAAAAAGCAGGTGTCCGTCGTCCGTTTCGGTAAAGCAGTGCGGGCCGAATTCTTCCACCAGGCGCCACTTCACATCCGGATCAAAAAGAACCTTTACCTGGATCCCTCCCGGAGATATCGTTTCATTGGACAGATCCGGCATCGGAACCTCCCGACAGACGAAAGTTTTATCGGAAACAGACACCTGGTCCATTCGGTTCAGTTTAAACAAGCGGAAATCGTTACGCTTCCTGCACCATGCCCATACATACCAGCTTGTCCACTTAAACACCAGATAATATGGCTCGACTGTTCTGCCACTCTCTCCCGACGGAGCATAATACCTGAAATCAAGCAGACGCCTGTTCTCGATCGCATCCTGTATCATCTCTATTTTCGGAGCAAGAGACCCTTTATACCAGGAGGACAGATCGATCAGCATGAAGTCCCTGCCGTTTACGAATTCCGAGGAACCGGTCTGCAGCTTTTCCATCAGCCGGCTGTAATAGCTGCTTCCGCTCACGCTGTCAAGGCTCCTGAGCCCGGCCAGGATTCCCTGCATATCCTTTGATGTCAGGATCGTCCTGTCCATCCGGTATCCGTCCATGATACGGATACCGCCGCCGGCTCCCTGTATCGTTCTGATGGGGATTCCCGCTTTACCAAGATCCTCGATATCCCGATTTATCGTTCTTCTGGAAACCTCAAATTTTTCCGCCAGTTCGGGCGCGGTTGTCTGTTCTTCCTGCAGTAAGACCGACAATATCCCGATCAGCCTGTCTATCTTCATAACTTTCCACACCCCATTCTTATCATAGCAAAGCCAACACGACAGCTGTATGTCATGTTTATAATACCATTTTTCTTTTTCTCTGAAAACAATGGTTTCAAGAAGTTGCAAACTCCCATAGAAAAGGAGCAGGGTTTGTAGTATAATGCAAATATGATTTTAGAAAGACGCATTGATATGTTCAATCCGAATTGGGAGGGCTATTTAATGGATAATGCTCCACGGGAATGGAAGGTATACTTTAACGGGAATTTCTGGGGACATCACGGAAAAGACCGGGCCGGAATGGAAGTCAGGATTGACAGGCAATTTGACTGGGCCGGACATCATTGGGTGATCCCTGCTGCTTACTCATGCGGCAAGGGGCTGGTCGTAGATTTCTGTATGCAGGTGGATGCGGACAAAATTCGCGCATTTATAAAAAAATGGCACTTAAGCTCAGAGAATGATTCATGTGAAAACTTCACAAGACAGCAGCAGGAACAAATGGAACTGGAAAATCCTCTGATCCTGCATTTTCATCCAGCACTGACAGTAAACGGACAGACACTGCAAGCCAGTCACGGCTGCTCCGTGTGCTTCAGTCCGTGCCTGCCGGATGGGAAAATAAATAAACTGGAGGCAAAATGGGCGGCGGACCACTACGGTTTGGATACAACCTTTGGCTGGGTGATCTGCCGGAATGCCTTCACCTGGAAAACCAGACGCCGCCCACAAATCGAAACGCTTGTCCTTACCATGAAACAGCAGCCATACTATATTCCCGGACCGAGTTTCAAAACTCATGCTCCCGGCGATTCGTTCACCTTCTCTCATCCGGTCAGCGGCAAGGAGTACATGCTGACAGTGCAGGAACTGGAGCAGCAGATATTGCCCAAGAACAATTTCGGCTCTGACCGCTACATTTATCCAACACATTATATTGCTATGGGCTATACACTTACTCCGGATCCGGAGGACAGCATCATCATTCAGGACTGCGGTGACGGTGACAAACCTCTTGTAAAAGCTTCGACTGATGTTACCTACGGCCCTGCTGCGAAAAATGATTTTGCCTGTATCGGCATTATCGGCGGTGCAGACGGTCCCACGGCGATTGCGGTTGGTGGAAATAAGTGGGGAGGAAAACTTTGCGCCGTCTGCTCTGCTTTGCATTTTGAACCGGTACAAGGAGATATTGAGTGGCGAGTGAGGTTCCGTATCAGCCAATTTGAAGAAAAATCGTTTGTGCTTTCATAGATCCTGCAGATGCGTCTGTCAGGATCGATCCGATGCTGCCGGAAGCTCAGTGAATTTCTCCGCGATCCGGACCATCAGCTCCACCGTCTGCTCCATGGACTGGATGCAGACAAATTCGTACTTGCCGTGGCCGTTATGGGCGCCGATGCCGAGATTCGGGCAGGGAAGTCCCATGTAGGACAGCCTGGCGCCGTCGGTGCCGCCGCGGATCGGCGACACGACCGGCGTGATGCCCAGCTCCGTCATGGCTTCCTTCGCCAGATCGATCAGGTACATATGAGGTTTGATCTGCTCCTTCATATTGTAGTAGCTGTCGCGCAGGGACAGCTCAAAGGTTCCTTCCCCGTACCTGGCGTTTAGGTAATCCACCGCTCTGGTGAAATATTCCTTCTTCTGGGTGAATTTGGTCATGTCATGGTCCCGGATGATGTAGTGCATCTTCGTCTGCTCCACATTGCCGTGGATATCGTTCAGATGATAGAAGCCCTCGTAGCCCTCCGTATACATGGGATTCTCCGCCGGCGGCAGCATGGACTGCAGCTCCATGGCCATAAGGATCGCGTTCTTCATCTTATTCTTGGAACCGCCCGGATGGATGCTCAGGCCGTGAACCGTCACGTCCGCGGCGGCTGCGTTGAAATTCTCGTAGTCGATGCCGCCGAGGCTTCCGCCGTCCATCGTATAGGCCACGTCCGCGCCGAAGCCCTTCACATCGAAGAGATCCGCGCCTCTGCCGACCTCCTCGTCCGGCGTAAAGCCGATCTGAATGGTCCCGTGGGGGATCTCCGGGTGCCGGATAAGATATTCCGCAAGCGCCATGATCTCGGCGATGCCGGCTTTGTCGTCGCCGCCCAGAAGCGTGGTGCCGTCGGTGGTGATCAGATCCTGCCCCACGTATTTCAGAAGGTACGGATACTGCTCCGGTCCCATCGAGGTATACGGGTTCTCATTCAGGACGATCTCGCCTCCGTCGTAATCGCGGATGATATGGGGATTGATGCAGCCGTCCGGGTAGTCCGGCGACGTGTCCATATGGGCGATCAGCCCGAGTACCGGCACCTGCTTCTCAATGGTGGCCGGAATGGTCGCGTATACATAGCAGTGTTCGTCGATCCGAACGTTGGACGCGCCCAGCTCCTCCAGCTCGCTGACAAGCATATGCGCAAGCGCGAACTGCTTCTCCGTGCTCGGGATCGCTTCCTGATCCGGCTTCGACTGGGTGTCGATGGCGATGTAACGCAAAAATCTTGAAATTACGGATGTTTCCATATCGTCGTTGCTCCTTTTTGTCATATCGGTCTGTCTGCGCTCTTCCGGCTATAAACAGACATATTTGCATTTGCTTGTTTACATAAAATTTTTATGTCAACTATCTGATCCATTCCGGATTCCGAACATCTCCGAATCCCTGCCATGTCACCGGTTGGCCAGCTCGTGGGTGATCTCTTCCCAGGTAATGCCTTTCTCCGCCATCAGCACCATCATGTGGTAGAGGAAATCGGATATCTCATATTTGATTTCCTCCGGATCCGGGTTCTTGGCGGCGATGATGATCTCCGTGGCCTCCTCGCCCAGCTTCTTCAGGATCTTATCCAGTCCTTTGTCAAACAGGTAATTGGTATAGGAACCTTCCTTCGGGTTCTCCTTCCGGTCTTCGATCACGGAGAATACATGCTCGAAGATCCGCAGCGGGTTCGTATCCCTGTATTCCCGTTCGGCAAGCGTCGTGAAGAAACAGGACTGCGCCCCGGTATGGCAGGCCGGGCCGATCTGCCTGACCTTCGCCAGGATCGTATCGCGGTCGCAGTCAAGCGTTAGGGATTTGACGAACTGGAAATGGCCGGAGGTCTCTCCCTTGACCCACAGGGTCTGCCGGCTGCGGCTGTAGTACGTCATCCGCCCGGTCTCCATCGTCTGTACGAAGGCTTCCCGGTTCATATAGGCCAGCATCAGCACCTGCTGCGTCCGGTAATCCTGAACGATCACCGGGATCAGGCCGTCGGAATTCAGTTTCAGCTCCTCCCAGCCGACGCTGCTCTCAAAGGTCTCCGTGAGAATTCCCCGTTTCTTCAGCTCCTGCTTCCATCGCATGCAGTTGCCTTCCAGCTTCTCCGGCACCGTCAGCACCACGCCGGCGACGGAAGGTACCTTCAGATAGGCGGCGATGGTTCCCGCGATATCCTCGTCGCAGGCCGCCAGGATCGGGATCGGACTGGCCGGCAAGGCGGCGATGTCCTCGATATCCATCATCACGTCCAGAATCGCCATGGACGCTCCCAGCTGGGCGTATTCCTCGATATGGTGCCGCAGATAATGGATTCCAGGCATATAGGCATAGATCTTCTCGCTTCCGAAACGGCTCGCCGCTTCCTTGATCAGATCCACGTTCTCCGCGACGGACACATTGAGATAGGTGGCCGCCGCGCCGGCGTACAGGTATTTCTTCACATCCTCAAGGCGCTGCACGCGGCCTCCCGCGATGACGGGAACGTCGATGGCCTGCGTGATCCGGCGGATCAGGCCGATGGTGCGTTCGTGATCTTCGTCGTCCTCCGACAGATCGCAGATCAGAAGCGCATCGGCGCCGTTGTCGCTGTAATACTGGGCCAGTGTTACGAGATCGTCGCTGTAATATTCGCGGCCCTCGTCCATAATGATCGCCTGGCCGTTTTTACACCCGAAGCTGGGGATCAGTTTTTTCTTTTCCATAATCTGTATACGCTCCTGTTTCTGTAAATAAACGCATCGGCCGTCTGCTATTGATATCTGCGGACAGCTTCCGAAAGCTCCACCCGTTTTTCATACAAAGCTTTCCCGATGATCGCGCCCCGGATACCATTCCGGTACAATTCTTCCAGATCCTCCATGCAGGACACGCCGCCGGAAGCGATGATGTCCAGTCCGGTCTCTTCCGTCAGTTTCTTCGTGGCCGCCACATTGGGGCCGGACAGCATCCCGTCCCTGGCGATATCCGTATAAACGATATGCCGGACGCCGAACTGCTTCATCTGCAGGCACAGCTCCGAGACCGTAAGCGCGCTTATCCGCTCCCAGCCTTCGACCGCCACCATCCCGTTCTTTGCGTCCACGCCGACGGCGATGCGCTCCTCGCCGAATTCGCCGATCAGCTCACGGATAAACTCCGGCCGTTCCACCGCCTTCGTGCCGATGATCACGCGCCCGACGCCGAGCTTCAGCATGGCTTCCACCGTCTCGCGGCTTCGGATGCCTCCGCCCAGCTGGACCGGGACGCCTGCCGTTTCCACGATCCTGCGGATTACCGGTTCATTCACGGAACGCCCCGCCAGGGCGCCGTCCAGATCCACCAGATGGAGATAGGTGGCGCCTTTATGAACCCACAAACGGGCTACTTCTGCCGGCGTGTCCGAATAAATCTTCGCCTGGTCAAACAGTCCCTGGGTCAGCCTTACGCACTGGCCTCCCCTGATATCAATCGCCGGATAAAGCTGCATATGTCGTCTCACTCCCTGCCTGTTTTCATTCCTTCCCTGCGTCGTATAGCTTTTAATTTTCTGCAAAATTTCATTCAATTGGAAGTGCCGTTCAGAATCGCCATAAACTCATCGCCGGTGATCGTCTCATGCTCGTAAAGGTACATGGCCAGCTCATCCAGCTTCTCGCGGTTCTCCATCAGGATCCGGGCCGCCTTTTCATGCTGTTTTTTAACCAGCTCCACTACCTGCCGGTCGATCTCGGCCTGCGTCTCGGCGGCGCAGATCAGGGAGGTGTCGCCGCCCAGATACTGTCCGTTCACCGTTTCCAGCGCTACCATGTCAAAATCACCGCTCATTCCGTAGCGCGTGATCATGGCTCGGGCCAGCTTAGTCGCCTGCTCGATATCGTTGGAGGCGCCTGTCGTTACAGAGCTGAATACGATCTCCTCCGCCGCCCGTCCGCCGGTATAGGTGGCGATCCTATTCTCGATCTCCTCCTTGCTCATCAGGTAATGGTTGCCTTCCTCTACCTGCATGGTGTAGCCCAGGGCGCCTGAGGTTCTGGGAATGATCGTGATCTTCTGCACCGGCGCGGAATTGGTCTGCATCGCCGCAACCAGCGCATGGCCGATCTCATGATACGACACGATCCGCTTCTCCCGGTCGGTCAGAATGGCGTTCTTCTTCTGATAGCCGGCGATCACGACCTCGATGCTCTCCTCCAGATCGGACTGCGTGGCGAACTTTCTGCCTGCGCGGACCGCCCTTAGCGCGGCTTCATTGACAATATTGGCAAGCTCCGCGCCGGACGCGCCGGAGGCCATTCTCGCTACCTTTAAGAAATCCACGTCTTCGGCGATCCTGATCTTCTTTGCATGTACCTTCAGGATCGCTTCCCGGCCTTTCAGATCCGGCAGCTCCACGGGTACCCGGCGGTCGAAGCGGCCCGGTCTTGTCAGAGCCGGATCCAGCGACTCCGGACGGTTGGTGGCCGCCAGAATGATGACGCCGTTATTTCCCTCGAAGCCGTCCATTTCGGTAAGCAGCTGATTGAGCGTCTGTTCCCTCTCGTCGTTTCCTCCCACATTTCCGCTGCTGCGTTTCTGTCCGATGGCGTCGATCTCGTCGATGAAAACGATGCAGGGGGCTTTCTCTTTTGCCTGCTTAAATAAGTCGCGGACCTTGGACGCGCCCATGCCGACGAACATTTCCACAAATTCGGAGCCGGACATGGAAAAGAACGGTACGTTCGCTTCGCCGGCCACCGCCTTGGCCAGCATGGTCTTGCCAGTGCCGGGAGGGCCTACAAGCAAAAGTCCCTTCGGCATGGAAGCTCCGATCTCTTTGTATTTCTCCGGATTGTGCAGGTAATCGACGATCTCCTGAAGACTTTCCTCCGCCTCGTCGACGCCCTCCACGTCGGAAAACTTGATGCCGTCGGAGGATTTCACATAGATTTTGGCGCTGCTCTTGCCCATGTTGAACATCATGGAATTGGGGCCGCCGGCCTTATCCATCATCTTCTTCGACATGAACTGGCCAATGAGGAAGAAAATCGCGATGGGCAGTACCCAGGACAGGATAATACTGAGAAGCGGCGACATTTCTTCAATGATCTCGCTGGAAAATACCGCTCCGGAGTCGTGGAGACGGTTTACCAGATCAGGATCGGAGATAGGACCGGTCTTAAAGACCTGGCTCTCCGCCTTATCCGTAAACAGGATCTGATTGCTCTGGATCTCGACCCGTCCGATGTTCTTCTCTTCCGTCATGGTCATGAAGGTTCCGTAATCGACCTCCCTGATCTGCCGTCTGGAAGCCCATGGCATAACGATAAGGTTAAAGAGCATCAGGATCATCATAACGATGCAGTAATAATACAACAACGGTTTACGTGGACGTTTTACTTCGTTCATCACAAATTCCCCCTTTTTGTATTGTTTGAAGCTTTGTCCTTTCTGTATCTATTTCTGCCGGCGGCGCGCTTCCTGTATGTCAGTTATCTGACGGTTCCGTAAAATGATACCGTCTGAGGATCCGTCCGAATACCAGGCAGACGGCGACGCTTCCCATACAGAGCAGAAACATCGTCATCGCCGCACCGGAGCCTTTGCCGGCGCCGAACAGCCGCGTAAAGAGGCCCTGCGGATCCACGGAGGCCATAAACGGTTCACAGACCCGATCCACCAGAAATCCGCCCAAAAACAGGCCGATGGGGATCGTGAAGAACTGCAGCGTATTCCGGCAGGAATAGACTCTTCCCTGCATTTCCGGCGGGATCGTGCTGCGCTGGATCACATCCAGATTGGCGTCCATGAACGGTACCGGGAACCATCCGATCACCTGTGCAATGTACCAGAGCGCGGGCGTGCGCGCAAAGGCCAGCAGAAAGGTCTCCGCCCCCAGAGAAAAAATCATGGTCAGCCAGATCACGCGGATCCGGTTCTTCGGCGCCGGAAGCGCCGTCACTGCGAGGCTTCCGAGAAGCATCGCGATCCCCGCGCAGGAGGTAACGATCCCGAGAACCGTCTCTCCGCCCCGCGGATTTGACAGCACGTAAGGCGGCAGCACCGCGTCGAATACGGACGCGGACAGGTTCACGGCCGCCATAAACAGGATCAGCGCCAGGATCATGCCGCGGCCGCGCAGATATAGAAGGCCGGCTTTTGCAGAAGTCCACAGGGATTCCGACCGGTCCTCCCCCACTGCGGACGCTTCGCGTTCCTTCACGGCAGGGATCCGCACAAACAGAAGAAGCGCCAGAAACGCCGCCGCGAATGTCCCCAGATCGATATAGATTACGCCTGCCATCCCCACGAACGCGAACATGGCCGTCGCGAGAACCGGATGCAGGATCGTCACCAGCGAATTGGAAAAGGATCTCAGCCCGCTGACCCTCTGGTAATGCTTCTTCGGCGTGATCAGCGTCATGGCCACGTCGCCGGCCGGCTGCTGGATCGTATTCATCAGGCCGTTTGCCGCATTCAGAATATACATATGAACGGGCCGCAGCGAATCCGTTTTCAGAAGCACCAGCACCGCCGCCGAGCAGCAGGCCGCGAAGGTATCGCAGCACAGCATGACCTTCTTCTTGTCCCACCGGTCGCTTAGCGCGCCTGCGAAAATGCTCATCAGCACATACGGCGCATAGGAACAGATGGACAGCGCCGCGGTCTGAAGCGCCGAACCGGTCTTCTCGTAAAGCCACAGCGTCAGCGCGAAATTCGTCATGGCGCTGCCAAGCTGGGACAGCGACTGGGTACTCCACAGGATCAGAAATGTTTTCAG
>CANQME010000091.1 GCA_947624815.1 uncultured Lachnospiraceae bacterium | reverse complement strand
GAATACAGGACTGAAGCAGATCGCGGTATTTCCGTAACGACAGAAAGGCAAGGGCAGAATATGCCGGGAACCATGAGCATCATCATCCGGGAGATGACCATGGATGATTATGATAAAGTATACGCGCTCTGGACAGGGATCCAGGGCTTCGGCATTCGCAGCATCGACGATTCAAGGGAGGGCGTGGAGCGTTTCCTGCGCCGCAATCCGACCACCAGCGTGGTGGCGGAGCAGAACGGGAGGATCGTCGGTTCCATCATGTGCGGCCACGACGGCAGGACGGCCTGCTTCTACCATGTGTGCGTGGAGAAGAGCTACCGCAAGCACGGCGTGGGCTATCAGATGGTCCGCTACGCGGTGCAGGCTTTGCGTGCGGAGGGGATCAGCAAGGTGACGCTGATCGCGTTCAAGCGCAATGAGATCGGCAACGCTTTCTGGCGGTCGCTTGGCTGGACAGAGCGGGAAGATGTGAACGTGTACGACCTGGTGCTGAACGAGGAGAATATCACGAGATTTGTAGACTGAGCAGGAGGAAAACGATATGCTGGAATTTCGGTATGACACGCAGCTTTTGATCGAAGGCAGCGATCTGGATGAGGATGAGATCAGCGATTATTTCACGGAGCATTTTAAGGGAGACTGTCTGCTGGCTGTGGGCGACGAGGAGCTGGTGAAAATCCATTTCCATACGAATGAGCCGTGGGAGGTGCTGAAATACTGTGCTTCGCTGGGCGAGATCTATGATATCGTGATCGAGGACATGGACCGGCAGGCGAGAGGACTGAAGGGCTGACACCGAATGTTTCAGAGCCGCAGAGAATGCGTTATAACAGATGAAAAGGGATAAGGAGATAGAATGATGGCGGAACTGCATTATATAGAAGGCGGCGTGACGGCGGCAAAGGGATTTATGTCGGCGTCAGCGGCAGCCGGGATCAAGTATAAGGACAGGCTGGATATGGCCCTGATCTACAGCGAGAAGCCCTGCGCGGCGGCGGGTACCTTTACGACTAATATCGTGAAGGCGGCTCCGGTCAAATGGGACCAGGAGATCGTGTACCATGCGCCCGCGGCACAGGCGGTAGTCATCAACGCGGGCATCGCCAATGCCTGCACCGGCGCGGAGGGCTACGGCTACTGCCGGGCCACGGCCGACGCGGCGTCGGAGATCCTGGGCGCGGCCCCGGACGCGGTTTTAGTGGCGTCCACCGGCGTGATCGGTATGCAGCTGCCCATCGGCCGGATCGTAAACGGCGTGAAAATGATGGCGCCGGAGCTTGACGGCAGCATCGAGGCCGGCGCGGCCTCCGCGCAGGCCATCATGACCACCGATACGAAGAGAAAAGAGGCAGCCGTGCAGGTGGAGATCGGCGGCGCGGTCGTAACGATAGGCGGCATGTGCAAGGGCTCCGGCATGATCCATCCCAATATGTGCACGATGCTGGGCTTTGTGACCACCGACGCGGCCATCTCGAAGGAGCTTCTGCAGGCGGCCTTAAGCGAGGATGTGCAGGACACCTACAACATGGTTTCCGTGGACGGCGACACCTCCACCAACGATACGGTCCTCCTGCTGGCCAACGGTATGGCGGGCAATACGCCGATCACCGGCAGGGGCGCGGACTACGAGGCATTTAAAGCCGCCCTTCATTATGTCAATGAGACGTTGGCGAAGAAGATCGCCGGCGACGGAGAGGGCTGCACGGCTCTGTTTGAAGTGAAGGTGGTGGGTGCTGAAACCAAGGCTCAGGCGGTGACGCTGGCCAAGTCGGTGATCACGTCGAACCTGACCAAGGCCGCCATCTTCGGCCACGACGCCAACTGGGGCCGGATTCTCTGCGCCATGGGCTATTCCGGCGCGCAGTTCGATCCCGAGAAGGTGGATCTGTTTTTTGAGAGCGCGGCGGGAAAGCTTCAGATCATTAAAAACGGCGTCGCGGTGGATTACAGCGAGGAAGAAGCCACCAGGATTCTCTCGGAGCCGGAGGTTACGGCCATCGCTGATATTAAGATGGGAAGCGCCTCAGCTACGGCCTGGGGCTGTGATCTGACCTTCGATTATGTGAAGATCAACGCCGATTACCGCTCCTGAAGCAGGCGCGCATCCCTTATGATACAGAGCAGGCAATATACCTGCCGGAAACATTGCAAATACAGAAAGAGGTTACAGGTTATGGAATTGGATCAGAACATCATGCAGAAGGCCGCGGTCCTCGTCGAAGCGCTTCCTTATATTCAGCGTTTCAACCGCAAGATCATTGTCGTCAAATACGGCGGCAGCGCCATGGTCGACGAGGAGCTGAAGCGCTGCGTGATCCAGGATGTGGTGCTTCTGAAGCTGGTAGGCTTTAAGCCGATCATCGTCCACGGAGGCGGCAAGGAGATCAGCAGATGGGTGAATAAAGTAGGCATGGAGCCCCACTTTGTGAACGGCCTGCGGGTGACGGACGAGGCCACGATGGAGATTGCCGAGATGGTGCTGAATAAGGTGAACAAGAGCCTGGTTCAGCTGGTCAACGAGCTGGGCGTCAAGGCCGTCGGCATCAGCGGCAAGGACGGTATGATGCTGAAATGCGATAAGAAGTATTCCGGCGGCGAGGACATCGGCTTCGTCGGCGAGATTAAAGAAGTGAACCCGAAGGTGATCTATGATCTGCTGGAGAAGGATTTCCTCCCGATCATCTGCCCCATCGGTTTTGACGATCATTTTCTCAGCTACAACATCAACGCCGACGACGCGGCCTGCGCCATCGCCAAGGCGGTGAAGGCGGAGAAGCTGGCCTTCCTTACGGATGTGGAGGGGCTGTACCGGGATTTCAGCGATAAGAGCACGCTGATCTCGGAGCTTCTGGTGGACGATGCGCAGAAATTCGTGGACAGCGGCGCGCTGGGCGGCGGCATGCTTCCGAAGCTGCAGAACTGTGTGGACGCGATCCGCGAGGGCGTGTCGCGGGTCCATATCCTGGACGGCCGGATCCCCCACTGCCTGCTGCTGGAGATCTTTACGAATAAGGGCATCGGCACCGCGATCCTGAATTCCAGGGAGGAGCGGTACTACCATCCGGGGGTGTGACGCGGGACCGGTCGGAAAAACCGGACATCATGCAGTAGAAAGCAGGAAAATGGAGGTGCGGTTCGATGAGCGCATATGAAGATACGAAACGGAACATCGAGAAGGCTGAGCGGGTCCTGTATAAGACCTATAACCGGTTCCCGGTGATCTTCGATCACGGAAACGGCGTTTTTCTCTATGATACGGAAGGAAATGAATACCTGGATTTCGGCGCGGGCATCGCGGTCTGCGGCCTGGGCTATAACGATCCCGAATATACGGCGGCGCTGGAGACACAGGCAGCCAGGCTTTTGCATGTCTCCAATCTGTTTTATAACCAGCCGGCCATCGACGCGGGCGAAAAGCTTCTGGCGGCGTCGCAGATGGACCGGGTCTTCTTCACAAACAGCGGTACGGAAGCCATCGAGGGTGCGCTTAAGATCGCCAAGCGGTACGCCTATAACCGGGACGGCCGCGGCGGCCACGAGATCATCGCGATGGAGCATTCGTTCCACGGCCGCAGCCTGGGCGCGCTGTCGGTGACCGGCAACGACCATTACCGGGATCCGTTCGCGCCGCTTCTGCCCGGTATCAGGTTTGCCCGGTTCAATGATCTGGACAGCGTGAAGGCGCTGGTGAATGAAAATACCTGCGCCGTCATCATGGAAACGATCCAGGGCGAGGGCGGCATCTATCCGGCCGCGGAGGAATTTCTGAAGGGCGTGCGCGCCCTCTGCGACGAACACGATATGCTGCTGATCCTGGACGAGATCCAGTGCGGAATGGGACGCAGCGGGGATATGTTCGCCTGGCAGGGCTACGGCGTGAAGCCGGATGTGATGACGGTAGCGAAGGCCCTTGGAAACGGCGTGCCCATCGGCGCGTTCCTGGCCAGCGGCCGGGCGGCAGCTGCCATGGGACCGGGCGACCACGGGACAACCTACGGCGGCAATCCGTTCGTCTGCGCGGCGGCGGATAAGGTGCTGGAAATCTTCCGGACACGGGAGATCACGGCTCATGTACGGAAGGTCGGCGCATATCTGTGGACGAGCCTGGAGAAGTTCGCCGCGGATCACAACTGCGTCACGGATCACCGCGGCAGGGGACTGATCCAGGGACTGGAGTTCAACTGTCCGGTGGCCCCGATCGTCAGCAGGGCGCTTCTGGAGAACCAGCTGGTGCTGATCAGCGCCGGCGCCAATGTGATCCGGTTCGTTCCGCCGCTTGTGATCACGGAGGAGGACGTGGACTGGATGATCGAGAAGCTGGAGAAATCCCTGTAGGAGTCCGTGACTCCTGCAAATGATGACGCCGCCGGCCGAAGGCGGCAGAATGGAGACTGATATGGCTGACATACTGACGATAACGAGCGAACACGTATCGGGAATCCTCACGAAGAACGCCGCGCCTGCGGCGTTCTGCAGGAACGGGGACACCGTGGTGTTCGAGACAAGAGACTGCTACGACGACGCGGTGGTAAGCGAGGAGCGGCCGTTGGGCGATAAGACGAATCCCATCGAGAACCCGGCTACCGGACCGCTGTATGTGGAAGGCGCGCAGCCCGGCGATGTGCTGAAGGTGGAGATCCTGGATATCCGTCTCAGGGACTGGGGCGTCATGCGTTCGTCGACCATGTGCGGCGTATTTCATGAGGATTTCACGGAGCGCACGGCCCGGATCTTCCCGATCTGCGGCGAGGCGGACGGTTCCGGACAGTATATCGTCTTTGACGGCTGCCTGAACATTCCGCTGGATCCGATGATCGGCGTGATCGGCACCGCCCCTGTGGGCGAGGGAGTCACCACAGATACGCCTCACAGCCATGGAGGCAACATGGACTGCCATAAGATCATGAAGGGTTCCACCCTCTATCTGCCGGTGAATACGCCGGGAGCCCTTCTGTCCATGGGAGATCTTCACGCGCTCATGGGGGACGGAGAGGTATTTATCTGCGGCCTGGAGATCGCGGGACGGGTAACGGTCCGGGTAAGCGTGGTCAGGGGCGCCAAAGCGGCGGCGCTTCCGACGCCGTTTCTGTTCTGCCGCGGCCGCGTGATGACAATCCAGTCCGCGGCTACGCTGGACGCAGCGGGAGACGCGGCGGCCAGGGCTATGAAGGAATTCGTCAAAAAAGCCGCCGGAAAGGATAATTTCGAGGCGGGCCTGTTGATGTCGCTTCTTTCCGACATGGCGGTCTGCCAGGTGGT
This sequence comes from uncultured Lachnospiraceae bacterium, assembly GCA_947624815.1. Lineage (GTDB taxonomy): Bacteria > Bacillota > Clostridia > Lachnospirales > Lachnospiraceae > UBA3402. The sequence continues at coordinate 8,924 of CANQME010000091.1, read as the reverse complement.
GGATCCTCTGAAAACCGTGCGGGTGGAGTTCCCGTTCGATGTTCTTGAGAAGTACGGTTATCGTCTGCCATAGCAGACGGTGACCGTATTTTTCTTACATCCATCGCCACTATACTTTTTTCATAAATCGTGCTATAATACCTGTGATTATTTCCCGCACGCTTCCGGCAGCCGGAGAACGGGAATTATGATACCGGTATGCGAAAGGAACGCCGCGGCGGCCATATCGCATACACAGAATAACGGGGAGGATACTCCGGATGAACAAAAAGACAGCCAGGTTCCTGATCGTCAGCATCGTTCTGGTAGTGATGCTCTGCGTGTTTATCTTTGCCTATCAGACGGAGTATATGAACAAGAAAAGCGCGGAGACGATCGGGGAGATCGGAGAGATCTATATGTCGGGCCTGAGCGAACGGGCGGCGGCTCATTTCCAGACGACGGTGGAGCTCAGGCTGTCACAGGTGTCCGCGCTGGTGGATTCCGTATCCCCGGAGAGCAACGCCAGCGAGCGCTCGATCCGCGTGGCGCTGAGCTATCACGCCAGGGCGCGCGGCTTCGATCATCTGGCGTTTTATGGAGCCGACGGAAGCTTCGACATGCTTTACGGCGATCTGGTGGAGGTGTCGGGGAAGGACGGCTTCTTCAATTCCCTGACGAAGGGAGAAGAGAAGATGGCCGTCGGTTACGACAGTACCGGCGAAGAGGTTCTGATCATGGGAATACCGGCGGCGTATACCATGGAGAACGGGGAGAAGAGCATCGCGCTGGTAGCGGCTCTTCCGGTCACCTACATCAGCGAAACGCTGTCGCTGAGCTCCGGAGACACCGCGCTTTACTACTTTATCATTCGCCGGGACGGCAGCTTTATCCTGCGGGATATCAGTGTGGACGACGAGACGTATTATGACCGTGTAAGGAACCGCTACGAGAGCATCGGCGGCAAGACTGCCGACGAATATCTGACCCGGCTTTCCGAGGCGATGGAGGCGAGGGAGAATTACTCGACGGAATTCGTGATCAACGGCGAACGGCGTTTCCTGTACTGCAGTCCGCTGGCCTATTCCGAATGGTACCTGATGCTGTTCATGCCTTACGGGGCGCTGGACGAGGCGGTCAACAGCCTCGGCGGCCTCTGGGGACAGATCGCAAGGACTGGCTGCGTGGTGCTTCTGGTTGCCATGATCCTTCTGTTCTCGTGCTACTATTATCTGATGCACAAGCAGATGAAGGAGAACGAGCAGGCCAGGCAGGCGGCGGAGCAGGCGAACAGGGCCAAGAGCGAATTCCTTTCCAATATGAGCCACGACATCCGCACGCCCATGAACGGCATTCTGGGTATGACGACGGTAGCCATGGCCAATCTGGACAATCCGCAGCAGGTACAGAACTGTCTGATGAAGATATCCCTGTCCAGCCGGCATCTGTTGGGACTGATCAACGATATCCTGGATATGTCCAAGATCGAAAGCGGCAAGATGACGCTGGTAAGCGAACCGGTGTCCCTGAAGGAAACGGTGGACGGCATCACGAATATCGTCCAGCCCCAGGTGAATGTGAAGAAGCAGACGTTTGAGGTGACCGCTGACAACCTGTACGCGGGCTATGTGCTGAGCGACAGCGTGCGGCTGAACCAGGTTCTTCTGAATCTTCTCGGCAATGCGGTCAAATTCACGCCGGACGGCGGAACGATCCAGCTGAAGCTGGCCGAGGAGGTTTCGCCGAAGGGCGGTGAATACGTACGTCTCCATCTGTATGTGAAGGACACCGGCATCGGCATGACGCCGGAGTTCCAGGCCAAGGTCTTCGAGTCGTTCATGCGCGAGGACAACGCCCGCGTCCAGAAGACGGAGGGCGCCGGCCTGGGGATGGCCATTACCAAATATATCGTGGATACCATGGGCGGCTCCATCGAGGTGGCCAGCGAGGTAGGGAAGGGAACACAGTTCCATGTGACGCTGGATCTTCAGAAGGTGGACGAACCGCAGACGGAGGATCAGGAGGAGAACGGACAGGAGGAGAGCGGCGATCTGATCGGGAAACAGATCCTTCTGGCGGAGGACAACGACCTGAACTGGGAGATCGCCCAGGAGCTTCTGTCGTACCTGGGACTTGAGATCGACCGGGCTGAGGACGGTCAGGAGTGTCTGGAGCGGTTCGGGGCGTCTCCTGTGGGATATTACGACGCGATCTTCATGGATATCCGTATGCCGAAGATGAACGGCTACGAGGCTACCAGAGCGATCCGTGCTCTTGACAGGGAAGACGCCGCCTCGGTTCCGATCATCGCCATGAGCGCGGACGCCTTCGAGGACGATGTCCGCAGATGTATGGACAGCGGCATGAATGCCCATGTAGCGAAGCCGATCGATATGAAAGAGGTTACCAAAACTCTTAGAAAATATATATAGAAGCCGCATGGATGCGGGTCCGGAAGGTGTAAAGGTTACAGGGTTATAACGGAATGCCTGTCGAAAATGAACGGGGGGAGATGACAGCGAATGAGAAGAATCACGGCATTTGTGACGGCGGCCTGCCTGCTGGCGGCAGCCATGCTCGGCGGCTGTGCCGGCGCCGGAGGAGCAGGCGGTGAAAGCGGCGCTTCGGAATTGTCCGCGGAACCGGAGCTGTCCGGAGAACAAAACGGGGAGCCTTCGGGCGCGGACGGCGCCGGGACGCAGACGGAGCTGACGTTATGGACCTATCCGGTCGGCAACTGGGGCAGCCAGAGCTCGGTATCCAGTCTGCTTTCCGGGTTCCACCGTGCTTATCCCCAATATCATGTGACGGTTCGCTTTCTGGACTATCAGACCGGGGATGCGGAGATCGAGAAGGCTGTTGAGACCGGGACGCTTCCGGATCTGGTGCTGGAGGGGCCGGAGCGCCTGGTTGCGAACTGGGGCAGCCGGGGTCTGATGGCGGATCTGTCCGATCTGTGGGGATCGGAGCAGGCGAACCAGATCTACCCGGAGGTCCGTGACGCATGTCATGGCGCGGACGGAACCTTCTATGAATTTCCGATCTGCATGACGACCCATTGCATGGCGATCAACCGCGATATGTTCGAGGCGGCGGGCGCCATGCAGTATATCGACAGAGAGAACCATACCTGGAGCACGGAGGATTTCGTGAAGGCGGTAGAAGCGCTTTATAACAGCGGATGCCGGAGAGCGGGAGTGGTCTACTGCGGCGGCCAGGGCGGCGACCAGGGAACCAGGGCGCTGGTGAACAATCTGTACGGCGGAACCTTCACCAATGAAGAACACACGGCCTACACGGTGAACAGCGAGGAGAACGCGAAAGCCCTGACGCTGCTTCAGAATCTGGAGGGAATCGAATTCGCTCCGGATCTGGCAGGCGGAGACGAGGTGGAGCTTTTCGGCAAAGGGGAGCTTGCCATGGCGTTCTGCTGGAACGTGTCCATGGAGATCCAGCAGATCGTCAACAACCAGGATATGGGGTTCGACGCGTTTCCGATGGCGTTCCCGACGGAAAGAGGGGAGCCGAGACTGCAGGGAGGCATCTGGGGCTTCGGCATCTTCGACAGCGGCGACGAGGCGCGGATCGGGGCGGCGAAGGAATTCATCCGCTATATGACCGGGGAGGAAGCACAGTACAAGCGGGCGGTCCAGACATCGACCTACTGGCCGGTCCGCGAGGTGGAAGGGATCTACGCCAACGATGAACTGATGACGGAATACGGAATGTTCATGAAATACATGGGCAATTATTATCAGGTAACGCCCGGATGGGCCGATGTGCGCACCGCCTGGTGGAACATGCTCCAGAAGGTGGGAGAGGGCATGGACGCATCCGAGGCGCTTGAGGAATTTGACGAGGCTGCGAAACAGGCGGCAGCCGGTTCGGCGGGATGACGGACGGGACAGATTAACTGTAAGGCAGGGGGCGGTCTGACCGTGCGTTGTGCAGATATGCTGACAGCGGCAGGCCGGATAGAAGACGAAAAGGAGAGCAGACAGAATGACAAAGGAGCAGACAGTAGAACAGTATCTGGAGGTGCTGTCATCGAAACAGCCGGTACCCGGCGGCGGCGGCGCCTCGGCTCTCGCGGGCGCGCTGGGAAGCGCCCTGGGACTGATGGTAGGGAACCTGACCGTCGGCAAGAAGAAGTACGCCGCGGTGGAGGAGGAAGTGCAGGGTTACATGGAGCAGCTCAGGCAGCTTCAGGCAGATTTCCTGCGGCTGGCGGACGAGGACGCGGTCGTGTTCGCTCCCCTGGCGGCGGCTTACGGGCTCCCCACGGAGACGGAGGAACAGAGAGCCTATAAGGACGCGGTGATGGAGGAAAATCTCCTGCGGGCAAGCCTGGTGCCTCTGTCCGTGATGGAGGCGACACTTAAGACGATCGCGGTCCTGGAAGAGCTGGAGCAGAAGGGCAGCGTCATGGCGGTCAGCGACGTGGGAGTCGCGGTGCAGTGCGCGCGGACGGCTCTGACCGGCGCGGTGATGAATGTCTATATCAATACCAAATCCATGAAGGACCGGGACAAGGCGGATGATTTCAATGAGGAAGCCTATCACATGCTGACCTCCGGCATGGCGCGGGCGGACGAGATCTATGGAAAGGTGCTGAAACGGCTGCAGAACTGAGCCGGATGAACGCGGACAGGTAAGGAGTATCGATATGCAGATATTAAAGGGAGCGGACGTATCCGCTAAGATCAAAAGCCAGGTACAGCAGGCGCTGGCCGCCCATCCGGGGCAGCCGCCGAAGCTGGCTGTTGTACGTGTCGGCGAGAGGCCGGACGATCTGGCCTATGAGCGGGGCGCCATGAAGAAGATGGAAGCCTTCGGACTTCGTGTGCAGTCTTTCGCCTATCCGGCGGATATCTCCGACGGCGACTTTAAGGAGGCGTTCCGGGCCGTCAACGAAGATCCGGACGTATCCGGGATCCTGGTGCTGCTGCCCCTGCCGAAGCAGATCCGGCAGGCAGATATCGCGGCGATGATCGATCCGGATAAGGATCTGGACGGCATCTCTCCGGTCAATATGGCGAAGGTCTTCGCCGGAGACGCGGCGGGCTTCGCCCCCTGCACGGCGGAAGCGGTGGTGGAGGTTTTGAAGGCCTACGAGATTCCGATCGCCGGTAAGCGGACGACCATCGTGGGACGCAGTCTGGTCGTGGGGAAGCCCCTGTCCATGCTGATGCTTAAGGAGAACGCCACAGTCACTGTGTGCCACACGAAGACGGCCGATCTGAAGGACGCCTGCCGTCAGGCGGAGATCCTGGTAGCCGCGGCCGGAAGGGCGCGGATGTTGAACGCGGAGCATGTGAAGGAGGGGGCCGTTGTCATCGACGTGGGTATCAACGCGGACGCCGACGGAAAGCTGTGCGGCGACGTGGATTTCGAATCGATCCGGGAGAAGGCTGCGATGGCGACCCCGGTGCCTGGCGGCGTCGGAGCCGTGACCACCGCGGTGCTGGCGAAGCACCTGGTGCGGGCGGCAGGACTGATGTAGCGTTTGGTAAATCAAAGTGAATCCAACGGAAACCCCGCGTATAGGATCTTCAGGTTCGGGGCAGTCTATCGGTAAGACGGTGTACGTTCGGCCGGTACACGGAAGGAACCATCAGGAGGAGATCATATATGTGGGGTATTCTGGCCGCGCTCCTTTCGGGCGCATTGATGAGCATACAGGGAGTTTTCAACACACAGGTGACGGAGCAGACCAGCGTCTGGGTCTCGGCCGGCTGGGTGCAGCTGACGGCGTTTCTGACATGTCTTGTCATGTGGATGTTTGCCGGGCGGGAGCAGGTGGGAGGACTGATGCAGGTCCGGCCATGGTATATGCTGGCGGGAGGCGTGATCGGCGCGTTTATCACCTACACGGTGATCCGGAGTATGGGAAGCCTGGGTCCGGCCCAGGCCGCGCTTCTGATCGTGGTGGCCCAGATCATTGTGGCGTACGCCATCGAGGTGCTCGGCCTGTTCGGCGTGGAGAGGGCGGGCTTCGAATGGCAGAAGGTCATCGGCGCGCTGGTGGCCATTACAGGGATCGTGATTTTCCGGTACTGACTTTTTGTATTTCCGGCTGCAATTAAGACATTCTTAAGAGAAATTCTGCTTGTATTTACCAGTCGATTTAGGTAGAATAATAAATGGACGGAGGATGGTGCTCCTTTTTCGGTGAAGGAGGAGTACGATGAAAAGTTCAGTCAGGTGGGCCGCAATTGTCATATGCGTGTTGGCTGCAGGCGTATGTTACAGCTGCGGCAGTGCGTCCGGAGACGCGTCCGGGGATCAGATGCTGATATCGGACGGCGGCCGGGCGGTTCGGCCGGATGGTGCGGATGAGGCGGGAGAGCCGCAGGAGTACCGGGAGGTGAGACGTCCGGACGATGCGGCATTTCGGCAGGAAGACGCGCCGGAATCCGGCAGGGCAGTCTGCTATGTGCATGTCTGCGGCGAGGTGATGAATCCCGGCGTTTATCAGCTGGAGGACGGGAGCCGGATCTATGAGGCGGTCGAAAAGGCCGGCGGGTTCACGCCGGAAGCCGCCGAAGACTATCTGAATCTGGCGCAGCGGATCGAAGACGGGATGAAGATCGAGATCCCTTCCGCTGCGGAGTTGGAAACGGCGCCGGCAGAGGCGCCCGGCATACCGGATCCTGCGCCGGATGCCGGCAGAGTGAATATTAATACGGCAGATAAAGCGCTGCTGATGACGCTGAAGGGCATCGGGGACGCCAGGGCGGAGGATATCATTTCCTACCGCAACGCGAACGGTCCGTTTCGGACCATCGAGGAGATTATGAAAGTGCCCGGCATCAAGCAGTCCGCATTCGATAAAATCAGGGACGATATTACAGTGTAAAGATCTGAGGTGCAAGATGGCAAAGGTTCTGGTTGTAGACGATGAGAAACTGATCGTGAAAGGGATCCGCTTCAGCCTGGAACAGGACGGCATGGAAGTGGACTGTGCATATGACGGCGAGGAAGCAGTGAGCATGGCCAGGGAGAAGGAGTACGATGTGATCCTTCTGGACGTGATGCTTCCGAAGGCGGACGGATACGAGGTGTGTCAGGCGATCCGGGAGTTCTCGGAGGCCCCGATCATCATGCTGACTGCCAAGGGCAGCGACATGGATAAAATCCTGGGACTGGAGTACGGCGCGGACGACTATGTGACGAAGCCGTTCAATATCCTGGAGGTCAAGGCGCGCATCAAGGCGATCCTCCGGCGCAGCGCCAGGAGTACCCGCCAGGCCAGGGAGCCGGAACGACGGGTGGTCACGGCGGGAGCGCTTACCCTGGATCGGGACAGCCGCCGCGTGTTCGTCGGGGAGAAGGAGATCAACCTTACGGCCAAGGAGTTCGATCTTCTGGAGCTTCTGGCCTGCAATCCGAACAAGGTCTACAGCCGGGAATCGCTTCTGGGATACGTCTGGGGCAACAAGGCTCTGGATTCCGGCGACGTGCGCACGGTTGACGTCCATGTGCGCCGCCTGAGAGAGAAGATCGAGCCCAGCCCCAGTGCGCCCCAGTTTGTACATACAAAATGGGGCGTAGGGTATTACTTCCGGGCGCAGGGCTGAGAGGTACGGCGGAAAAGGAGAGGTCGGTTTGAAGATCACGGTCATTGCCGTCGGGAAGATCAAGGAGAAGTATCTGGAGGACGCCATCGGAGAATATGCCAAGCGTCTGAGCCGGTACTGCAGGCTGGAGATCATCCAGGTGGCGGATGAGAAGACGCCGGAAGGGGCCGGCCAGGCCCGGATCCGTCAGATTAAGGAGAAGGAGGGGGAGCGGATCCTGGCCAGTATAAAGGACGGGGCTTATGTGGTGGCCCTGGCGATCCGGGGCAGAATGGTAAGCTCCGAAGAGCTGGCGGCCAGGATCGGGAAGCTGGGCGTGGACGGACACAGCCAGATCGTCTTCATTATCGGCGGTTCCCTGGGGCTGTCGGATGAAGTGCTTGAGCGGGCGGACTGGCTTCTCAGCTTTTCACCCATGACATTTCCCCATCAGCTGATGCGTGTGATCCTGCTGGAGCAGATCTACAGAAGCTATCAGATCCTGGCAGGGACGCCGTATCATAAGTAGCGGCTTTGGAGCGCCCGGCGGGCTTTCCTGATACGGGCGCCGCCGGGATAGGAGCAGTCATTGAGGCAGAGGCTGGAGATCAATTATCTGAAAATCATAAAGATTGCGGCGGGAGCGCTGTGCTCCGCGGCGCTGGCGGAGGCCCTGGGCCTTACGTACGCCACGTCCGCGGGTATTATCACGCTTTTGAGTATACAGGACACGAAGAAGGAGACAATCCGCGTAGTAGTGAAGCGGCTGATCGCATTCGGTGCGGCCCTGTTTTTCTTTGCGCTCATCACGCGACTGATCGGATTCAATGTGATCGCGCTGGGCGCGTTTCTGCTCGTGTTTTCGCCTGTTTGCATGGCTTTCGGGCTTGCGGAAGGGATATCGCCCAACGCCGTGCTGATGTGTCATTTCCTGGCGGCCGGTGAGATGACGCTGCCGCTGATCGGGGAGGAGTTCCTTCTTCTTCTGATCGGAACCGGATTTGGCGTGGCGATGAATCTCTATATGCCGCGCCGGACGGAACAGATCCGCGGGATGCAGAGAAGGATTGAAGACGGGATGCGCCGGGCGCTTTTGGAGATGGCGGGGCAGTTAGACGGCAGCGGAAGCATCCGTGCAGAGGAGAGCGGGCTGAAGGAGACCGGCAGCGGGGCCGTGCAGCCCCTTCTTACGGAGCTGCGGCAGATGTTGGACAGCGGGGCGAAGCATGCATATGAGAACATGGAAAATCATCTTCTGGAGGATGTGAGGTATTATCTTCGGTACGCCAAACTTTACAAAGGGCGAAAACAGACCGTGAAACGGGCTGCTGACAACAAACGGCGGTATGCTCCCGGAGAGGGCAGCATACCGCCTGTTTTGTTGTC
>CANQME010000090.1 GCA_947624815.1 uncultured Lachnospiraceae bacterium | reverse complement strand
GGTAAAAGAGGCGCTTAAGGCCGCGAGAGGGCAGAATTTCGAGGTGTTGTGCGAGACCATCAAGAAGACGGCGTTTAAGATCACCCGGGTGGGCCAGCTGGTGGCGCAGGAGGCGTCGAAACGTCTCGGCGTGCCGTTTGGGATCATCGATCTGTCCCTGGCGCCGACGCCGGCGGTCGGGGACAGCGTGGCGGAGATCCTGGAGGAGATCGGCCTGGAGAAGGTGGGCGCGCCGGGAACCACGGCGGCTCTTGCGATGCTGAACGACCAGGTGAAGAAGGGCGGCGTCATGGCGTCCTCCTATGTAGGCGGCTTAAGCGGCGCGTTTATCCCGGTCAGCGAGGACCAGGGCATGATCGACGCGGTGACCGTGGGGGCGCTTTCGATCGAGAAGCTGGAAGCCATGACCTGCGTCTGCTCCGTCGGTCTGGATATGATCGCGATCCCCGGAGACACTTCGGCCAGCACCATTGCCGGAATCATCGCCGACGAGGCGGCCATCGGCATGGTGAACCAGAAGACCACGGCGGTGCGTCTGATCCCGGTGATCGGCAAGGGCGTGGGGGAGACGGCGGAGTTCGGCGGCCTTCTGGGCTATGCGCCTGTGATCCCGGTGAACCGGTATTCCTGCGAAGGCTTTGTGGGCCGCGGCGGGCGGATCCCGGCGCCGATCCATAGTTTTAAGAATTAATTCCAAACTAAAAACGAAAAATACGTTGATAATCTTGCAAAAGTCGGATATAATAGGAGATGCAGAAAACTAAAAACGAAAAATTCGTTTATATTTTGGAGGCATTATGAAAGTTCTGAGAATAACCGCGCAGGGTCTTCCGTTATTTCGGGATACATTAGACCTGTCTTTTTATGCAAAGCAACGTGTAGCGGAAGATGATAAGGAAACGCTCTATCCCTTATTTGCGAATATCCATATGAACTGTGCAGAGGCGTTTATCGGCATCAATGCGTCCGGCAAGACTTCTGTACTTAAGGTGATTCTGCTGGCCCTGCGGTTGCTGAACAGCGAGCCTCTCAATCATATGGAAACGAAAGACATTCTCGGAGATGTCAGGCGTGTGATTCTGAATTTATATTTTTATACACACGCAGATGAAATATGCCGGCTTGAGACGGTGATCGTATCGGATCCATTGAGAGCAGATAAGGAATATTATCGAATCGAAAGTGAGACTTTATGGGCAAAGCCGGCATCTGATGTGACGACCCGGAAAATGCTGACCGATTTTTCCGCATACACGCCGAGAATGGTCAGAACTGACGCGGGTGAGTTTCTTTCTGATGATGTCAGCATTGTAATCGCTTATAATAAAAAGAATCAGGAATATATTCCTATCGAGGATATGCTGTCGTTCACTAACAGCAATGTGCTTCCTGTTTCTGATCATATTCCAGCGGAAATCATCGCTTTTTTGGATCCATCGGTGGAGAATCTGTATTTTGATATGCAGGATGGGAAAACTGCGATCCATTTGAAATTTTATAAAAAGGCTGAAATCGTTGTAAACAATGCGGCTGACTTAAGTATTTATCTGTCTTCCGGAACGATTAAGGGGATTGTTGCGTTCATGAAGGTGAAAAAAGTTCTTCTGAACGGTGGATATCTTGTGGTGGATGAAATCGAGAACCATTTTAACAAAGAGATTGTAACAACTCTGATCCGTCTTTTTATGGACAGCCGCTTAAATAAAAATGGTGCGGCGCTTCTGTTTACAACTCATTATCCCGAGCTTTTGGATGAGTACGACCGTAATGATGGAATTTATATTGTCCGCAATCGAAATGGTATTACCGCCGAGAATCTTTCTGGTATTCTGAAACGCAATGATGTTAAAAAAAGTGAGGCGTATCAGAGCGGACTTCTCGAAGGAACGGTACCGGCTTATGACGCTTATATGCGTTTGAAAAAGAATTTCGCGGAGGCGATGGCACAGGAGGATGCATGAAACTGGCAAAATATAAAGCCTGCATCTGTGAGGGCGCGTCGGAAGCTGCGATTATAGATATTCTTCTCGATCACGACATGCTGATTTTCAGTCGGGAGGAAATGTTGGATGAGCAGGTACTACGGTGCAGGAACGCAAGTATATTTGAAACCAGATATTTGCGTAAGGGCTTTTCAGATCCGATATCTGTGATACGGATTTTGGATTCACGCAGAGAAGTGTTCCGGCTTGGCAGGGCCTATGAAAATAAGGTGGACGTCATTAACGTAATTACTGCGCCAGAGATTGAAATGCTGATTATTCTCAGTGAAGGGAAATATGAGGAATACAAAAAGTCAGGCAAAAAACCCAGCGCTTTCTGTAAAGAAAATCTGAAAATGCCGCGTGTGAAGTCCTATCGATTTGTAAGAGAATATTTTGACGATCCATTTGTTTTGGAAGAATCGATTAAAGAATATCACAGGATATCGAGGATTCCCAAAGGCGAGTATACATTGTTGGATTTATTGAGAAAGCTGTAACAGGATGAATGCAAAGATATTTTGCGTGACAGAAAGCCGCGGGCGATTGATACTGGATGCATGATCATGGCAGGAGGTATCAGGAATGGCGACGGTAGGAGAGAATATCAGGAGCCGGCGGCTTGCGCTGCGGATGACGCAGGAAGAACTGGCGGCGAAATTATATACGACGAGACAGACGGTCTCCAATTACGAACAGGGGCCGGTCAGAGCCGGATCTGGAGACGCTTAAGCTTTTGGCGGAGCAGCTGGATACGGATGCGGAGACGCTGCTTTACGGGCCGGAGAAGAGCGCGGAGAGAAATGCGGGCGCGGCGGGTTTCGACGCGTCGGAGGGAAATGCGTACCGTGTGAAAATGCTGGGGTCTGTGAAATGAGACATGACTTTGCGGCGCGGAAATGGATTGAGGGCATATGAACATTTATTTGATCCGCCACGGGCGGCAGTGCAGCCGGCTCTGCAATGTGAACGTGGATCTGTCGGAGGAGGGCTTCCGTCAGGCTGCGCTTCTGGGCGAGCGGCTGGTGAAGAGAAACATCGATATGGTCTATTCCAGCGACTATCTGCGGGCCGTGCAGACGGCGCAGGCGGCGAACCTCTACTGGAACGCGGAGCATGAGGTGATGGAGGAGCTGCGGGAGATCGATTTCGGCGATATGACGGGGCTGAGCGACGGCGAGATCGCGGAGCGGTTCGCGGATTTTAAGCGGGAACAGGCGAAGATGGAGCGGGATCTGCCTTATCCGAACGGCGAGTGCGCCGGCGACGTGGTAAGGCGGGCATATCCGGCGCTTCTTGAGATTGCCCGGCGGCCGCATCATGATGTGGCGGTTGTGACCCACGGCGGCGTGATCCGCAGTCTGGTGGTGTATCTGCTTGGGGTGGATCTGGCCAGGTGGAGGCAGATCGGGAAGAATCTGGAGAACACCGGGATCACGGAGCTTCGGTACGATCCGGAGAACGGGCGGTTTACGGTGGAGCGGTTTAACGATTATGCGCACCTGGAGGGACACCCGGAGCTTCTGCGGGAGAAATGGATCCGGGCGGAGAACTGAACGGGAAACGGAATGGAGAGCTGAGCAGGAAACAGCGGGGAAAGGTTATGGAAGGGTATAGGTTACTGCTGCGGGAGCAGCTGTATGATTTCTTAAATGAACAGCTTCATCAGATTGTGATCAGCAATCCGCGGGATAAGGAGGAAGCGCAGAAGATCAAGGTGCGCCCCCTGTATCTGCGCCTGCCGGCCGGCAAGGACGCGGGAGACGCGGGTTTGGCGGCGGATGAAAGTCTGGCCTTCCAGGCGGAGGAATTCCGGGGAAAGCAGGCGTTTCACCGGAATATGCGGAAAGAGGAGACTTTGGCGTATATCGAAGAAGCGATGCAGAAGTACAAGCAGCTGGAATTGCAGTCGGAGCTTGGAAGCATGCAGGTGCTGGTCAGCAAGGCCGGGAAGCAGACGGTGAAGGTGAAGAAGGCGCAACCGGTGCGGGAGGCAGCCGGGCCGGAAAGTGCAGAACCGCAAACAGCCGGGAAACAGACGGTGAAGGTGAAGAAGGCGCGGCCAGAACGGAGGGTAGCCGGGCCGGAAAATGCGGGACCGCAAACGGCCGGGAAACAGACGGAGAGGGCGCAGCCGAAAATGAGGACGCTCACCCACAACCGCCGCAAGCGCTATATCCTGGAGGAAGGCCGCCCGGTACCGTTTCTTAAGGATCTGGGCGTGATGACAGCGGAAGGGAAGATCGTAAATTCCCGTTACGACAAATTCCGCCAGATCAACCGCTTCCTGGAATTTATCGAGGATGTTCTGCCGCAGCTTCCGAAGGACCGGGAGGTGCGGATCATCGATTTCGGGTGCGGCAAGTCGTACCTGACGTTTGCCATGTATTACTATCTGCATGAACTGCAGGGACTGGACGTTCGCATCACCGGGCTGGATCTGAAGGAAGATGTGATCGAACACTGCGGGCAGCTGGCCCGACAGTATGGCTATGAGAAGCTGGAATTTCTTCACGGGGATATCGCGAATTACGCCGGAGCGGACCGGGTAGACATGGTGGTAACGCTCTACGCCTGCGATACGGCCACGGACTACGCCCTGGCGAAGGCCGTCGGATGGAACGCGAAGGTGATCTTGTCGGTGCCGTGCTGTCAGCATGAGCTGAACGGACAGATGGAAAATGACCTGCTGAAGTCCATTTTCCATTACGGGATCGTGAAGGAGCGGATGGCGGCGCTTTATACGGATGCGCTGCGGGCGGAAATCCTGGAAAATCACGGCTACCGAACCCAGATCCTGGAGTTCATCGATATGGAGCACACGCCGAAGAACCTGCTGCTGCGCTGCGTGCGCAGCGGAAGGCGCAAGGACAACTGCGGGCAGATTAAGGCGGTTACAGAGTTTTTGGGAGTGGAACCGACGCTCCTTAAGCTGCTGGGGACAGAATGACGTCTGCAACCGGCAGAAATGATTAAGACTGAATGGAAACACAGAGGTTCCGATATGAATACATCAGAGCATAAAGAGGAGAGCGCCCGCTTCTACCGTCAGATCACGAAGCTGGTGATCCCCATTGTGGTGCAGAATCTGCTGAGCGCCGCGGTCAGCTCCGCGGATGTGGTGATGCTCAACTATGTGGGCCAGTCGTCGATCTCGGCGGTATCGCTGGCGGCCCAGTATTCCAGCATCCTGTTCATGATCTATTACGGTCTGGGAACGGGGGCCACGATCCTGTGCGCCCAGTATTACGGCAAGGGCGATCTGCGCGCCATCCGGGCGGTGGAGGGAATCGGCCTGCGGTTCTCACTGGCGCTGTCCGGGATGTTTGCGGCCGCGGTCCTTATATGTCCGGAAATGATGATGCGCGTGTTTACGGCGGATCCGGAGCTGGTGCGCATCGGCGCGTCCTATCTGCGGATCATGAGCGTCTGCTACCTGTGCTGGGGCGTCACGGAGGTCTATCTGGCGGTGCTCCGGAGTATCGGCCAGGTGCTGATCAGCACGGTGCTGAACGCGATCGCATTTTCGTTAAATATCATCCTGAACGCAGTGTTTATCTTCGGACTGTTCGGCGCGCCGAAGCTGGGGGCGGTGGGCGTGGCCATCGCCACGGTGCTGTCCAGGCTGGTGGAGCTGGCCGGATGCGTCATCGTGTCGGCGAGGAGCAGGGAAGTTAAGCTGGATCCGCGGTATCTGTTCATCCGCAACCAGGCGCTTCTGACGGATTTCGTGAAGATCTCGCTGCCGGCGCTGGGCAACGACGCGGCGTGGGGCGTCGCCTTCTCCCTGTATTCGGCGATCCTCGGGCATATGGGAAGCGACGCGGTGGCCGCCTATTCCTTTGTCAATGTGGCGCAGAATTTCGGAACGGTCCTGTGCTTCGGCTTCGCCAGCGCAGGCGGGATCCTTCTCGGCAATGTGATCGGGGAGAATAAGATGGAGCAGGCCAGAAGGGACGCCTCCCGGCTGATGAAGCTGACGGTGATAAGCGGCGCGCTGGGCGGGTTCCTGATCCTGTGCGCGACGCCGCTGGTACTTAAGTACGCGGATCTGACGGAGCAGGCCCTCCGTTACCTGAAGGTCATGCTTCTGATCAATACCTACTACGTCATGGGCGCGGCGGTGAATACGACGCTGATCGCCGGCGTGTTCCGGGCCGGCGGCGACAGCCGGTTCGGGCTGATCTGCGACACGATCACCATGTGGTGCTATGCGGTGCCGCTGGGTTTCGTGGCGGCGTTCGTGCTGAAGCTGCCGGTGCTGGCGGTGTATTTCCTGCTCTGTACCGACGAGTTTGTGAAATGGCCGGTGGTCATCCGGCATTATCGCAGCGGGAAATGGCTGAAGAACATTACAAGGGACGATCTGTTCGAAACGGCGGGCGTGTAAGCCCGCTGTTTTTTGCGCCTGCATACGATAAATTTGCTGGTGACAGTTTTCATATCGCGTTACATGCAGGATGAAGAGTGCTTTGTAAAATGGGAGAATGCATATACATTTACGGATTATTCATAATTACGACATATTTTGTTCACAATTCGGGACTATATTACTTCCGGACTGAATAGAGGTGGAAACGGACGCCGGTTCTTTTGCGCCGTTTCCGTTACGGAGGTGCAAGGATATGCTTGTTTTGATGCAGTTATCGGCCGCCATGTTCGGCGGTCTTTTAATGACCCGGCTTGCCAAGCAGCTGAAGCTCCCGGCGGTCACCGCCTATCTGGTGATGGGCGTGCTGCTGGGGCCGTTCTGTTTGGGAAGGCTGGGAGTTGTTTTCCGGACACCGGAAGAGGTGGCGGGATTGGATCTGATCTCGCAGGTCGCCCTCGGCTTCATCGCGTTTACCATCGGAAACGAGTTCCGTCTGGAGCAGCTGAAGCATATGGGGCGGCAGGCGATCACGGTAGGGATCCTGCAGGCTGTAGTTACCACGGTTATCGTGGATATCAGCCTGGTGGCGTTGCATTTCATTTTTCCGCAGGTGATCTCGGTCTCTTCGGCGATCACGCTGGGAGCCATCGCCGCGGCTACGGCGCCGGCGGCGACGCTGATGGTAGTGCGGCAGTACAAGGCGAACGGTCCCATGACCAAGCTGCTTCTTCTCGTGGTGGCGATTGACGACGCAGTGGGTCTGGTCCTGTTCGCGGCTTCCTTCGGGGTTGCAAACGCTTTAGAGAGCGGCGTGATCAGCCTGACGAGCGTGATTGTGGAGCCGGTGCTGGAGATCGTGCTTTCCCTGGCGCTTGGAAGCCTGGCCGGGGTCGTGCTGCATGTGATGGAGAAATATTTCCACTCCGGCAGCAAGCGGCTCTGCCTCTCCATTTCCTGCGTGCTGTTTACCGTGGGAGTATCCATGACGGAATTTGAGCTCGGAGGCGTCCATATCGGCTTCAGCCTGCTTCTGGTGTGCATGATGGCGGGAACCGTGTTCTGCAACATCTGCGATTTCTCCGAGAGCCTGATGGAGCACATCGACGACTGGACGGCGCCGCTGTTCGTGCTGTTCTTCGTGATCTCCGGCGCGGAGCTGGATCTGAAGATCCTGTCGAATCCGCTGGTGCTGCTGATCGGAGCCGTGTATATCGTGTTCCGCTCCGCGGGCAAGATCTTCGGCGCGTACAGCAGCTGCGCCCTCACGAAATGCAGCGACTCGATCACCAAATATCTGGGCATTACGCTGCTTCCGCAGGCTGGCGTTTCCCTGGGAATGGCGCTGACCGCGCAGCAGTTGCAGGACGGCGCGACGATCCGCAGCGTGGTTCTGTTCTCGGTTCTGGTATATGAGCTGGTCGGACCTGCCCTGACGAAGCACGCCCTGATGGCGGCCGGCGAGATCCGGGTAGAAGGCCGTACCGACGCGAGACGCAGGAACAAGCCTGTGACGCCGGTGCATCTGGGAGGTCACTGAACAGGCCGGCAGCCTGCGCATATGAGCGGTTGAATGATTGGGGCTGATCGGGGTGAGATCACATCACGATCAGCCCTGTCGTGTATTCATTGGCGATCCGGCGGCCGCTTCCGGCTGCCAGAACTGCCTGATAAATGTGGGAGCAATACAGGTCGCGGCGGAATTCCGCCAGCGAGCTGCCGTCTAAGATGGAAGCGGCGTCGGCTGTCCGGGTGATCAGGGGCAGCGGGGCCGCTTTTTCGCGTGCATTTGGGGCCTGCTCCTGTATGGCGGAAAGCAGAGGGGCGGCTTCCCTGCGGAAGCCGAGGACGCGGACATAGGAAATGAAGTCGTGCGCCTTGCGGGCCGCGGCGTCCTGCGCGGTCATGTCCAGCATGATATGGATCAGCGCCCGGCTGACGCGGGTGTAGGTGTACTGCCGGGTCTTAAGCGCCGCGCAGCGGTCGGCAAAGCCGGCGAATTCCAGCGTTCGCTTGCCGATGCGGGCGGCCAGATCGTCGGGAACGTCGTAGAAATCCGTCAGCGGGCGTTCCGTAAGCTGAAGCGTAAGGAGACGCTGGGCCAGGAGCGCGGAGAAGTCTTCCGCATGAAGCGGGTATGCGTCCCGGATCAGGCTCAGCACCGGCGCCGGCACGCTCTGGGAGAGGGCGGTAAAGTGCGGACGGATTCCGCTGCCGTTCTGGTCGGAGGGGGTTAGCAGGATCTTGCGGATGGCGGCCGCGGACGGTTCCTCCCGAAGCTGCGTATCGTGATAGCCGCTTCCCTTCCGAAGGATCGTGACCGGTTCCATCCGGCTCCTGCGGCGCAGAAGGGCCTTGCAGTATTCGATCCCAAGGATATTGTTCGGAGAGGACAGCAGGCCGGACAGGCCGCTGCCCGGAGGCAGCTCAGAGAGGCTGTCGCCGCTCAGGTACGCTTCCAGCGCTTTCTGGCGTGCCTGCGGGAACGTCAGTCCGTCCTTCAGCCCTTGCGTCAGCTCCTTCCGGTAGGCTTCCGGCTCCTGCAGGAGGATCCCCGCGACCGCCTTCATCGGCTCCAACCGCCCGCATTCGCTTCCGAAGCAGAGCGTATCCACGATCCCCAGCCGGTCGAGAAGCGCCACGCCGCAGGAGGCGAAATCCTCGGCGCTTCCGGTGGCGAAGACGGGAGGGATCTCCAGCACCAGATCGGCTCCGGCGGAGAGCGCCATGCGGGTGCGCGTGTATTTGTCGAAAACGGCGGGAGCGCCCCGCTGGACGAAATCGCCGCTCATGGCCACGACGCAGAAGGCGGCGCCGGTCAGCTCCTTTGCCATGCGGATCTGATAGGCGTGGCCGTTGTGGAAGGGATTGTATTCCGCGATGATTCCGACTGTTTTCATGGATTTGGGGTTCCTTTCGCTGTTCAGTTTGTTTCCTGTTAAGTCAGTATACCGAAAATAAGCAGAAATGTCCATCGCCGGCGTAAAAAAATGGGAATACCGTCTGGATTTTTCCACAAAAACTTGCTACAATACAATCATAAAAACAGCATTTCGCTGCAGGGAAATCCATTATTGAGACGAGGAGGATACTGACATGGCAAAGAACAGACTGGTCGGCGAATATCCGGTGATCGGGATCCGGCCGACGATCGACGGACGGAGAGGAGCGCTGGACGTTCGCGGAGATCTGGAAGACCAGACCATGAACATGGCCCGGTCGGCGGCGAAGTTATTTGAAGAGAATCTGTGCTATTCCAACGGCGAACCGGTGAAGGTAGTGATCGCCGATACCACCATCGGCCGCGTGGGGGAGGCGGCGGCCTGCCAGGCGAAGTTTGAGAAGGCGGGCGTGGCTATCACGCTGACCGTGACTCCCTGCTGGTGCTACGGCGCGGAGACCATGGATATGGACCGGAATACGATCAAGGCGGTCTGGGGCTTCAACGGAACGGAGCGCCCCGGCGCGGTGTATCTGGCGTCGGTGCTGGCGACCCATGCGCAGAAGGGACTTCCGGCCTTCGGTATCTACGGCCATGAGGTCTGCGACGCGGACGACACCTCGATCCCGGAGGACGTGAAGGAGAAGCTTCTGCGGTTCGGGCGCGCGGCGGTTGCCGTAGCCACCATGCGCGGCAAGTCCTATCTGCAGATCGGATCCATCTGCATGGGCATCGGCGGATCCATCATCGACAGCGATTTCATCGAGTCCTACCTGGGGATGCGCGTGGAGTCCGTGGACGAGGTGGAGATCATCCGGCGCATGACCGAGGGCATCTACGATCACGACGAGTACGAGCGCGCCCTGGCATGGACGAAGAAGAACTGTAAGGAAGGCTTCGACAAGAATCCGGAATTCATTCGCAAGAGCCCGGAGCAGAAGGAGAAGGACTGGGAGTTCGTGGTGAAGATGATGGTCATCATCAAGGAGCTGATGTGCGGCTGCGACAAGCTGGATCCGAAGTTCTCCGAGGAAGCCATCGGCCACAACGCGATAGCGGCCGGCTTCCAGGGACAGCGGCAGTGGACGGATTTCTATCCCAACGCGGACTTTGCGGAGGCGCTTCTGAATACCTCCTTCGACTGGGACGGCGCAAGAGAGCCCTATATCCTGGCGACGGAGAACGACGTGCTGAACGGCCTCGGCATGATGTTTATGAAGCTTCTGACCAATCGGGCGCAGATCTTCGCCGACGTGCGTACCTTCTGGAGCCCGGAGGCGGTGAAGCGCGCCACCGGCTACGACCTTACGGGCGCGGCCAGGGAGAACGGCGGCCTGATCCATCTGATCAATTCCGGCGCGGCCTGCCTGGACGCCTGCGGCGAGGCGAAGGACGCGGACGGCAACGGCGTCATGAAGCAGTGGTGGGAGGTAACGGAGGAGGACCAGAAGGCGATCCTTGAGGCCACCACCTGGAATCCGGCGGACAACGGCTACTTCCGGGGCGGCGGCTATTCCTCCCGTTTCCTGACGAGAGCCGTCATGCCGGCTACCATGATCCGCCTGAATCTGGTCCGCGGCCTCGGTCCGATGCTGCAGATCGCGGAGGGCTGGACCGTGAACCTGCCGGACGAGGTATCGGACGTGCTCTGGAAGCGGACCGACTATACCTGGCCCTGCACCTGGTTCACGCCCCGCTGCGACGGGAAGGTGGGAAGTCCGTTCGCGACGGCCTACGATGTGATGAACCACTGGGGCGCCAACCACGGAGCCATCAGCTACGGCCATATCGGCGCCGATCTGATCACGATGTGCTCCATGCTCCGGATCCCGGTGGCCATGCATAACGTGCCGGTGGAGAAGATCTTCCGCCCGGCGTCCTGGAACGCCTTCGGCATGGATCCGGAGGGCGCGGATTACCGTGCCTGCGCCGCTTACGGACCCTTATATAAGAAATAAACAGATGTTTGACAAAAAATGCAATTAATTTCCGTGCGGGGGCTTGAAAAACAGGCAAAAACCACATAGAATAGACTCAATGGAGACATGTCTGCGGGACATGGCTCCCCCGGCCCATGGGCCATATCACAGGAAAAGGAGAGGATTCATCATGAAATTCATTGTTGAGACAAGCGCAAGGCACATTCATCTGACTCAGGCGGATCTGGAGACCCTGTTCGGCGAGGGCTACCAGCTGACCAAGAAGAAGGATCTGTCCCAGCCGGGGCAGTTCGCCTGCGAGGAGAGAGTTACCGTCGTTGGAAGCAAGAAAGAACTGAAAGGCGTATCGATCCTTGGTCCGGTGAGAAAGGCCACCCAGGTGGAGCTGTCCCTGACCGACGCCCGTTCCATCGGCGTAACGGCTCCGGTCCGTGAGTCCGGCGATATCGCCGGCAGCGGCGCCTGCAAGATCGTAGGCCCCAAGGGCGAGATCGAGATCTCCGAGGGCGTGATCGCGGCGAAGCGCCACATCCATGCGACGGTAGCGGATGCGAAGGAGCTGGGCGTGGAGAACGGCGACGTCGTGAGCGTGAAGGTCGATACCGAGGGCAGAAGCCTGATCTTCGGCGACGTGGTGGTCCGCGTCAGCGACAGCTACGCGCTGGCGATGCACATCGATACCGACGAATCCAACGCGGCGGGTTGCGCGGGCGTTGTGATGGGCGAGATCGTGAAATAGGCATTGAGCACATAGCGAACGAAAAACACGGGCTGCCGTGCATATGGCAGCCCGTGAAAAGTCATACCGCATTTACAGAAGAGAAAGGCTGCGGGCGCATCGCGCCGCCGGCCAGCGCGATTGAACAGAAAAGGAGAGTAGACCAAGATGAAAATATTAGTCGTTAACTGCGGAAGTTCTTCCTTAAAGTACCAGCTGATCGATATGGACAACGAGGGCGTTATCGCCAAGGGTCTCTGCGAGAGGATCGGCATCGACGGTTCCAAGCTGACCCATCAGCCGGCCGGCAAGGATAAATTTGTCGTCGAGAAGCCGATGCCGGATCACCATGTGGCCATCGAGCTGGTTCTGGAGGCTCTGCAGGATCCGGAGCACGGCGTGATCGCAAGCACCGACGAGATCACCGCCATCGGCCACCGCGTGCTTCACGCGGGCACCAAGTACAGCGATTCCTGCCTGGTTACCGACGATGTGAAGGCAGTGATCCGCGAGTGCTTCCCGCTGGGACCGCTGCACAACCCGGCCAACCTGATGGGGATCGAAGCCTGCGAGGCGGCCATGCCCGGCAAGCCCAACGTTGCGGTCTGGGATACGGCCTTTGGTATGAAGATGCCGGAGAAGGCGTATATGTACGCGATTCCGAAGGAATACCTTGAGAAATACAGCATCCGCCGTTACGGCTTCCACGGCACCAGCCATATGTTCGTGTCCGGCGAGGCCATCAAGTTCGGCGGCCTGGATCCGGAAAAGGCCAAGGTGATCGTCTGCCATCTGGGCAACGGCGCCAGCATCTCCGCTTCCATCGGCGGCAAGTGCGTGGACACCAGCATGGGCCTGACCCCGCTTGAGGGCCTGATCATGGGCACCAGAAGCGGCGACATCGACCCGGCCGTCGTGCAGTTCATCTGCAACAACGAAGGGAAGACCGTAGACGAGGTGCTGAACATTCTGAATAAGAAGTCCGGCGTTCTGGGCATGAGCGGCGTATCCAGCGACTTCCGCGATCTGGGCGCGGCTGCCGAGGCGGGCAACCACGATGCGCAGGTGGCTCTGGACGCGTTCATCTACCGCGTCGCCAAGTACATCGGCGCTTATACCGCAGCCATGAACGGCGTGGACGCCATCGCCTTTACCGCCGGCGTGGGCGAGAACGACAAGAAGACCCGCAAGGCCGTCTGCGCATACCTGGGATATCTGGGCGTGGAGATCGACGACGAGGCCAACGACGTGAGAGGGAAGAACGCGGTGATCTCCTCCGCTAATTCCAAAGTGAAGGTCATGCTGATCCCGACCAACGAGGAGCTGGCCATCGCCCGCGAGACCCTGCGTCTGGTGCAGTAAAAAGTTAAAAATTTAGGTTGACAAACATTTCGTGCCTTTGTATAATATTTAGGTGCGTGTTAGGAGCTATTATGCAGATAAACCTGACCGAACTGTTTGCCAGAGACGGCAAAGAACTGGATGTGACCGCAAGCCTGGACATGACCGGCCTGCGTGTTCCGGAAGGCGAGTATGCGCTTGCAGACGCGGAGCCGGTGAAGCTCCGTCTTGTGAATCTCGGCGACCGGACGCTGTCGCTTGAGGGCAGCGCGCAGCTGGCGCTGATGATTCCGTGCAGCCGCTGTCTTGAACCGGTAAAGGTGCCATTTTCCCTGGATCTTGAGAGGACGCTGGATATGAAGCTGTCTTCGAAGGAACGGGCCGAAGCTCTGGAGGAACAGCCCTATTTGCAGGGGTACATGCTGGATGTGGATCAGCTGGTATGCGACGAGTTGTATCTGAACCTGCCGATGAAGGTCCTGTGCAAGGAAGACTGCAAAGGGATTTGTAATAGATGTGGGGCCAATCTTAATAAGACCGCCTGCGACTGTGACAGGAGTTCGTTGGACCCAAGAATGTCTGTTATCCAGGATATTTTCAATCAGTTTAAGGAGGTGTAAACCATGTCTATCTGCCCGAAGAACCGGACTTCCAAAGCCAGGAGAGATAAGCGGAGATCCGCCAACTTCAAGATGGGTTCCGTGAATCTGGTGAAGTGCTCCAGGTGCGGCGCTCTGATGATGCCGCACAGGGTCTGCAAAGCCTGCGGAACGTATAATAAGAGGGAGATCATCAAGGTCGACGAGGACTGATTCCGGTCATGGCCGCGGATCAGCTTGTATAGGATGATTAGATCAAGGTTCTTCGTTTCGGGGAACCTTGATTTTTTTGCAATATTGTTTCTGTATGAAAAACTGGTTGATTTCTATTTTGATATGATATCTCAACTTCCGAAGTGAAATGGGCTCTAACCCAGTAAATATGCGGGTTAGAGCCTGTCTGTCTGTATGG
>CANQME010000089.1 GCA_947624815.1 uncultured Lachnospiraceae bacterium | reverse complement strand
CGGAGAGAAAATTTATATAAAAGAAGCAAGAAAACCCAGTAAAATCAATGGGTTTGGCAATTTAACAATTGCCTATTGATTCGGAAAGCAGGGAGAGATTATTGGAGCTGCTCGTATCCCGAAAGGGAGGCGCCGTCATTGTCTCCCACGATTCATGCTTTGACGGGATCTCCGATCACATCTACAGAGTGGAGAAAGGAGGTATTTATCTTGCAGAATGCTGAAACACAGCTGAAAAGACAGATACTGAACGACTGCAGAAGGGCCATGCTCCCTTCTACGCTCATATACATGCTGCAGGAAGCCGCAGAAGCGGTGATACTGGTCTATCTGGCGAACGGATTAGGCGGATTTTTCGACGCGGTTTTCTCGCTGAATGTGGAAGCGGGGCTGGCGCAGATGAGCCGGTTTCTCCTGTGTATGTTGGCAGGCGTGTTTGTGCTGCCATTCCTGAGCTTCCTGGGAGAAGCGGTCATGATATATAATGCGCTGAAGCATGACCGGCTCGTCCTGGGGCGTTTCCTGGATAAAACGTATTCCGGCGCCCTTTCAATGAGCGAGGGCGAGGTGCAGTACCGTCTGGAAGAGGACCCGATCTATTGGCGGGGCGTCTGGCAGAACACGGTGACAGACACATCGGCGATACTCGCAGCGACTGCCTTTCTGCTTATATCAGCCGTGCGGATCAGCGCGGTCTATACGCTGGTGTCGTTTGCGGTGTTTCTGCTGTGCCTCGCGGTTCCCGCGGCGCTTCGGAAGTACCGCGAGCGGTATGACAAAGAAAACCGGGAATTCAATACGCGGGTCGGAGCAAATGAAAACCTTCTGGCGCACTGGCCATGTGAGGTAAAACTCTATGGGATGGGTGAAAAACTACTGGAGCGGTTCGAAGGGGTGTTCCGGCAGTATTTCCGAAAGCTGCGGCTGCAGAATATCCGGGTTGAGACTGTGGCGGACGGGATATCCGCAATCATGGGGCAGTCCTGTACCATGGTAATTCTCCTGTTTGGTGCGTGGATGGTATCCGCGCGGTCCATCACGCCGGGCGCGGTAGCCGCGATGATCGGCTACCTGAATGTGTTTCATTTCATTACGGATAAGATCTCCGACCTTCTGGAGGTTCTGCCGGAGAGAACGAATTTGATGGAACGGATGAAAGAGCTTTACCGGGATGCGGAACGCGTCGAAGGAAAGACGCTGGATGGAAGGGTTACCGGGATCGCGGCGGAGGGACTGCAGTTTACTTACCGCGCTGATGACAATGAAGGAGAGGACGGAAGGACGCGGAATGTGGATTATCCGGATTTCCGGCTGAAGGAAGGAGAAAAGCTCAGACTGAGCGGGCCGAACGGCAGCGGGAAAACGACGCTTCTCAAGCTGTTGTGCGGGCTTCTTGGCGGGTATCGGGGACGCATTCTGATCAATGGGGCCGAGCTTGGGGATTATAACATAGAAGATGTCAGAAAGCACATTGCTTATGTGGAGCAGTCTCCCTATCTGTTTCAGGGAACTGTGCTGGAGAATATCTGCACAGGGGATCTGAGGGCCGGCAGGGAATCCGCGCGAAAGCTGGCGGAAGAGCTTGGAATCGCACATCTGCTGGAGAGAACGGTTTCCGGCGGAGCCGGCGAGCTGTCCGGCGGAGAGAAGCAACGGATCGCGCTGGCCAGAGCCCTGATGAAGCCGGATGCGATTTTGCTGATGGATGAACCGGATAACCATCTTGATGAGGACAGTCTGGAGTGGCTGAAGGACTTTATCGCGCATACGCAGCGGACCATGATCTATGTAACCCATGGAAGACTTACGGATGGGCAGGAGGCGGGAGCAAAGCTCCCGGCCTCTGCCTGCGCTATCGCTTATTCTTTGCACTCCAGCACGTCTTTATAGAACTGGTTCAGTTCCTCCTCGCTGTCGCAGAGCACCAGGTACATCTGGTTGCCCATGGCGCCGGAGAGGGCGTCGGGAATGCGGTCCACCATCTTCATCTTCGCGCCGTATTTGGCCATGATGTCCTCATGGCTCATGACGAAGTTCTTGCCGTCCCGGCGGCCGGCGAAGGCGCAGAAGGCGTGCTTGCCTACCGGCATCGTGGAGCGGTCGAAGGCGATCATGTCGGCCCAGATCTTATAGACGTTGGTGGAGTGGGCGAAATTGATCATATCCGGGGTGAAGCCGCCGCAGGGGCGCATGTTGACCTCCAGAGCCATGATATCGCCCTTCTTGCCCAGACCCTTCTGATCCTGCTGCAGGCGGAAGAACTCGAAATGCACGAAGCGGCTCCTGACGCCGAAGCTCTTGACCGTGGCGCGGCCGGCGGCGCGGGTGTCGTCGGGCAGATCCTTGACGATGTAGTAGACGGAATTGTCCGCGTTGTTCACGATGTCCATGATGGAGACGGGGGACACATTGCCGGTCTCAAACATGGGCTCGCCGTTGGAATCGATGATGGCGTCGTAGGAGTTGACTGCGCCGTAGACGAATTCCTCCATGATGTAGGAAACGCCGGGAATCTTCGTGTCGAAGAATTTCTGAAGTTCCTCGTCGTTTGAGATCTTATGGGTGTCGGAGGCGCCGACGCCGTTGTCCGGCTTGGCGACGACCGGGTAGCCGACTTTCTTAATGAAGGACTTGCAGCCCGCGTAGTCGTCCACCAGGTGATAGCGGGCGGTGACGATGCCGGCCTTCTTATAGTATTCCTTCATCTTGGATTTGTATTTGATGCGGGAGATATCGGACGCCTGGAAGCCGCTTAGGATGTTGAAATCCGTGCGGAACCGGGCGTCGCGCTCCAGCCAGTACTCGTTGTTGGATTCCAGCCAGTCGATACGGCCGTATTTGAAGATGAAAAATGCGATGGCCCGGTAGACCTCGTCGTCATTTTCCAGGCTGGATACCTTGTAATACTCGGTCAGGCTGTTCTTCAGGTCGCCGGTCAGCTCGTCGTAGGGAGCGTCGCCGATGCCTAAGACGTTCATGCCGTTGTTCTTCAGCTCCCGGCAGAACTGCCAGTAGTTGGTGGGAAAGTTCGGCGAGATAAATACTACGTTTTTCATTTGTTCATATCCTCCTCGTAAGGCTTATGTTTTATCGAGAACGCGGACAGCCCGGCGCAGGCCGCAGGGAAGCTGTCAGGCGGGGCAGGACCCGCCGCGCGATGATCTCATCCCATATCCAGCAGATAGGGTGCGAAATAGACGACCTGCTTATACCACCAGTCCCAGTCATGGGCGCAGTCATAGCCCCAGTAATCGACCCAGGCGTAGATCTCCTTCCAGTCCAGGATGCCGTGGAGCTGTCTGGTGGAATCGGGCATCTCCCACGGGCCCTGGCCTACGCAGATCACGGCCTTGTGCTTGTTGTACTTGGCGATATAGGGATGGTCGGTTGGCATGTTCGCCAGGTAATGGACCGGCGAATTCAGATAGACCAGGTCGTCCATGTAGGCGCCGAAACCGTACTCCGCCGTATAGATGCCGGAGAGAGCCAGCAGGCGGTCGAAGACGTCCGGCCACCGGAAATAGAAGTTCACCGCGTGGGTGGCTCCCAGACTGCTGCCGAACACCATAACGCCCGGCTCCTGATCCCAGCCGTTGCGTTCCATGGCCATGCAGCGGAGCTTCTGGGCCGCCTCGCCGACCACGTACTGATTCCACGCTTCGTGGCGCTCGATGCGCCGGCGGGGATCGCCGTAGGTGTCGGACCAGGTCTCCTGATCCATGGTATCGACGGAGAGCACCATCAGCTTGCCGCTCTCGATCCAGGGACCCCAGGTACCCGCCATGTGGAAATTCTCGAAATCATAGAACCGCCCGTTCTGGCAGGGGATATAGATCATGGGGCGGCCGGCGTGGCCGTAGACCTTGCATTCCATATCGCGGCCCAGAGCAGGGCTGTAATCCTTGAAATACTGTGTCTCCATAGAGATCTCCTTCCTGCGCCGGATGCGGCGCGGATCTGCAACAATGGGTTTCTGCTTTATAAGTCGTACAGCAGCGTCTCCATAAAGAACGGGATCTGCTTCTCCCAGCTGGCCTCGCTGTGGTCGCCGTTGGGCACGATGCGCGTCGAGAGCCAGATGCCGCGGTCAAGCAGCATGCCGGAGACCTTCTTAAACTGCTTCTCCATTCCGGCGTGGTTCTTCATCTCCTCGGAGCCGTAGTCCATGTAGACGACGGTGCCGGGCCGCAGATCGGTGCGTTTGATCATATGCTCGATGCCCGCGGGATTCGTCCACAGGGATGGAGAGAGCGCCGCTGCCCTGGAGAAATACCGGTTATAGGCGGTCACTGCGTAAAGGCTCATAAGTCCGCCCATGGAGCTTCCTGCGATGAAGGTGTGCTTCCGGTCGGGAAGCGTGCGGTAGTTCCGGTCGATGTAAGCCTTGAAGGAGCGGATCAGCCACCGCATAGTGGCGCGCCCGCGGCCTGTAATACTGCCGAAGTGTGCATCTTTGAAGGAAAACGGCGAGTACTCGCTGAGCCGTCCGTTGTCCGGATGGTGGTTGCATTCCACGGCCGCGATGATCAGCTCGGTCTCCGAGAATTCCATGTATTCCGTCATGCCCCAGGACTTGCCGTAGGTGGCGTCCTCGTCGAAGAAGACGTTATGTCCGTCGAACATGTAGAGAACCGGGTAGCGCCGGTCCGGCTCGTGCAGGTAGGATTCCGGCAGATAGATATAAGCGCGCCGCGGCTCGTCGCCGGTCAGCTCCGGAACCGTGACATCCCAAACTTCAACCATGATTGCCTCCAGGTGATGGAATCGTTTGATTTTACGTGGATAATATACCATAGGGAGAAGAAAATAGCAAGGAGATTATTCCCGGACGGCAGCCGTCCGCCGACAAGAGAATAGGAAAATTTGTATGACGTTCATATCAAACTATATATTTTACTTATATATTTCTCCGTTATATAATAAAGAAAATATAGCATCTCGGAGCTACGAGCAAAGGAGGGTATTTCTTATGGCAATGAACCTGTCGAAAAAGATCCTGGCGGCCCATCTGGCGCAGCCGTCGGACATGATCCCGGGGGAGGAGATCTATCTGAAGGTGGATCAGACCCTGACCCACGACATCAATGCGGTCATGACCTATCTGGCCTTCGAGCAGATCGGTCTTGACAAGACCCAGGTGGAGACCAGCGTCAGCTACCTGGATCACAACCTGCTGTATATGGATTTCAAGACGCCGGACGACCATATCTATCTCCAGTCCATCGCGAAGAAGTACGGCGTCTACGTATCGCGGCCGGGCAACGGCATCTGTCACGCGGTGCATGTGGCCCGCTTCGGCGTTCCCGGCAAGCTGTCCATGGGCGGCGACAGCCATACGCCCCACGGCGGATCCATCGGCATGATGTGCATCGGCGTGGGCGGCATGGATGTGGCGACCGCCATGACCGGCGTGCCGATGCGTCTGAAAATGCCCGAGATCATCAAGGTGAATCTGACCGGACATCTCCGCCCCGGCTGCAGCGCCAAGGACGTGATCCTGGAGATGCTGCGTCGCAATACCGTTAAGGGCGGCCTGGGGAAGATCTATGAGTACGTGGGGCCGGGCGCCGCGGAGCTGGAGGTCGAGGACCGCGTGACCATCACCAACATGGGCGCCGAGCTGGGCGCTACCACGTCCATTTTCCCGGCCGACGAGCAGGTCCGCAGATTCATGCGCGCCGTGGGCAGAGAGGATCAGTACATAGAGCTTCTGCCGGATGAAGGCGCGGAGTACGACGGCGAGATCGAGATCAATTTAAGCGAGCTGGAGCCGCTGATCGCCTGCCCGCATCAGCCGGACAATGTCTGCAGGGTCAGCGAGGTGGAGCAGAGGGCGGTTCAGCAGGTGCTGATCGGCGGCTGCACCAACGGCTCCTACAAGGACATCGCCAGGGCGGCGCTGGTCCTGAAGGGACGCCGTGTCCATGAAAATGTCAGCTGCACCTGCATCGTGGATTCCAAGCAGATCTACAGGCAGCTTCTGAAGGACGGCTACATCGACATGATGCTGGAGGCCGGCGTCCGCTTCCTGGAGCTGGCCTGCGGTCCCTGCTGCGCCATCGGCCAGACGCCCGCCACCAACGGCGTGGCGGTTCGCACGACAAACCGCAACTTCCGCGGCCGTTCCGGCAATCCCAACGCCCAGGTCTATCTGGTAAGCCCGGAGACCGCGGCGGCCTGCGCCGTGACCGACCGGTTCTCCACGGCGGAGGAGATCATGGGCGAGGATGTGAAGATCCTGGATACCATCCATACGCCGGAAGTATTTTTGGAGGATAACGACGCGCTGCTGATCGCTCCCATTGAGGACGCGGAGGAGAGGGAGAAGGTAGAGGTCGTCAAAGGCCCGAATATCGCGTTCTTGCCGGTGCCGGACGCTCCCGAACAGCATCTGGAGTGCCGCGTCAGCTTAAAGGCAGGCGATAATATTTCCACCGACGATATCACGCCGGCCAGCGCGGAATTTTCCAGTATGCGCTCCAATATTCCGCTGATGAGCCAGTATTGCTACCACCGTTACGATCCGTCGTTCGCGGAGCGGGCGAGGGAGCTGGGCAAGAGCATTATCATCGGAGGAGAAAATTACGGCCAGGGCTCGTCCCGCGAGCACGCGGCCATCAATCCGATGTATCTGGGCGTGAAGGCGGTCGTCGCCAAGAGCATGGCCCGTATCCATAAGGGCAACCTGGTGAACCACGGCGTGATCCCGATGACCTTCGCGGATCCGTCCGATTATGATAAGATCGATCAGATGGACGAGATCGTGATCGACGGCCTCCGCGACCAGATGGCCGGGCGGGAGGTTACGATCACGGACAAGACGAAGAAGATCATGTTTAAGGCGAAGCTGGATCTCTCCGACGACGAGCTGGAGGTACTGCTGTGCGGCGGCCAGCTGCGCTACCTGAAGAATGAACTGAAGCAGCGGGGCGTTATCACAGAATAACGGCATGCTCCGCCATGACGCCGCGCCTGCCGGCGTCTGAGCCGGCGGCGGGGCGGCGTACCGGCTCCTTTTCGGAAAATGTTTGTTTTCTGCTGGACGAAGACGTTTTTCGGATGTTATACTATACCTATCAGAAGACATCCGGGGTTCAGACAGAGACCAGAAAAAGAAAGGAGAAGGTACCATGGTCAATTTGAAAGAGAAGCCCTTTTATCTCACGGACGAGGAGATCCGGTGGGTGGAGGAGACAATCTCCGGCATGACGCTGGAGGAGAAGCTGGGACAGCTTTTTGTGCTTCTGAAAGCGGTTCCGGGAGTGAATGAGGAGGCGATCAAAGAGGGACTGGCCGTCTCCCATCAGGGGGGCCTGCGCTGGCAGGGAGGCGATAAGGAGACGGTCTGGCTGCAGAACACGACCTATCAGAAGTACAGCAAGATCCCGCTGCTTATCGCCGCCAACTGCGACGACGGCGGAAGCGGCTGTCTGCCGGACGGCACCTTTGTCGCGACGGCCGCCCAGTGCGGCGCGGGGCCGGGCACGGAGAACGCCTACCATGTGGGTTACGCCGCCGGACGGGAGGCGTCGTCCATCGGCTGCAACTGGATGTTCAATCCGGTGTCCGACATTTACATGAACTGGCGCAACACCATTGTCAATACCCGTTCCTTCGGCGAGGACACGGACAACGTGATCGCCAACGCCCGCGCCTATATTAAGGGCGTCAAGGACGCCAACCCCAATATGGCCTGCACGGCCAAGCATTTCCCGGGAGACGGCGTGGAGGAACTGGACCAGCATCTGGCGCTGGGCGTCAACAATTTAAGCGTCGAAGAGTGGAACGCCACGTTCCGCAGGGTCTACCAGACGCTGATCGACGAGGGACTGGAGAGCATCATGGTGGGACATATCGCCCTGCCGGAGATGAGCCGCCGCCTGCGTCCCGGCATTGCCGACGCCGACATCATGCCGGCGACCCTCGCGCCGGAGCTGCTCACCGACCTGCTGCGCGGGGAGATGGGCTTTAACGGAATCATTATCACCGACGCGTCCCATATGGTGGGAATGTCGGCCACCTCGCGGCGCTGCGACGCGGTGCCGGGCGCTATCGCCGCCGGCTGCGATATGTTCCTGTTCGCCAACGACGTGGAGGAGGACATCGGCTTCATGAAGGCCGGCTATGAGAAGGGCGTTATCACGGAGGAGCGCCTTTCGGACGCGCTTCACCGCATCCTGGGCATGAAGGCCCATCTGCATCTCTATCGGGATGAGGTGCGCTTCCCGGACAAGGCGGGTCTGTCGGTCGTAGGCTGCGCGGAGCACAGGGCTTTCGCGGAGCAGGCCGCCGACACCTGCATTACGCTGGTGAAGGATACGAGGAACCTTCTGCCCATCGATCCGGCGCAGAAGAAGCGGGCGTACCTGGTCTATGTCCAGTCTACGCCTACCAGCAAGGGATACAAGGGCGACCCGGTCAGGGATATCGTCGTCGAGGAACTTGAGAGGGCCGGCTTCGAAGTGGATATCTGCCCCAACTACCACGATCTGGAGGTGGAGAACGGCGTTTCGCCCATGAATATGGTGAAGATGATGGAGCATGGGTCGCGGAAGGATTTCGTCGGGAATCACGACGTGGTATTCCTGTTCATCAATGTGAAGGGCTACGCCCAGGAGAACGATGTCCGCGTCCGCTGGAGCTGCAACCACAGCCGCGAACTTCCCTGGTATAATGAAGAGGTGCCGACGGTTGGCATCAGCTTAAACTATACGAACCATCTGATCGACGTGCCGCAGCTGCACACCTTCATCAACGCCTACGGACCCACGCGCATCCATATCCGCGCCGCCATCGAGAAGATCTGCGGGAAGAGCGAATTTATGGGCAAGGCGGGAGAGAACGTATTCTGCGGACGCTGGGATACGAGACGATAGAGGGTAAGGCTGCGCCATTTTCCTGACAGGTACAGGACGGCCGCATGGGCCGGCGGAATGAATTGAAAAAACAGACAAAATGAGAGAAAGAAGATATACTCTATGAATCTGGAAGGCTTGTTTGAACTGCAGCTTATGATGTTTATCCTGATGGGAGTCGGATTCTTCCTGCGGAAGAAGAATATCCTGACGGCGGAGGGCAAGCGGATGCTGACGGATCTGGTGATCGACGTGATCCTGCCCTGCAACATCATAAACGCGTTCTCCATCGAATTTAACCATGATCTTCTGATGGCCGGCCTGCAGGTTCTTGTGATCTCTCTGGTGCTGCAGATGTTCTGCACGCTGATCAGCGCCTTCTGCTACCGGAAGGTTCCGAAGCGGCAGCGTATGATCCTGCAGTACGGCACGGTCTGTTCCAACGCCGGCTTCCTGGGCAATCCAATCGCCGAAGGGCTTTACGGTTCGCTGGGGCTTCTGTATGCATCAATCTATCTGATCCCCCAGCGGATCGTCATGTGGTCGGCGGGCGTGTCCTATTTCACCGAATCGCCGAGCAGGAAAGAGGTATTCAAAAAGGTCGTTACCCATCCGTGCATCATCGCGGTCTTCATCGGCATGTTCCTGATGCTGACCCAGATCCGGCTGCCGGGCGTCGTGAGCCGCAGTGTGAAGAGTCTGGGCAGCTGCAATACGGCGATGACCATGATGCTGATCGGCCTGATCCTGGCCGACGCCGGATTTAAAAATATGATCAACAGGATCACGGTGATCTTCTCCGTGATCCGCCTGCTGGCGATCCCGCTGGCCGTGATGCTCGGCTGCATGCTCTTTCATGTGGACGCCACGGCGGCGGGTCTTTCCGTCGTTCTGGCGGCCATGCCGGCAGGCTCTACCACGGCGCTTCTGGCCGCCAAGTATCACGGCGACGAGGTCTTCGCGTCCCAGTGCGTGGTGCTGACGACGATCCTCTCTATGGCGCTTCTGCCGGTGTGGTGCGTCGTGCTGGAGCAGGTGTTTTGATGCTGAGATGGCACTGATATGGTACTAATATGGTGCTGACATGGATCCGCCAGCTTTTCTTGACATTTCCTGTATGAGAAACTATAATTGACCTGAGAAAATGATCCGGAAACGCGGGCCGCTTTGAGAAGTACCCTATGACCTTACGCGGACGGAGAAAGACGAGGTTAAGGTTATGAGGATACGCATTACGGCGGACAGCACCTGTGACCTGACGCCGGAGCTGATCGGTCAGTACGGAATTACCATTACGCCCCTGACGGTGAACTGCGCGGGGGTCAGCTATAAGGACGGAGTGGACATTTCTCCGGACGAGCTTTATGCGAAGATCAGCGCCAGCGGTCAGCTTGGGTCCACCGCGGCGGTGAACGTACAGGAGTATCTGGACGTGTTCGGGAAGCTTCGTCAGGAATGCGACGCCATCGTGCATTTCACGATCAGCGCGGAGATGTCCTCCTGCTACCAGAACGCGTGTCTGGCGGCGGAAGAGGTGGGGAACGTCTATGTGGTCGACAGCCGGAACCTGTCGACCGGCATCGCCCATCTGGTGCTGGACGCCTGCGATATGGCGGCGGACGGCATGGACGCGGCGGAGATCGCGAAGACGCTTGAGGCGCGGCGGGAGAAGCTGGACGTCAGCTTTCTTGTGAGCACGCTGGAATACCTGCGGAAGGGCGGGCGTTGTACGGCCCTGGCGGCTCTGGGCGCGAACCTTCTGAAGCTCCATCCCTGCATCTATGTGAAGGACGGCGTTATGGGCGTGGGAAGGAAGTACCGCGGCGCCATGGGGCGCTGTCTGACCGCGTATGTGAAGGATCAGCTGGGGGATCTTACGACGGTGGATACCAGAAGGATCTTCATCACCGACTCCGGCATCGATCAGGAGATCCGGGACGCGGTGGAGAAGGCGGTGCGGGAGCTGGCCCCGTTTGAAGAGGTGCTCCATACCCGGGCGGGCTGTACGGTGTCCTGCCACTGCGGGCCGGGGACGCTGGGGATCCTGTTCTACCGGAAGTAGGATGAAACAGGCTGACACACCTTGGTGCGACAATAGATGCAGCGAAGCTGCGGGTGGGAATCGCGACCCGTCCGCAGGATTTTTTTCTCAGAAAGGAGATCGGAACAATGAAGATTTTTGTGAACGCAAACGCAGGCTTTGACGGGAACGGCACGAAGGAGAGGCCCTACCGCCGGATCGGGGAGGCGGCGAAGACGGCGCAGCCGGGAGACGAGGTGCTGGTGGCGCCGGGCGTCTACCGGGAGTATGTGGATCCGCAGAACGCCGGCCGCGAGGATGCGAGGATCGCTTACCGGAGCACGGAGCCGCTGGGAGCGGTGATCACCGGCGCGGAGGAGCTGACCGGCTGGAAGAAGTACGAGGGCACCACCTGGACGGCCAGCGTGGATAATTCCGTGTTCGGCGGTTACAATCCCTACACGACCTACGTATACGGCGACTGGTATTTCGCAGGCCGCAGCAGGCACACCGGCTGCGTCTATCTGAACGATCAGGCGCTCTACGAGGCGCAGTCCCTGGAGGAATGCCTGGCCGGCGAGGTCTATCCGTGTTCCTGGAACCCGGAAGCGTCCCGGTATAAGTGGTTTGCCGTGCAGCAGGACGGCAGAACCGTCTTCTACGCCAATTTCCAGGAGGCGGATCCGAACAAAGAGAAGGTGGAGATCAATGTCCGCCGGGAATGCTTCATGCCGTCGAAGACCGGCGTTGGCTATATCACGGTCAGCGGCTTTACGGTAACGAAGGCGGCCACCACCTGGGCGCCGCCGGCAGCCTATCAGGACTGCATGATCGGACCGCACTGGTCTAAGGGCTGGATCATCGAGGACTGCGACATTTCCAACAGCAAATGCGCGGGCATCGGCCTGGGCAAGTACCTGGATCCGGAAAATGACCATTATTTTACATACAAGCATCTGAAGAGTCCGACCCAGATGGAGCGCGATGCGGTATGCCGCGGTCAGTATCATGGTTGGCTGAAGGAGAAGGTGGGCAGCCATATCATCCGCCGCAACAACATCCACCACTGCGAGCAGGGCGGAATCATCGGACGGATGGGCAGCGTATTCTCCATCATTGAGGACAATCATATCCATCATATCAACAACATGCAGGAGCTGGGCGGCGCGGAGATCGCCGGCATCAAGCTGCATGCGGCCATCGACGTGATCATGCGGCGCAACCACATCCATCACTGTACGATGGGCATCTGGACCGACTGGGAGGCGCAAGGAACAAGAATTACCCAGAATCTGCTTCACGACAACCAGCGGCCCGCATTTGCCACTCAGCTGAAGGGCGGTATGGGAAGCCAGGATATCTTCGTGGAGGTCGGCCACGGCCCCACATTGATCGACAACAACATCCTGCTGTCGGACGTGACCCTGCGGATGGCGACCCAGGGCGTCGCGATGGTCCACAACCTGATCTGCGGCGCGCTCACCTGCGTCGGAGAGGGAACCGGCCCGCGTTATACGCCTTATCACATTCCGCACCGGACGGAGGTCATGGGCTTCATGACGATCCTTCACGGCGACGACCGGTTCTACAACAATATCTTCGTCCAGAAGTGGCCGAAGGAAGAGCTGGCAGACGGCGTGGCGGCGGACTCCAACGACGGAAAGGCCCAGCGGGAGAACCGTCAGGCGGGAACCTTCGTCATGGACGAGTATCCGAGCTACGACGAGTGGATTGTGAATTTCGAACTGGACAATGAGACGCCGGATATGGGGAAGCTTGCGCAGTATCATTTCAGCCATCTGCCGGTCTGGGCCGAGGGCAACGTCTATCTGGCCGGGGCCGCCGGATGGAAGAAGGAGAAGCACAGCCTTACGGACGCCGAAAGCCCGGTGCAGGTCGATCTGGAGGAAAAGGACGGACATATGGTGCTTAAGACCAATATCTACGAGCTGGTGAAGGACTTCCGGGCGGGGATGATCTCCTCCGATACCCTGGGCAAAGCCTTCGAGCCGGAGGAGCGGTTCGAGAATCCGGACGGCACGGATATCGTCTTCGATTCCGACTACCTGGGCGGCCATCGCGGCCTTTCGGTGCTGCCGGGACCGTTCGCGGAGGCGGGTAGCGAGAAGGTCGTTTACTGAGAAATGCAGTGGAAATCTATGTGGTTAAAGTAAAAAGTTGCACAGAATGTAAAAAAATGTTAATTGCTGTCAGAGGATTTTCCAATCTATAATGGATGCAGAGGAAATCGTACCTTGTTTCGGAATGGCAGCGGGCAACAAAGGGATAGGGAATGTCTGCAGAGACACTCCCTATTTCTTACCGCGACGCAATTGGCAGGGTGACGCGGTATTGGACTCCATGGAAGGGAGACAGCATGGGAAAAAGAAGACAGTCGCTTCAAAAGAAGCTGGCGTTGGTGTTCGTGGTGATTATCATTTGCATCATGCTGATCGCGCTGATGCTCTATAGCCGGACTGTGAATGTGATCCGACGTGAGACTTATGAGAAAATGGAGTCGCAGGCTGAATATTATCAGGAGCTTTTGGAGACGGAGATCCAATATAGTATGGATCTTCAGTTGGGATTCTTCGCTAACCGGAAACTGGTGTTTCTGGGGAGGCCGAATTCCGGATTGGATGCATATGAAGAGCGGGATTCGGTTCTGGATGTACAGGAACGGATCTGGATCATTACGCAGTCCAGCCGCCTACTGCAGGACGGGGTGCTCTATATTCCCCACACGAATTATTATATCTCCTCATCAGATATCCGCCGTATGACATCGCAGGACCTGCAGGAAATGGGAAATTATCTGGCCAACAGCGGAACCGATCTGCAGTACGATGGGGAAAACTTCTATTCCGTGCGTACCGGAGAGACCGGAAGCATTGTGTCAAAGGATCCCAATTTTGTTTTCGTCATTACATTTTCCAGCAAACAGATCGAGGAGAATCTGTCCTTGTTTAATACGGTGTCCAAGGGCGGCGCTTTCCTCTACGATGAGCAGGAGGATATCCTGTTGGAGAGCAGCGGAGGCTGTCCGGCGCGGGATATTTGGATGCAGCTGTCCAGGCAGGAAGATGGGAGCTTCCAATCCGTACAGAGGGCCAGAGTGAACGGCGATGATTATCTGGTTCTCGTGGGAAACCAGGGACCTATGGGCGTCTTTGTCCAATATGTGGAGGAGGCTCCGCTGATGGCGGAGGTCAACCGGTTCTGGGGCGATGCCTTGTTTTTTCTGTTGGTTATGATTGTGCTTTCGGTGTTGTTCATTCTCTATACCAGGCGGCTTGTTCACCGGCCGATCCAAAAACTGGTAGAGGCGTTTGGACGGCTGGAGGAGGGCAACCTGAGCGAACATATCTATCATAAAAACAACGACGAATTTGCATATATTTATCAATCTTTTAATGATATGGAAGACCGGTTGTCCCGGCTGATCGATGAGGTGTACGTCCAGAAGAATCTGGTGCAGAAGGCCCA
>CANQME010000088.1 GCA_947624815.1 uncultured Lachnospiraceae bacterium | reverse complement strand
GGTTACGGTGGAGACGGCAAAGGCTGGGTGCCTGACGGTGGATTCCAGCGGCACGCGCAGTGTACTGCATCTGCCCGGGTGCCTCTGCCGGGAGCTTTTGGCCTACGCGGAGCGGCAGGGCATCGGCGTGGGCCCCATCTTTGTGTCTAACCGGGACAAAGCTATGTGCCGTACCAGCGTTGTGAAGTCCATCACGAAGCTGAGCGACGAGGCAGGCGTGCCCAGCGAGAAGTGCAATCCACAATGCCTGAGACGTCTCTATAAGACCACGAAAGCAGCGGTTGAAGCAAACTATGCGGTTCTGGTGGAGCAGGCGATGGACAGGCAGGCGGAGCAGGAACAGCTCATAGCGGGCTGGGAGGTTTGAGGATGCAGGAGATACCGCGCAGTCAAAACCAGATCCGGCAGCGCCCGGTCAAACAGGCCCAAAGGGAGCCTGTGTCCATCCCGGGACCGGCGCCGAAGGAGCTCACACGTGACCAGTACCTTGCGCTTTTAAAGATGGCAAGGAATATGCGCAAGGTGCTGGCATATCTCGCCATGCGGGCGTTCGTCAGCACAGGCATCCAGCAGCAGGAGCTCTTGGCGTTGACAGTGGAGGAAGTCCAGACCGGCGAGATCCGGACGGCGGATAGGGTCATCCATTTGCCGGACAGTCTGCGGGAGGAGCTTTTGGCTTACGCCCGGCGAAATGGCGTCTCCGGCGGAGCGATATTTGTAAGCAAGAGCGGTGTGCCCACGAGCCTGATAACGGTCCGGGACCAGATCAGGGATGTGAGCAGGGCCGCAGGTATTGACGACGGCGCGACCTGCGCTCGGGCGTTGCAGAACCTATACAAGACCACCCGGGCGGGGCTGATGGCCGAGACTGTGCAGCGACTCATGATGGAGCTGCTGGAAAAAGAACAGGCGGCGCATGGGTGGGAGAACTGAGGGGATGCTTTTAAGCATTATCATCCCGGTCTACAACGTGGAACCGTATCTTGAGCGCTGTTTGACCACGGTGCTGGCATGCGACCTGACAGGTTGTGAAGTGCTCTTGTCCCTGGGTGGATCTACGGATCGGAGCAACGAGATATGTGAGGACTATGCCAGGCGATATCCTTTGATACGGACTCTCCGGCAGCACGGGACAGGTCTCTCGGACGCCAGGAACAGCGCCATGGAGATCGCGGCCGGGCGATATGTGCTGTTTTTGGACAGCGATGACTTTGTGGACAGCGTCAGGCTGGAGGAGCTCATTGCCCGGCTGGGGGATGAGTCTTTCACGCCGGATGTGGTCATGACCGACTTTCGGCGGCTGGAGCAGTCCTCCGGGCGTTACACAGATGTGTTTCAGATCGGGGCAGACACGCCGGAGCAGGCCGGTATGGCATCTCTTCCTATGGTGCTGGAGGATCGGCGGTGCTTTTGGAACGTCTGGCGGTATGTATACCGGCGGGAATTCCTGGAGGAAAAGGGCATTTCCTTTGACGACGGCCGAATGGGGGAAGACGTGGGATTTACCACTTCGGTTTTCCTGGCAGGACCAGAGATTGTGTTTCTGCACTGCCCATTTTATATCTACGAGGTAGGCCGCTCCGATTCCCTGATGGGACGGCCTGCGCTGCGGCGCCTTGACGACACCGTATGGATGCTCACGGATGCCGTTGCCCGGCTCCGGGCGTCGGGGGAGCCTTTCGCCCCGCAAATGGCGGCACGGTATCAGTTCGAGTATATCCTGAACATGGCCATGGCGGCGGAGGTCCCGCCGGCGGACCGCGTCCGCGCCCGGGCGCTGTTTGGGGACCGCCGTGCGGTACTGGCGGACAGCGTCGACCCGGTCGTGCGTGCTGCGAATGCTGCGATAAGTTTTTTTGGCGTGGGAACGGTCAGTCGGCTGCTGCATCTTGTGAAGCGTGCCCGGCACATGTACCGGCGGCGATAGAAGAGAGAAAAAGGAGTATTTGGACGTGATCATCACCAGGACGCCCTTCCGGGTCAGCTTTGCCGGTGGGGGAAGCGATATCTCCGACTTTTACGAGAAATATGGCGGCTGTGTGCTGAGCACATCCATCAACCGCTACTGCTACATATCCATCCATCCCTATTTCAACGACAGGTATACACTTTTGAAATACTCGGAGAACGAGTTGGTGGATGACCTGTCCCAGATACGGCACCGCATCTTCAAATGCGTCCTCAGCGACGCCAGGCTCCACGGCGTGGAGATCACGTCCACGGCAGACGTGCCCGGCGGGACGGGACTGGGGTCCTCCAGCACCTTCACGGTGGGGCTTTTGAACACGGTCAGCTGTTACCAGGGAAAGTATCTATCCAAGGGAGCCCTGGCGGCCCGGGCCTGCCGGGTGGAGATCGAAGAGCTGGGCAATCCTATCGGCAAGCAGGACCAGTATGCCGCCGCCTTCGGCGGGCTCAACTTCATCCGCTTCCACAGCGACGGGGACGTATCTGTCTCGCCTGTGGTGATGCAGGGAGCGGCCTACCGGCAGTTGCAGAAGAACCTGGTGATGTTCTATACCGGGGAGATGCGCTCCGCCAACGACATATTGTCGGAGCAGAAGAAAAACTGCTCCGAGGAGGATAAGGCAGCCAGCCTGCGGCAGATGTGCGCCTTGGCGGAGGAAATGAGATGCTCTCTGGAGAAAAACGATCTCTCCGGCTTCGGTGCGCTGCTCAATGAGGGATGGCGCCTGAAGCGGACCTTGGCCAGCGGCATCAGCAACCCGGTCATAGACGAGGCATATGAGACGGCCCTGGCCAACGGCGCGCTGGGCGGAAAGCTTTTGGGCGCAGGCGGAGGCGGATTTTTGCTGTTTTACTGCCCGCCGGAGCGGCAGGAGCGGCTCAGCGTGGCGCTGCGGATGCGGCCATTCCCGTTTTCCTTTGAAAAGGACGGGACGAGCGTGGTGTATATAGGCGACAAGTATTGGGACTGACGGAGGATACGAGGCGTGAAAGTATTGGTGGCCGGGGGCGCCGGCTTTATCGGGAGCAACCTTATAGACGCGCTGTTGGAAAAGGGGCATGACGTCGTCTGTGTTGACAACTTCTTCATCGGAACGAAAAAGAACATAGAGCACCTGCGGGGAAATGACCGGTTCACCTTCTACGAGCAGGACCTGGCGGACCTGGACGCGGTGCGGGATATATTCACCGGGGAGCGGCCGGACATGGTGTACCACATGGCGGCCAACTCGGACATCCAGGCCAGCGCGGCGGCGCCGGAGGTGGAGTATAAGAACACGTACACTACCACGTTCAACATCCTGGAGGCCATGCGGCAGACCGGGGTGAAGCGGTTTTTCTTCTGCTCAACCAGCGCAGTATACGGCGACGCCCAGGGCAGCGAGGTGAACGAGCTGTACGCGCCCCTGGCGCCCATCTCCTACTACGGGGCCTGCAAGCTGGGCTGTGAGGGGCTCATCAGCGCCTACTCCTATATGAACGACTACCATTCCATGGTGTTTCGGTTCCCCAATGTCATCGGACCCCGGCTGACCCATGGGGTCATCTTCGATTTCATGAAGCGGCTGCGGGACGACCCGACCCAACTGACCATCCTGGGGGACGGCAACCAGTGCAAGCCCTATCTGCATGTGAGTGACCTGGTAGGATGCATCCTGCGCTTCACGGAAGATATCCCCGCCGGCGTGACCACCTATAACGTAGGGGGCGAGACCCAGAGCACCGTCACGGGCATCGCGCAGATCGTGTGCCGGGAGATGAGGCTCAAGGACGTGGCTTTCCACTATACCGGCGGCCGGGGCGGCTGGAAGGGCGACGTGCCCGTGTTCGCCTATAACCTGGACAAGATCCACGCCGCGGGCTGGCATGCCGGCATGACCAGCGACGAGGCGGTGGCGCAGACCGTGCGGGACGTGCTCTGATGCAGGCGGTCATCATGGCCGGCGGGAAGGGCACCCGCCTGCGGTCCGTCACCGGCGGCGACATCCCCAAGCCCATGGCGCCTGTGGCCGGGAAGCCTATATTGGAGCACCAGATAGAGCGTCTCCGGGAGCAGGGCGTGGAGGATATCATCCTCATCATCGGCTACCTGGGGGAGAAGATACGGGCGTACTTCGGAGACGGACAGGCCTTCGGCGTGCGCATCCGGTACATAGAGGAGACAACGCCTCTGGGCACGGCCGGGGCGCTGTCCATGGTGCCGCCGATGCTGGAGGCGGACGACTTCTTTCTGGTGTTCGGGGATGTGCTGTTCGACATAGACCTTGCCCGGATGATGGCCTTCCATTGGGAAAAGGGCGCGGAGGCGACGCTGTTCGTCCATCCTAATTCCCACCCCTATGACTCGGACCTGGTGGTCTGCGGGGAAGATGGCAGGGTGGAGCGGTTCGACTCCAAGCACAACGTCAGGGACTACTGGTATAAAAACTGCGTCAACGCCGGCTTTTATATCCTGCGCCGCAGCGTGTGCGCCCATGTGCCGGCGGACACGAAGGTGGACCTTGAGAAAGAACTGCTGACCGGGATGATCGCGTCCGGCGGGGCGGTGTACGGCTACAGGTCCCCGGAGTACATCAAGGATGTGGGGACACCGGAGCGCATCGCGGCGGCGGAGGAGGAATTGAAAAGCGGCCTCATCACCGGGCGCAGCCTGCGGCGGAAGCAGAAGGCCATCTTCCTGGACCGGGACGGGACTGTGAACCGGGAAAACGGCCTGGTGTACCGGGAGGAACAATTTGAACTGGAACCCTGCGCGGCGGAGGCGATACGGCTCATCAACCGGTCCGGGTACCTGGCCATCGTGGCGACCAATCAGCCGGTGGTGGCCCGTGGGCTGTGTGATATGGATGACGTGGAGCGCATCCACCGGAAGATGGAGACGCTGCTGGGCCGGGAGGGGGCCTATCTGGACGATGTGGTTTTTTGCCCCCATCACCCGGACAAGGGCTATCCCGAGGAAAACCCGGCGTACAAGGTACCCTGCCGGTGCCGGAAACCGGATATCGGGATGCTGGAAACATGCGCGGCGCGGTATAACATAGACCTTTCCGCCTCCTGGATGGTGGGCGACACCACGGTGGATATCCAGACTGGCCTGAACGCCGGCACCCACACGGCGCTGGTGCGCACAGGCGTGGCCGGCCAGGATGGAAAATACAATGCAGAGGCAGAGCTTACGGCGGACGATTTGCTGCAGGCGGTAAAGAAGATAACAGAAGGATAAGTATATGAGAGATTACAAAGAAGAGATACAGGACTATCTGACCCATGAGGTGGAGACCATCCGGGCGCTGGACGTGAACGCCATCAACAGCGCCCTGAACCTGTTGGAGGAGGCCTTTGAGCGGGAGAGCACCGTCTACATATTTGGCAACGGCGGCAGTTCGGCCACGGCGTCCCATTTTCAGAATGACTTCAACAAAGGCGTATCGGAGCATACCGAAAAGAAATTCCGCTTCCACTGCCTGAATGACAACGTGGCTACGCTGATGGCCATTTCCAACGACCTGGGGTTTGAGAACGTCTTCCGTCAGCAGATCATCGGCCGGCTGAGACCGGGGGATATCGCGATCGCTATATCCGGCAGCGGGAATTCGCCAAATATCATCAATGCCGTGGAGTATGCCAAAGAGCAGGGCACGAAGATCATCGGCATCACGGGATATGACGGCGGGAAGCTGAAGGCGCTTTCCGACGTGTCGCTCCATGCCCCGGTGAACAGCATGCAGATCGCGGAGGATATCCACATGATATTCGACCATCTCATGATGAGCACGTTCTGCAAGACCATGGCCGGGATAGAACATCTGACGAAATGACATAAGAGGCGCAGGGGGAAATATGCCGGAAGTATCGGTCATCATGCCGATCTGCAATGGAGCCAGGCATTTGCGGGAGTCCCTGGACAGCGTGATCGGGCAGACATTCAAAGATTGGGAGCTGCTGGCGGTCAATGAGTATGGCTCAGATGATGGGAGCGCCGATATCGTGGAGGAATACGCGGCAAGCGAGCCACGCATAAAGCTCTTGCAAAACACGGAGCGCCTTGGGCTGGCGGCGTCATTGAATAAGGGGTTCAGGCTGGCACGGGGGAAGTACTTGGCAAGGCTGGATTCTGATGACCTGGCACTGCCGCAGCGGTTTGAAAAACAGGTCTCCTTTCTGGAAGATGCGCCGGAGATCGGCATATGCGGCAGCTATCAGCATCATTTCGGTAAGGGCGTCGATTGGGTCCATAAGCCGCCGATACGGCCGCAGGATATGAAAGCCGCGCTTATCTTTTCCTGTAACCTCTGCCACACGACGCTGATGTTAAGAAGCAATGTCGTGCGGGATAATGGCCTTTATTATGACAGTAGTTTTCTTGCGGAGGACTTTGAGCTTTGGACGCGCGCGATCCTTGTCACGCAAATCGCCAATATACCGGAGGTGCTTGGCGAGTACAGACAAAGCGGGCGGGACAATATAACCGCGCAGAAGCGGGAAGGTATGATAAAGGAAAGCCGGCAGATCGTTGCCAAGGCCCTTAAGACAGTGCTTGGAATCGAATTGGAGGAGGACCAAACGTGCTTTTTCCAGGGGTGGGAAAACTTCTTTTATACGGCCAAAAACAGAAAAGCGCAGCTTATAGAATTTGAAAAAGTGCTGCGGAAGATATACCAGCAGAATGAGATGGCGCATGCGTTGGACCGAAATAGTCTGCTGAACCAGCTTACGGTGGAATGGCGGCACGCAAAGTTCTTTATGCCGTTGTCCTGGGGGGGAGAGGAACTGGCCGGAACGATAGACGATGTCTTTTCCGGCAGTTTGCGCACGTTTCTCCCCGCCAGATATAAATTGTTCCAGGAGTATAATCCCTCATTTATTGCCAGGGCAAGAAAAATAGCCGGACTTCTGGAGCGAATAGTAAGCAGAGAGGAAGACCAGATTGGAGATCGTTCAGAAACTAAATAAGAACAAGTTTCTATTTCAGGAATTGGTCCATCGTGACTTCGCAAAAAAGTATAAGCGCACGATGCTGGGAATCGCGTGGAGTATGCTTTCGCCGCTGCTGTCTTTGCTTGTCATGCGGCTCGTATTTACACGCCTGCTCGGCTCATCCATTGAACATTATACGGTTTATTTGTTTTCGGGGCAGCTGATTTTTTCTTTTTTCAACGATTCAACAAACGAGGGGATGATGTCCCTTCTGGATAATTCCGACATATTTACGAAAGTGAATGTCCCGAAATACCTGTTTCTGTTCTCAAGAAATATCTCATCGTTGATCAACTTTGGACTGACGATGATGATTTATTTTTTGTTTGTAGTAGCAGATGGTATTCCGGTGACATGGAAATATCTGATGCTCCTATTTCCTGTCGCCTGCCTGGTCATTTTCAATTTGGGCGTTGGTTTGATTTTGTCG
Source organism: uncultured Lachnospiraceae bacterium (assembly GCA_947624815.1). Lineage (GTDB taxonomy): Bacteria > Bacillota > Clostridia > Lachnospirales > Lachnospiraceae > UBA3402. The sequence continues at coordinate 7,094 of CANQME010000088.1, read as the reverse complement.
GCCTTATATGTGTTTTTCAGAGATATTCGTTATCTATACAGCATATTTACAATGCTGCTGATGTATTTGTCGGCTATCTTCTATAGCATAGAAGATTTCCCGCAGATAGGGCGTAATCTGTTTTTGCTAAATCCGATATATCTGTATATTCGATACTTCAGAAAGATCGTTCTTGAGGGTACGGTACCTACATTACAGTTTCATTTGCTGGCGTTGGGGTATGCCGTGGCTGCATTTGCGATAGGCGCTTTTATATACAAGAAAAAGAACCACAGCTTTTTATATTACGTGTGAGGTGGCCGATGGGGACAGCGCTGAAGGCAGATAATGTTTCGATACGGTATATCACAGGAGACTTCAAAGAGATCGGCATCAAGGAGTACTTTGTCAGGAAGCTGAAGGGCGATTATAAAGTGGAGGAGTTCCAGGCTGTCGACCATGTCTCTTTTGAACTGGATAAGGGTGATATGTTGGGCATCGTAGGCACCAACGGCGCGGGCAAATCGACGCTTCTTAAAGCGGTGGCCGGGATCATGGAGCCAACATGCGGAAAAATCACATGCAATGGCGAGATCGCTGCTCTTCTTGAGCTGGGAAGCGGCTTTGACGGCGATCTTACCGTGAAGGAAAACGCTTATCTCAGAGGAGCGATGCTGGGCTATACGAAAGAGTTTATGGACAGTACCTACGATATGATCATTGAATTCGCGGAGCTCCGTGAATTCGAGGACAGGCCGTTCAAGCAGCTCTCATCTGGGATGAAATCAAGGTTGGCGTTTTCGATCGCCTCGCTGGTCGATCCGGATATCCTCATCCTTGATGAGGTCTTGTCTGTCGGCGATGGGGCTTTTCAGGAGAAAAGCGCAGCAAAAATGCGCGAGATCATCAGCAGAGGCGCAACAACGATACTGGTCTCCCATTCGATCACGCAGATAAGAGAGCTGTGTAATAAAGTCCTTTGGCTCGACCATGGAAAGCAGGTCGCTTTTGGGGAAACGCAAAGTATATGCGACGGGTATGAAGAATACCTGAAGACCGGCGTTATGCCGCAGAATATCGACGGGGGGGGGTATAACTGTTCACAATGTGAGCCGCTGACAGAGAAAAGTGCGCAGAACACAGAAAAGTCCAGAATATCTCAACTCGATATCGTACGTGTCTTTGCGATCCTGATGGTCATCCTTATCCATACTGCAGAAGGTATCTATGGTACTGGTGAGTGGGTCCCTGAGCTCACAGGGATGTCATTCATCGTATATTCACTGATAAAACTCTTCGGGAGAGTGGGTGTCCCATTCTTTTTGATGTTGACGGGATATCTTCTTCTTGATAGGGACTATTCTGATTCTGCGATGACAGGCAAGTTTTATAAACGAAGATTCCTGCCTATGCTCTTGGCCTGTGAGCTATGGATTGTCATTTACTGGGTGCTCCAAAGGCTGCTCTTTGTGGATAAACTTTGGTTCGGCGGCGCTCAGTCTGTCTCGACACTGTTGAGATATCTGACGTTTCAGGACAGAAACGACTGGCAGATATCCTGGTATATTCCGGTGTTGATCCTTCTCTATCTATTCATTCCCTTTATCGCTAATGGAATGCGGAGCATGCCGAAACGATATATTGCCATTCCGGTCATTTGGTTTTCTGTTCAGGAGATTGGCTTTTGGACACTTAACAGCTTTTTCTCCTGTTTTTTCCGGGGGTCATATATACCAGCGGTTCAGTATTTGAGCAATACTATCCTGCGTTTCAGGACTGATAATTATGGCATTATTGGCATCTATTTCTCTTTTGCTCTGGTGGGCCTCCTGATGCGAAAAGGCATGCTGAAGGGGATAGGAAAGAGAACGCTTTTAGCGGCGATGGGTCTTATCCTGATAACTTCTGTCCTGTGGCTGAAGGCGTTTTTCCGGCGTGACGGCATACAATACACGATCTGGTATGAATGGGCGCCGGTGGATATCCTGGCTGTAGTGATGTTTGAGCTGATCACCCGGATGAAAGCTCCTGCCCGATGGGCGTCCGTCGCGGCTTGGATGTCAAAGTACGGTCTTGGCTACTTTTTCATCCATGGGATCGTGCTGAACCTGCTGCTGGCATATATTCCGATCCGGACTGGGATCTGCAGCGTCGATACTGCCGTATATTTTCTGGCTACATTCGTTATCAGCACAGGCGCGATTTTTTTGATGAGCAAAGTACCTGTACTTTCGCGCCGGCTGCTTCTGATCTCCCAAGGTAATCAATAACAAGAGGTTGTCGTATGGAAAGGCCGAAACAAAACGCGCTGTCATCACAAGAGAACAGAGGAAGATGGAAAAAGCTTCTGCTGATCATCCTGCTCGCGGCCGCGGCGCTGACGTTTTTAGTGCTGCGCCTCGCGCCCATCGGGGACAGAACGATCACGCTGACGGCGCTGAATAAAAAAAGCGACTTGGGCGAAGGAACGGAGATATGGCTCAAGAGCGTGCTGATAGACGGAGTGGAAACGGCCCCGGAGGATGTTCTGGAGGGGACGTGGGTATCAGAAAACGGCTACTATAAGTGGCGTGATTTCGATCAGGCCGACGGCATGACAGATTCCCTCACAATGACGGTCCCGGCGGGTACGGATGTGGACTTCCTGTTTGAGTCGAACCGGTGGCGGGGCGTCGTGCGGGTACATGACGGCTATATCATTCAGGGGCTGTACGATGTGAACTGCTGGTCGTCCTCGGATGAGGGGGATCATCTGATCAGCTATCGTGAAGTCAGAATGGCGCCCGGTCCTATCCGGGTCATACGCCTGCTGATGATCTATCTTGTCTGCGGGCTGGCTTTCATGTGGATACGGGATGCGAAAAGGGCGTCCAGGCTCAAACGTGTCGCCGAAAGAAAGGCGCTGGAAAACCGGTCATACGATACAACAAAAGAAATGAGAGAGAAAGATGAGGGTCGGGCGCCCGATGAATGATCAGAACAAGAAAAACGGGACCGTGCCGAAGGTCACGGTCATTATGACGACATATAATGCGGAGAACTTTATCAAGGAGAGCCTTGATTCTGTACTGGCGCAGGATATCGGCAGCCTTGAGGTGCTGTGTGTCGACGGACGATCCACGGACCGGACCATCAGCATCATAAAGGCATACGGCAGGCGCGACCCGCGGGTAAAGCTGCTTTTCCAGGAAAGACCGGGCATAGGCGCCGCCAAAAACTGCGGCATAGAGAATGCGTCCGGAAAATATATCACGTTTCTGGATGCGGACGACTTTTACGTTGACCGGACGGCTCTGCGAAAGATGTATAACGTCTGCAAAAGCAGAGGTGCCAGGGTATGCGGGGCGCTGCGCTCGACGCTGTTTATGGACGGGACGGTGGAGAAGGAGCCCCTGCACCGGGGCGATTGCAAGCGCGGGCAGGAACCGGTAAAGCTGAAATATATCGACCGGCAGTATGACTATCACTTCCACAGCTATCTCTATGACCGGGAGATGATCGTGAACAGCGACGCCCGGTTTGCCGAGGTAAAGGCCTATGACGACACCCACTTCTTCATCCGGGCCATGCTTCAGGCGGGGGAGTTCTATGTCGTACCGGCAGAGCTGTACCGTTATCGCTGCGGCCCGGCCTACGACTGGGGAAGGGAAAAGGCGGAGGACGCCATCCGCATGCTCACGGACCAGCTGATCCTGACACGGAAGAACAAGCTGGCCGTACTTCATTGGCTGACCATGTTGCGCATCAACTATGAATATGGCGGTGTCTTTGAAAAGAACATCCGCGCCGGGGACCAGGCGCTGCTGACTCTGCTCATGACGGCGAACGGGGAGATCGACGGGGATATGATCCGCAGCACGCTGGCCGATCCCCCCTCGGAGAAGTGGTATCTGGAGCCGATGATGCATCGGAGGCTGTCGGATTCCCCTGTCCGTACCATCGAAGAGGCTGGGCAGCCCCGCTATATTCTGGAGCCCCTATGGAACGTGCTGTACGCCGGGCATGAAGCGGCGGGTGAGCCTGCGGAGCCGGCCGTAGATGCAGCGCCCGCGGACGACAGGCCGTGGCTTGTGCGGAAGTTCTATGGCGGCGTCCAGTGCGTGAAGGATCACGGTGTCGTCTACACGGCCCGCCACGGGATGAACAAGGTGGAAAACTATTTGCAGCGCCGCAGAACGCAGGGAGAGGAGCATATGCAGGGGCCAAAGGTGAGCGTAATCGTGCCTGTTTTCAATGTCGCGGCATACCTGCGCGAGTGCCTGGACAGCATCCTGGGGCAGCAGCTCAGCGATATCGAGGTCATATGCGGCGACGGCGGGTCCACGGACGGTTCTCTCCAGATCATTCAGGAATATGCCGCCAACGATCCCCGCGTCAGGTATATCAGCAAGGAGGGTTCAGGCTACGGCCAGTCTGTGAACGAGTGCATGGACATGGCCCGGGGCGAGTATATCGGTATCGTTGAGTCGGACGACGCCATAACGCCGGATACCTATGCCGTCCTGTACGCCCTGGCAAAGGAAAACGACCTGGATTGGATCCGGGGAGATATCTACTATTACTATTCCGGGATGCCGGAGGGAGAGCAGCTCAAAAGAGAGTCCATCATTTACGGCGGGGACTTCTATAACCAGGTGCTGGACCCTCAGACGGATTACAGGCCCTATAAGAGCGGCCTTCGCACCTGGAGCGGCATTTATAAAACGTCCTTTTTGAACAGCAACGGCATCCGTCACAATGAGACGCCCGGCGGCTCCTATCAGGATGTAGGCTTTTATCTCAAAACGCTGTATTACGCTAGGCGCGTATATTTTGTGGATAAAGCCTTTTATATGTGGCGGCAGGACAACCCGGGCTCATCTGTGCATTACAATTCCACAAAACTTGTGGAGCGCTCTCTCCGGGAGTGGAAGCTCAACCGTGAGTATCTGGACTCCCACCCCGACATCGGGAAGAGAGCCTTTGCCAGCTATAACTACAGAAAGTTCTTCTCCTACTGCTGGACGATCGATATGGCCCGGGGCGCGGACAAGGACGTTGTGAAGCGTATCGCGGCGGAGGAGTTCACCGGGGCGCTTGAAAATGGCGAGATCGATAAAGGCTTTTTTGAGGAATGGGAGTGGAGCCGTTTCCTGGAGAACCTGCTGGACTGGCAGTCGCTGGCCGGGTTGTCCATGCCGGCGTTGGAGGAAAAGGGCGATGCGGACGTCTACAGGCCTCCGTTCCTAAAACGGGCGCTGAAGCGCGTCCTGCGGCCCGCGGCGAATATCTCCCGGAAAGTCGTCTATAAGCTGATGCGCAATGTGCTCTTTGATATCGGATACGACGTCGATATGCTCCGTGTCCGCGTCAATGAGACGGCGGGGGATACCCAGTGGCAGGTCCGGCAGAGCGCGGCTGAGTTGAACGGGATCATGGATTCGGCCGCGGCGTCCCTCCGGTGCGTTCAGGAGCAGTCGGACAGACTCGCGGCCATGGCGGACAGGCTGAAGGAGATCGCTGACACGGCCGCTGCCGGCATGAATGAGCTCTCGAAAGCGAGGGCCGGCATCGACACCGCGGCGGCGGCGGCGGATAACATGCGCCTGCGCGTCGGAAAACTTGAAAATGGGATATCTGAGACCTACAAGGCGCTGGCGGACCAGAGCGGGGCTCTGCGAAGCGTGAAGGACTGTTTGGAGGACGTTTACGGAGAGACGTCCGAGACCCGGCGGAGGGTTCTGGACCATGGCGATGTGCTGCAGAGCGTGAAGGACCGCCTGGAGGATATCCACGGGGAGGCGTCCGAGACCCGGCAGAAGGTGCTGGGCCACGGTGACGTGCTGTGGAGCATGAAGGACCGCCTGGAGGATATCCACGGAGAGACGTCCGAGACCCGGCAGAAGGCGCTGGACCACGGTGACGTGCTGTGGAGCATGAAGGACCGCCTGGAGGATATCCACGGGGAGGCGTCCGAGACCCGGCAGAAGGTGCTGGACCATGGTGACGTGCTGTGGGGCGTGAAAGACAAGGCGCTGGATATTGAGAGATTTCTTCACAGAAATGCCGACGCGCAGATATGGAATCTGGTCTATGAGCTGCGTAAGGAGGATATCCGGAAGGTCATCGGTTCTTCTCCGATGTATGACAGCGCATTCTATTGGAACAACAGATATGGATCCGTTACATCTGCTCAGCGCATCCTGAGCGTTTTGTTCAGGGATTTACCGCACGGGAGTGTTGTTGACTTTGGGTGCGGAACGGGAACGTGGCTTTGGGTGGCGCAGATACTAGGTGCGGAAGACATATTGGGTATCGATGGCACCTATGTGCCCCGGGCGCTTTTGATGATACCTCAGGAGGATTTCCTCCCTGCGGATCTGGAAAAGGACATTTGTCTGGACCGTCGCTTTGACTTGGCGATCTCCGTGGAGGTGGCAGAACATCTGGCTGAACGTTCTGCGGATGTGTTCGTTGACAACCTGACACGCAGCGCAGATACGATCATCTTTTCTGCTGCGCATCCTGGTCAAGGGGGCGACGGGCATGTCAACGAGCAGCCTATGGAGTATTGGCTTGAAAAGTTCGCTGCCCGTGGTTTTGCTGCGAAAGAAATACGGCATCTATTTGAAAACGATGAAAAAATAGAGTTCTGGTACCGCGAGAATATCGTCCTCTTAAAAAGGTAAAGAGATGGAAAATAACGCATATGAGGAAATGTGAAAAATGAAGCTGATCATATTAGGCGCGGGTTTGTCCGGTATTTCCACGGCCTATTTCCTGCAGCAGTCTGGGCAGTATGAGGATATCACCATCCTGGAGAAAGAGGACAGGCCCGGCGGCCTGTGCCGCTCCATCCGGAAGGACGGATACATCTATGATATCGGGCCGCACATACTCTTTTCCAAGGACAAGGAGATACTTGGCCTCATGCTTGAGGTCCTGGATGAGCGGAACAACCTGAAGCGCAGCAACAAAATTCTTTATCATAAGCGGCAGGTCCAGTATCCATTTGAAAACGACCTGTCCAAGCTGCCGCCGGAGGATCTGGCCTACTGCATCAATGCGTTCAACAACAACCCCTATGAGGACTACGAAGCCACGAACATGATCCAGTTCTTCCTGAAGACTTTTGG
>CANQME010000087.1 GCA_947624815.1 uncultured Lachnospiraceae bacterium | reverse complement strand
CTCCTCAAAAATCGGCCCTTTTTATGGCCCCTGCCTGTCAGTAGTCAATTTGTCGAAGGGTTTCGCAATTGCCTATGATTGTACTCGAATTGTTTTACAAGGCTTTGAGGATAGGCAAAATACTGTTGATTTTAGCAACAATGCGACGCTGCTCAGCAAGAGGCGGAATCGGGATAGTGATTTGGTTTATCTTTTCAACAGCTAAACCCGGCTGTGCAGTTGCCGTTGCGTATTGATTTAGATTTAATGCCGCAAGGAATAGGCAAGCCCAACTTACATCGACGTTACAGAATGTCTCAACACATATAGCATGTTCAGTGGCGTAGAATTTTCCTGTTGCTCTATTTATATTTCCGCATAACGCGCCCTGCCGTCCGATAATTGGATAATCGCCGTCGTGGTTAAAGTAACCAACATATCCCCTGATTCCATTTCCACCATAGCAAGGAAAAGCACCATCAAAATAGCTTTCTTTTATTTCTGATGTCTGAATATTCTTACCAGCTTGTAAAAAGAAGCTTATTCCTATTCTACACCATTCCCAGCTTTCAGGTATTTCAAATGGCAATTCGGCGTCGATACAACGCTCGATACCGCCCACCTTCTCATAATAAGAACTCAGGCAAGAAGCTCATCAAATGTTTGAATGATCCTATATGCAGCTGAAGCTATTCGAACTTGTTCGCGAAGCGGCGGCAATGGAATCAAATAGTTTGAAATAAAATCCTTACCCACTCTTTGCTGACCAGCAGTTCCAGTAAAATGTTTCATACCGCTTTCTATGAAAGCATGGGTTTTGCATATCAGGAGAAAATACGGCATGTGAAGTAGGTGTGTGTTGTCCCGTATGACATGAAGCTCAGTTGTACCAGCACCATGCTCGTTTGGTAAATTTTCTATTACAGCCGATTTTCGATTTTGAAAACATGGTGTAATTTTTGCCACTACAATATCTCCATCGGCGAAATGAGTAAACCCCGATTTTACGTCTTTCCACTTTCGAGTTTCAAAACTGTGTTTGCTGCCGTATCCATCTGAGAGCAGCGGCATCGGCATAAATCCCACATCAAGATTATCAGAAATATTGTTCCGAGGGTTAACTTGAAAAAGCGACCCGAGACGAATCCATTCCCATGAATCGGGTATATCAAATGGGATTTCATCGTCAATACAAGTTTCAATTTTGTCCGAGACTTCGTAATAAGAATTATCCCGTCTATAAATGACAGACTCACGCTTGTCCTGTTTGATCTTCCCCTCTTTGACGAGCCGCTCCTTCTCAGTGCGGATACGCTCCAGCAGGACAGACGCGGGCTCATCACTTGGATCTTGCGGGACAAGTTTTCCTTGAATCGCCCATTGAAGAATGGATTTTTTAAGAACCTCAGGAAACTCTCTATTATATTCACTTAGTTGCCTTTCTTTCACTCCATACATGTCAACAAATGGTGTGACCAAAGTGACCGCATTATCTATGCGATTTTGCTCTGCATGAGGAGGTAACGGAACAAGAAGATTTGCAATGACAGAAGGCTTCAATTCAGTTTGATTTGTAGAGCCTTCTCCCAACTTTTCTAAAAATGGTTGATAAAAACTCAGTACTTTATGTATATATCCTTTAAATAACCCAGTAATAATTCTCACAACGGTAACATGAGAATCAGGTACAATAATTAGACTATCAATCCTATCACTATCTTGAAAGTAACCAATACGTCCAAGCGTTCCATTGCCAGTGGAATTAATCACAATATCTCCATTTTGCAAATATTCTTCCTCTGGATATTTCCGAAAGCAGTCCATATCCAAATGTTTAGCCAAAGAAAGATTAATTCCACCACGTTTAGCATTACACTTTTGAGCAAAAACGTAAACTTCACTTTTGGTAACATATTTGGGTGATTTACCACGCCGAATTTCTTTTGATACCAACGATCCTAATCTTACCCATTCCCAGCTCTCCGGAATATCAAACGGAACCTCATCCGCGATACAGACAGGTTCATTATTTCCTATCTTCTCATAAGGCAAATTATCGGCTCCCCGGAAAATGATAGACGGGTTCTTTTCCCGCTTCATTTTCCCTTCACGAATAAGCTGTTCTTTCTCAGCACGGATACGCTCCAACAAAACGGAAGCAGGCTCATCGTTGGGGTCTTGCGGCACCAGCTTTCCCTGCACAGCCATCTGGAGAATTGAATTTTTCAACTGTTGTCCGGTCATACGTTTTCTTCCTCCGTCAGGTCGATACCGAGGATCTCTGTAATCTGCGCAAGAATACGATCAATATCTGCATTCAAACTGGCTCGCTTTTCCTGATACTGCTGAATTAGCTCTTTAGGCGGCAATATTTCTTCTTCCTCGTGGGGGTAGCCACAGAGGTCAATGTTGTAGTTCCTTGTTTCAATTTCCTGCAAAGCATATTTCTTCGCCTTATCAAAGCCATCCTGCTGAATTTCCTGCCGGTCATTCCACCACTTAACGGCGGGCTCGAAATGCTCCAACTTCATAGGCTTGGTCTTACTGAAATGCTTGTATCCATCCGGCATATCTAAACGATAAAACCAAGTCTCTTTTGTAGCGCCTGTCTTTTCAAAGAAAAGAATATTGGTCGTAATAGAAGTGTAGGGAGAGAAAACACTGCTGGGCAGGCGGATAATAGTGTGGACATTAAACTCCGAAAACAGCTTTTTCTTGATTGCAATTTTGGCATTATCTGTTCCAAACAGAAAACCATCCGGTAGAATAACCGCCGCACGTCCGTCCTCTTTGAGCCGATACATTATGACTGACATAAACAAATCAGCGGTTTCACTGCTGGCAAGATCAGATGGAAAGTGGTTCTTGACTTCGGCTTTCTCCGAACCGCCATAGGGCGGATTCATCAAAATAACTTTCACCTGATCTTCGCTGGTGTAGTCCAACACGTCACGTAACAGCGAATTATCATGATATACCTGCGGAACATCCAAATCGTGAAGCAACATATTTGTTATACAAAGCATATACGGAAACTGTTTCTTCTCGATGCCGTAGATGGAGTTAGCGTACAGCATCTCATCCTCGGTGGTCTTTACTTTCTTTTTCAGTTCTTTCAGCCAACTCGTAATAAAACCACCCGTTCCACAGGCAAAATCTGCCATTGTCTCTCCGATTTGCGGGTCAATCATTTGCGCCATAAAATCCGTGACAGCACGAGGCGTATAGAATTCTCCGGCGGAACCCGCACTTTGGAGCTCTTTCAAAATAGCCTCGTATATCTCACCGAAGGCATGACTCTCCTCGTAATCAGAAAGATCCAGCTCATCAATCACGTTAATAACCTGACGGAGAAGAACACCGTCTTTCATATAGTTATTTGCGTCAGCAAAGGTGCTCTGTACGATTGCCTTTTTTATCGGCGTTTCAGCGGTCACCTCAATACCCTTTATCAAAATACGTCCATCAGAATCCTTGAAGTCATTTCCTTTCAGTATGGGAAAGAGAGTATTATTCACAAAAGACAAAAGCGCGTCACCTGTCATGCCTTTTCCGGTTTCGTCATGTGCCCAATTTCTCCATCTGCACTCGGATGGAATTATAGACTTATATTCCTCATCATCCCACTCCCAGTCTGCCTCCTTTGCATCGTATACCTTCAAAAAAAGCATCCACGCGATTTGTTCAATTCTCTGAGCATCTCCATTGATACCGGCATCATTGCGCATAATATCCCGAAGGCGCTTTACAAAAGTTGATAAATTGCTCATTTATGCCACGCTCCCTTGATAAATTGCCCGTTCCAGTTCCTGGACAGCCCGAAGATACCCGTCCTTGCCTCCAAAATAGGATGCGATCTTCGACGGCTTCCCCATTTTCAAAAATGGATCGAGTTTCAAAATCTCTGTTTTTTCAATCTCATAGATACCGGTATTCTTATACTTTTCAAGGAGTGCCTCAAGGACCTCTCTGGCTGCTCCGCTGTATTTACTCAGGAAATCGCTTTTCTGTACATTTTCAGCACGTTCTCTCCGTGTCAGTGGTTTCTTGTCGAACGCAATATGGCAAATGAAGTCAAAATCATCTACACCCAACATCCCTTGTTCCGACTTCAAAGTTTCAAGATTGATGCCACGTTCTAAAAACAGCTCTTTGATTTTTTCTTTCTTTTTCTCCGCAGACCATTCACGTATGAAGCGGTCTAAGGAAGCATACTCACCAAGAATATTTTCTTTCGTGTAATCAACGATGCTTTCCTGCCTGAGCAATTTGCCATTTACATCATAAATAGATACGGTTTTATAGATAATCTCCACCTTACATCCATCCTTCCCAACAAAAGGCTTCGGTTTACTTTCAGGGAAGTCTGGAGGACTTGGTGGGTCAACCCGTCCCGGATATAAGGGAGTCCCATTCCCGCCTTTTTGAGGATTATAGTTCTCGTCGATTTCGATCGGCCCGTCCCAATCCGGATCTGCGAATAACCTTGTTACATTGCGAAAATCCATCACCACAAAATGGGTTTTCCCATCTTTCTCCCGCAGTCGTGTCCCTCGCCCAATGATCTGCTTAAACTCTGTCATGGAGCCAATCATTTCATCCAAAACGATAAGTTTTGTCATTTTACAATCTGAACCAGTAGAGAGCAATTTCGATGTAGTGGCAATCACAGGATACTTTTCCGAAACGGAAATAAAATAGCCCAGCTTGCTCTTTCCATAATCATCGCTTCCTGTTATACGAACTACATAGTCAGGATGCTCTTTCACCAAATCAAAGTTTTGGTTTACAAGCGCCGCTCTCATCCGCTCTGCCGCATCCTCTGTAGGACAAAACACAATGGTTTTAGCCATCCGGTCGGTGCTTTTCAGATAACGAGTAATCTCGGCAGCAACCTGTTCGATTCTATCTTCAATGATGATGTTATAATCGTAGTCGCTATTTGTATAAATACGATCCTCAATTACGTTGCCGTAAATATCCCGTTGACCCTTGCGTGGACGCCAGCCTTCTCCGATGTCGGTCATGATATTGATGACCTTAAATGGTGCAAGAAAACCATCTTCAATTCCCTCTTTTAAACTATATGTGTAAATTGGCTCGCCGAAATAGTCAATGTTGGAAATATATTTTGTTTCCTTTGGGGTAGCTGTCATACCAATTTGCGTGGCGGAAGAAAAATACTCAAGAATTTTTCTCCAACTGCTTTCTTTTTTTGCCGAACCCCTGTGACACTCATCAACAATTACAAGGTCAAAAAAATCAGGGCGAAACAGCTGACTCAATTTCGCCAACGCATTCTCTTCCTCATCTTCATTGTCGTCATTGCCACCAGCTAACTGCTGATAAAGAGAGAAATACACTTGATAAGAAGTTATGGTTCTTGGGTCATCCTTAGCGAAATTTACTTTATGTATCACCTTTTCCAATGGCGCAAAATCTTGCTGAATAGACTGATCCACCAAGTTATTTCGGTCAGCAAGATATAATATTTTATTTTTCATCCCACTTTTCAAAAGACGGTAAACGATTTGAAACGCGGTATATGTTTTGCCTGTCCCGGTAGCCATCACTAATAAAATACGGTCTTTCCCCCTTGCAATCGCATCAACAGTGCGGTTGACAGCATTACGCTGGTAATAGCGGGGAGGATACGTTGACTGGCTACTGAAATAAGGTTGATCCATAATGACTTTCTGCGCAGATGACATGCCGACTCCACCATTAGATTCTGATTGAAACCGCAATACAAGCTCCTGCTCTGTAGGGAACTCGTCCAGTCCAAAAGTACGCTCTAACCCGGTCAGAAAGTCATGCTCTGCAAAACCATCACCATTTGAGCTATACGCGAATGGTACATCTATCATCTGGGCGTACAACATAGCCTGCTGAAGTCCATGAGATATGGAATGATTATTATCTTTCGCCTCTATAATGGCAATCGGGTTATTTGCGTTCAAATAAAGAATATAATCCGCTCGTTTAGGTTTTTCTCTAAAAACGATATTGCCTTTCAAATTAACTCGACCATCTGTGATTTTGGTTTCCATAGAAATATGCTTAATATTCCATTTGGATACTACCGCCGGCGTAATATATTGGAGCTTGATGTCTTCTTCAGACATTTGTGATTTTGGAATAACTTCCATGCAAGCGTCCGCCCTTTCATTCGTATTTTTGTTCCAGATAAAAAATATTATCGGAAGTTGTGGAGTATAAACACCATATTCATTCTTTCTTGTTCCATCATTCGTCCTTAACGAATTCCATGATATCATCAAGACCACAGTTTAACGCATTACAAAGCTTTTCAATGCTCTCCATAGAAATATATTGGTCTTTTTTTAATCGAGAAATAATATTTGCACTTACCTGTGCCTTTTCAGCTAACTGTGCATTTGTCATTTTCTTATCTATCAACAAGTGAAAAAGCCTATCATATCTAACAGCCAAAAAACACCTCCACTAATAATCTCGGCTTGCTAATTATCTGCTATTTATCATCTAATTAATATAATACGACAATATCGTGAAATAATCAACACAATCATCAGCAAATCAATAACAATCATCAGCAAATCAATAACTATCGATCTAAAATAATACTTGCTAAGGTAATATTTGCTAATAAAAAAGAGTCTCAGCCTGCACTTAAACAAAGTACTAACCAAGACTCTTATCTGCGTATCTGCAACATGGATTATCGGTGCAAAAATCCTTTACTATGTGAAACCTCTGTATTCTTACCCATATCTGTTTCACAAGCAAATACTTCTCGTCAAGTACCTGAATAATAAACAAGTAATCCGCTCCACTGCGTCCGCCGCGATATCCTCTGCCGTCCGCCCCTCCATATCCAAGCCGATCACAAACAACCTTCCTTCCGGAGCAGCCTTCTCTTCTCTCATCGCTCCTTACTCCTTCAGCAGATAGTCGTTATTCAGCACCTTCATCGACAATGGTCCCTCTGTTGTCTTCGAGTACACCGGTTCCGTCGGTCGGATCACGATTCCTTCCTTGTTCATGCCGGAAGGATATTTCCCCCTGGCCCGCTCCAGAAGCTCCCCGACATTATTGTAAGGAAATTCCGTTCCTTCTTCTTCCACCGGCACCATCTGGAGCCCTATCTGCCCGCAGAGATCACGCATCTGATGAAGCGGATACCGTCTGCGCGTATTCAGATCGATCACAGTAAAGACATACCATTCCGGCTTTACCAGCTTCAGGCGATTCTTTTGAATACCGGCGCCGCAGAATTCTCCCTGGATCGCGATATCAGGCAGATGCTGCTCCGCAAATCTCTCCGGAATTCTGTGCTCATGTGCATACCGCCACATGGCGCATTTCCCATCGTCTGCATATTCGAAATTTCTGCCGCAGACTCCGAAATGTCCTTCCCGCCAGTACATCGTGACGCTGGTCCCATCCATCTTCGTGCTGATGTAATATGCCGGCGCCTGCCTGAATTCTTCGATCAGCTCCGGATACGACTGTACCCGCAGCTCATCCGTCTTCGGAATTCCCGCCGGGAAATCCCCGATCACGGTTCCGCTGCTCGTCACACGCTCCTCAGTCTCCCATTTACGGACACCCAAGATCTCCGTCACATCATCTCCCGGATGATAGTCGCCATCCGGCAGAATCGAAAGAGGCTGCACCAGCCCCTGAGAGATCTGCCCGCGGAAACGCTGTGTTTTAAGCCGGAAACCCTCTCCCAGAATCTCTGAATTTCTGAAACTGCTGCTTCTGAGGAACTCAAACCGCTCGCAGACCGGCAGGAAGGAATCCACTTCCATATAAACGCAGCTATCCCCGACATGAAACTGCCCCTTATTCGCGACACACTGCCAGCCCAGCACATGAACACATTCGATCCGGTCCGCGCCTTCAATCGGGGTGATATGATGCACATACTGTACGGATGCCAGTTTTCTCTTCTCCATGACCAATCCCATCCTTTCCCTGTTAAAACTTTGACCCCGCTTTTGTACAATAAAAAACCTTCTCCTAAAACAGTCTGGCCCGGCAGCATTCCCGACTGCCGTATAAGACCATTTTAAGAGAAGATTCGTCATTTGTCATTGAAGCGAAACTATAAAATAACCCCGGACACGATCCGCCCCTCTACCCCGCCAGCGGCAGACGAAAGCTGCGGTAATAGGCAATCTGGCTTATAATCACCAGCTAACAACTTATCAAAGCGGAAGTCTCTCCACTGACTCTTTTCACACTTCCATAGTATCCATCAACAAATCACTATGGGATACCGAAATAAGCGAAAGCATTGCAAGATTATGAATTGTATCGCACACTTCATAATTTTTTTCTTGCTCCCAATGGGGTTTCCAGGACATAACAAAATCATATACATCCTTATCACTTATCACTTGCTTTTCATTCTTCAACTCATCATATGCATATAAAACAGTTGCTATCATCTCTGCCTGATCAGTGCTTTTAACTCTGCCAAACAAGTCTACTGTTTTTTTCATAGCGAGCCATTCTTCTGGACTAAACTTTTCTTCATGTATAACCACATCATCCGATACCCTCAGCGAAACCATTCTCCCCAGCGTTTGCTCTATAATCAAATTAGCATTTGCCAAGGCAGTGATAGAGTCTTTAACACCAGTAGAATATGGTCCATAGTTTCCTTTTGAAAAAGTAAATCCTGTATTCACTCCATTTCTCGTTATCACATAGCATATCTTTTGATAAATCGTTCTGCCGACTTTTAATGAATATCTTCTTTCATTGAGCTCTCGCACGGCCTCCAGTATCAAATACCATTTAGGATTAACTTTTAAATTATTCTTTCCCAAAATATCATCTTGAATAACTGTTTTCGACAAGAATTCGTCTGTAAGTTCATTTTTACTCACACCAAACGGCGCATAAATCTCAATTTCAATTGGGAGTTTACATAATTTCTGATACATAACAGGACCAACTACTTCCCATGTTAATCCTCCATTACCACATCCCAACGGCGGAAACGCGATGCTGGTAATTCCATATTTCTCATAGTTCTCAATAAACCAATCTAATCCCTCTACAACAAAAGACAGTCTGGAAGGCGATCTCCAATGATCTTTTGTCGGAAAAAGCAGTATTTTCGTACCATCATTATTATCAAAAACGTAAGGCGTTCCGGTTTTAACTTGACCAAAGCTGCACCGTTTCACATAGTCTGAAAACATCTCCGGATATCTTTTTTTGAATTCAAATGCAATACCTTTTCCCATTACGCCCACGCAATTCACCGTATTGACGATAGTTAAACATTTACTTTCGAAAATATTCCCAATCATTATTTTCATACTATCATCTCCTAAAAAAACACTCCCGGCTTAATGAATATATCTCTGTCAAACCCAGTTGCCCTCAACCTGTTTGCTGAATCTTTATTCACAACTGCTGCACAAACAACATAATCAAACGATATACAATAAGGCACCAGGACTTCCGCACATTTGATAGATTTTCTTCTGCACTGTTCATAATAATCATTATCCGTCCAATATCTGGCATAAACTAAGTCAAAATCAATTTTCTCCAATCCTGCTTTCGCTCCATAAAAAGCTGCATAAGCACTAGAAGCATTTCGATCTGATAAAATAACTCCTTCCAAATCTAAAACCGTTCTATCAAATTTCAGGATACAAATTTCTTCATTTTGACTTCTCTTTCTTGACAACATCGGATTCCACGGATCAAAATACAAATTTGCATACTGGTGTAATTTCAGACCATTTGGAATTCCGACCCGGTCTCTCCGAGCTTGCACCTCATTCATTGCAATCGATACATGATTAATTCTACTTGCTCTTTCATTCGATAACAAGCCTCTCCGCATAATGGACGGGACATTATCGATAGCTTGAATATTATAGAGACCAGTTTGTGAAGTAATCTCCGTAAATCTTTCAGATGGTCTCACTCTGTTTCCCCCTTATTATAACATACCTCACCGCTTTTGTCGAACATTTGTTTGCTTGATTTCTGCCAGTTCTCCCTTCAAAAGCCGGTTCTCATTCTCCAAAAATACAGTTAAGTTTCCAATGATCCTGCTCCAGAACCTCATCGCATAGCGGTCCTACCCCGCCAGCGGCAGACGAAAGCTGCGGTAATAGGCGGTCAGGCGGCGGTCGGGCACGGCCGGAAGCTTCTCCCGGTCGCCCGCGACCAGCTCGTCCAGCGGCACACGAAACAGCCCGCTCAGCGCGTATAGATTATCAATCGACGGAAGGTTCCGTCCTTCGAACCACCGATAGACCGTCTGCGGAACCGACAGGGACAGATACGCCTGGATATCCCGCACCGTATAGCCTTGAAACAGCATGATCCGTTTGATATTCTGCCCTGTTCGGTACGCGTCGATCTGCGGATATTTTTCATACATCCTTTATTCCCCCCATCCTGATCTGCAGTTCAGCTTACGGCGCCCCTTTCCATCGCTTCCCTGAGCCGCGCCTCCGCGTCCACGCCGGCGATATCCAGTTGATCCGCATAGTAATACTCCGTTTCCGGGATTCCCGGGAAGCTGTCGTTCAGCGCCTTCACATATTCGAACCTGCAGTTATGCTCCGGCATCAGGCCGCCGGCCATAGTGACATAGAAAAACCTCCGTCACCGGTACACGATCTGCGCAGCGATCTCATCCGCCTTCGTCTGCCCGCAGCACGCGGTGATGATCGCCAGGCCGAACGGGATCGAACAGCCCATGCCACGGCCGGTAATTACCGTACCGTCAATTACCGCCGGCTCGCGGACCAGCTCCGCGTTCGCTTCCGTCAGATGGGACTCAAACGTGGGATAGCAGCACGCCTTCTTCCCTGTCAGGATCCCCCGATGGGCCAGGATGCTGGGCGCCGCGCAGATCGCGGCTACGTATTTCCCTTCTTTATAAAATGCGTCGACCTGCTCCATCAGCGGCCCGCACTTCTCCAGATTAATGGTTCCCAGCTTGCCGCCGGGCAGGATCAGCATTTCCATGGAGCTGAAATCCGTCTCCGAAAGTACCTGATCCGCCGTCACACGGATGCCGTGGGACCCATTCACCGCAGTCGTGTCCTGAATGGACACCATCGTGATATCCAGACCGGCGCGCCGGCAGAGATCCACTACGGTCAGTCCCTCGATCTCTTCGAATCCGTCCGCCAGAAAAATCGCCAGTTTATTCATTTTGATCTACCCCTTTCTCAGTGCGGAGATTTCTCTCCCATCACACAGCTTCACCGGATGAAATGCGTCGATACCCGCTCCTCTGTCTCCGGCAGTCCGTATTTCTCCTTCCCAAGCGCGATGCTCTTCATCAGAAACGCCATATTCCGCGCCAGGGTCCGCATCGTCTGCATTCCTTCGCCGTCCTGCTCCGCCTCGCCGGGCGTACGGCCGTGAACGCTGTTCCAGTACTGGCTGGAAGCCACCGGCATCCCGCAGATGGTAAAATACTTGTTCAGCTCGTCAAAGGTAGCCGACAGTCCGCCGCGGCGCGCGACAGCGACAGCCGCTCCGACCTTCATCGTCTTGTCAAAGCCGGTGCTGTAGAACAGCCGGTCCAGGCACGCGACCAGCGTGGCGTTGGCGGACGCGTAATACACCGGGCTTCCCACCACCAGGCCGTCCGCCGCCTCGAACTTGGGCGCCAGCTCGTTGACCGCGTCGTTAAATGCGCATTTGCCGTTCCTGTAGCAGGAATTGCAGGCGATGCAGCCTCGGATATCCTGGTTGCCGATGCAGATCAGCTCGGTCTCGATCCCGGCCTTCTCAAACTCCTTCTCCATCTCGTGCAGCGCCAGATACGTATTGCCCCGGGCGTGCGGGGAACCGTTCAGCATCAATACTTTCATGAAAAATGACCTCCTCCGGAAAAACTATTTGTATTGTAGCATAATCCCACGGAAACCGCCATATCAAAACGCAAAATACCGTCCGGACCGCACGCAAAAATATGCGGTCCGGACGGTAGGTAACCTGTGGTGCCGGCTGTTACGCCTGACCTGCGCGCCGTCTCTCGTGTTTTTCGCGAAACGCCGGCAGCGCCGCCATTCCCAGATCCGTCACCGGCTTCACCCATTTGCCGGAATACAGGTGGATCTGCATCAGGATATACCTCACCGGCTCGTCGATATAGCAGCAGGTGAAGATCACCCAGTAGGGCAGTTTCAATAGAAAGCCGCTTCCCAGAACGCACGGCAGCACCATAACGTACATGAACACAATCTCCAGAACCGTCCCGTATACCGCGTCGCCGGAGGACCGGTAGGTGTCGTTCTGCATCCAGTTTCCCATACGGATCACCGATACCACCGCATAGATCAGCAGCATCCGAAGGCCCGCCTGATAAGACTCGCCGGACAGGCTCATGGCCGTCAGCAGAGGCTTATGCACAAGGAGCACCAGCAGATTCGCCACGACGATCACGCCGCTGCACAGATAGACCAACCGCTTCGCCCGTTCGTAGGCCGTATCCAGCTCTCCCGCGCCGACGCACTTGCCCACCAGGATCGAGGCGGCGTTGGAGAAGCCGGCGAAGAAGCCGATGATCAGTCCCTCCATTGTGCGGAACACGGCCAGGGCAGCGATTACATGCTCCGGCTGGCGGCCCAGCGTCACATTGATCAGCATGTTGCCGACGCCGATCAGCACCTCGTTGCAGATGATCGGGAAACATTTGATAAAATACGCCTTCAGCTGCCGTCCTGTCCACTTAAAATGTCCCCGTACCCGGAACAGATACGGATATCCGGTTCCCCACGCCAGCAGATAGATCATGGCCACGTTCACGGCAGCCGCGCAGGTGGTGGCCAGGGCCGCTCCGCGGATGCCCATGGCGGGCAGTCCGAAATGACCATAGATGAAAACCCAGTTCAGAAACATGTTCGTCGCCACCGAGGCGACCGACGCGATCATCGGGATCCGGACCCGTTCCGTGGCCCGCAGAAGACAGCTCATGGCCATGGAAAGGATCTGGAGAAAATAGGCCGCGCCCACGATATGAAGATACTGGGCGCCGATCTCGCGGATCGCTTCCTTATCGGTATAAAGCCGCATGATCTGTTCCGGCGCGAAGATCGCCAGACAGCCGAAGACCGCGGCCACCGCCATCATGCACATCAGCGTCATGCCGTAGGAGCGCTCGATGCCGTCGTCCTCCTTCGAGCCCCAGTACTGGGATATGAAAAGCATCCCGCCCCCGACGAAGCCCCAGTAGCCGGAGAACATCAGCGACGAGAACTGGGCGCAGAGACCCAGAGCGCCCACCGACAGTTCGCCCAGGGGCGCTACCATCATCGTATCGATCATACTGGCCGTGGTCGTCAGAAGGTTCTGAAGGGCGATCGGGATCGCCACCGCAGCCAGGCTCGGCAGAAAGGTGCGCCAGGGAAAGGGTTGTTTCTTCTGTTTCTGTGACATGGAATTATTCCTCCGCTTAAACCGCCGGACATCCCGGCAGCCGGCTGATCCGGTCCGCCTGTCCGGCTCCCCAGATATTACCACATTTCTCTGATAACATCAACCGCTAAATGCGGTGTTTTTTCACGTTCCGCGTCTTCTCTGCTCCGTATTTTCTGATCCATCCTCACAACAGCTCACCTGCCCGCAAGTCTTATAACCGCACAGGAAATCACCTGCCTTTGCAGCCTCTTTCCAGTCCCCTCCCGTGCCGCCGGGATTGTACTGAAATTTAAACAATCCGGCAAATTATGGTTGATTTTCTTGCTTTATCATGTATAATATAGGATTAGTGGAAGGTTTGGTCTTGTATACCAGGACTTATCACATAGCAACACGGCAACCTACCAACCATATATTTTAAAGAAAAGAGGTAAGATGTATCATGGCAACTCCGGATTTAACCAAGTATGGCATCACTGGAACCACTGAGATCGTTTACAATCCCTCCTACGAGTATCTGTTCGAGGCGGAGATGGATCCCACGCTGGAAGGCTATGACAAGGGCCAGTTAAGCGAACTGGGCGCGGTGAACGTTATGACAGGCGTTTACACCGGCCGCTCCCCCAAGGACAAATTCATCGTCATGGACGAGAATTCCAAGGACACCGTATGGTGGACCTCCGACGCTTACAAGAACGACAACCATCCGGCTTCCGAGGAGACCTGGAAGGCCGTCAAGGATCTGGCCGTCAAGGAACTGTCCAACAAGAAGCTGTATGTCATGGATGCGTTCTGCGGCGCCAACAAGGACACCCGCATGGCGATCCGCTTCATCGTGGAGGTAGCCTGGCAGGCTCATTTCGTCAAGAACATGTTCATCCAGGCTTCCGAGGAGGAGCTTGAGAACTTCGAGCCGGATTTCGTTATTTACAACGCTTCCAAGGCGAAGGTAGAGAACTACAAGGAGCTGGGCCTCAACTCCGAGACCGCAGTCGTCTTCAACATCTCCAGCCGCGAGCAGGTCATCCTGAACACCTGGTACGGCGGCGAGATGAAGAAGGGCATGTTCTCCATGATGAACTACTACCTGCC
>CANQME010000086.1 GCA_947624815.1 uncultured Lachnospiraceae bacterium | reverse complement strand
TCCTTCCGCTTGGCGTCGATCTCTGTGTTGATGGTCTTCACGATATCCTGCAGGGTCTCCCTGGGATCCTCGTTGTTGTTGTACACCGTGTAGAACGCATTCTTGATATTGCGCTCCGTGTAGTAGCCGCCCGGAACCTGCGGGATTGATTTCACCCACTGAAGCTCCGCCGTCAGCTGACGGTAATCCCGGTTGGACCAGGGAAGATTGGACAGGGCCTCCATGTTGGCGGTGGCCACACGTCCGGAGACGCCCAGGACGTTCTCGATCTCATTGCCGTAGTTGGACTGGGTGTCCGCGCTCATCCACCACTTGAGGAACTTCCACGCCTCCTGCTGCTGGTCGCTGGTCTCCATGATGATGGCTCCGGTCTCCCAGGTGGACACGCTGTGATCCAGGGTGCCGTCCTCCCGCTCGTAGCCCGGCACAACCGTGAAGCCCCACAGGCCGCGGATCTCCGGCGCGAACACGGACAGGTAATTGTACTGCGTGTAGTCTCCGATGGACAGCGGCATCTCGCCGGTACGGAACCGGTTGGCGAAATCGAAGGTGACCGGCATCCGGTAGTTGACATAATTGCCGGACCACTGCTTGAAGGCGTCGATGGCCTCCTCCGTCTCCAGACCGCTCTGTCTGGAATCATCGGAATAGTACTGGCCGCCGTGCTGATAGAGGAACATGGCGAAGGTGGTGTAATCCGGCGTGATGCCGATGTTCATGTTATTCTTCTGGATCACCGCCAGCGCCTCGTAGAAATCGTCCCAGGTCCTGGGGATCTCGATACCCAGATCCTTCAGGATATCCGCCCGGTAGAACATCACGTGGAAGGACATGGTCTGCGGCAGCGCGTAGACGCCTCCGTTGAAGGTGAACTGGGTCAGCGCCTCGTCGTGGAACCACCCTCTGACCTCGTCGAAATCCTCAAACTGGGTCAGATCGACGACCGCGTTGCGGAGCGCGTAATTGACAGGCTCCACGCCGGCCACGTTCAGGGCCACATCCGGGCCCTCGCCGGCCAGGGTCGCAGACAGAAGCACGTCCTTATTGACCAGCTTGACGTTCACCGGGATGTTCTCCTCCGGTACGAAGTAGTTGTCCACCAGATCCTTGATGACCGTGGCCTGATCGCGGCCGCCGCCCGTCATGCTGGTGACGTTGCTGCCGTCGGCCAGGATCCATACCTGAAGGGCTTCTCCCTCGTAGACCTCGCCGATGCTGTCGTAGTCCTCCACGAAGCTGGCCGCGAACTGTTTGATCTCATGAACCGCCTTCTGAAGGAAGCCGGCTTCGGCCTTCGGAAGCTTCATGCCGGGCTGCCCCAGCAGGAGATAATCGATCTCCAGGGGCTGCTCCTTCATGGACAGCTGCCAGGAACCCAGGGACACGATGTTGTCCTTGAAGGCGGACCACTGTCTGGCTATGGTCCTGGGATCCTCGGTCATCCGCTCCAGCTGGTTGACCAGATTGTCCACCGTGGCGGTGGAGCTGCTGGCCGTTCCCTTCATATAATCATCCACCATCCGGCGGATCTCGCTGATATTCTCATACTGCTCCTTCAGGATCGCCAGCGCCTCCGGCGTCCTGGTCGTCAGCTGGTAGTCGCGCATGGTATCCGGCGAGCTGCCGATCACCATCAGAAGCTGCCGGTAAGCCCGGTTCAGCTCCGAGATGCACACGTCTGTCCGGCGGATGATCTCCGACATCTCCTCGCCCAGACTGACCTTCATCTGAAGCGTGTGGGTTCCGGCCGTCAGATAGAACTGGAACGGATCCCCGTCCTCGATCCCCAGGGGGACGACCTGCCAGTCGTTGTTGTAATAGAATTTGCACTCCCTGGCTTCCTCAAAGGGAAGCTCTCCGTCCAGCAGGACGGAACGCACCACCGTCACGCCGGTGTTGATGTTCTGGCGGTAGCGCAGGGCGATCTCATACATTCCGTCGTAGGGAGCCTCGATCTCCCAGGTCAGCCACTGTCCCACCTGCTTCCAGTTGGCGCCGCCGATCACGTTCAGCCTGGTCTTGCTGGGGCTGTACGGCTCCGACAGCGGAGAGGTACGGTCCGCGATCGGATACAGCGTCGAATCCGACTTGTAAAGCACGTCCTCGCCCTGGATCCGGATCGGTTCCTCCGTCCTCACCTGGGCCGCGTCGCCGTGGGCTGCCAGGTACTCGGCGTAGGTCGGCAGCGCCGCTTCCTGCTTTAAAACGATGCTTCCGATCTTCATCGGCTCCTTGGTGGACACCAGGGTGATCGTATTGACGCCCTTGTCGAAATAGAACCGGAAAGAATCCTGATAGTAGCCGTCGCTGTCGGCCAGGTAAGCGGACATCCACTGTCCCGCTTCCTTCTGCTTGGGCCGCACGTCGTTATCCCGGGAATCCCGCCGGATCTCCTCCGCGTCCTCCCAGATCCTGGTGAATTCCAGATACTGGGCGTTCTCGAAGGGGATCTCCCCGTTGATGTAAAGCTCCCGCTCAATAGCGTTATTCTTGCCCTCGGTGGGATAATAATTTAAGTAAATGTTATAGAAGCCGGCTTCCTTCACATCCGCCTCATAGGTGACGCTGCCGTCCTCCAGCGTGTTCAGCCCGTCCGCGTCGGCCGTAAAGCCGTCGGAAGCTTCCTTATAATCTGCGCCGTTTATCGTGATCTCCGCATCCGGATAAGCCGCCCCGTCGTGGGCTGCCAGATAGTCCTCATACGTCACGGTATCGTGGATCACATCCAGAAGTCCGTCGACCACATCCTCGGCTCCGGCTTCCGTTGCATACGCCGTCATGGCAGGGGCCAGAGTCCCGACGCCCGCGGACAGTACAGCCGCAGTCAGGGTCGCCGCTACTTTCTTCCATCCAGATCTCTCATCGTTTCTCATATCGAGTCCATGCCTTTCCTTTATTCGCCGTGTTCCCGCGCCGCTGCCGCAATGACCGGCCGCGCGGGCCTGCTGCCGTTCTCTTCCTCAGCCGCTTCGTATCTGCGGCCTTGCCGCTTAAGCCTCACCGACAGCCGCCGGATCTCTTCGCCGGCCGTCCTGCGGCCGTTGGCGGCCCGCCGATACGCTTCGCCTTTCACATGCCCTTCCTCCGCTCACGGAAGCTTCCATTCGTCCGTATAGGAGATGCTCATGCCTCCTGCATCGTCGAACTCGACCGGAAGCCAGATATAGCGGGAATTCTTCAGATCCTCGCTGTTCCACCGGTCTCCCATATAGATGTAGCTGTCGCCGGCCCGGAAGATACAGGTGCTCTGCGACTCGAAGGTCGTGTGGTTTTCGTCTCCCACGCAGGGGTCTCCGCAGTTCTCCCATTCGCCCAGCACCGAATCCGCCCGGTAATACCTGGCCTGGTTCGGCGCCCAGCCGGTGCAGCCGGAGGTCATCAGATAATACGCGCCGTCCCTTACAAACAGCGCCGGCGCCTCTCGCTGGGCTCCCGGGAACAGCCGGATGTAATCTCTTCGGTAAACCGCCTGCTCAGGCGGAACCGCCAGATAGGTGTACTCGTCGTTCAGCTTCGATATGTAAAGGGTCAGATTCTCTTCACTGGAATAAATGATATACGCCGTGCCGTCCTCATCTACGAACAGGTTCATATCCCTGGCCATTCCCTTGCTCTGCGGATGGAAATCCTCCTGATCCGGCGGGCAGGTATTCAGCCGGTAGCGGTCGATGAACCGGAACGGTCCGTACGGCGTATCGCTCACCGCGACGCCCGCGCAGGCCGCCGCGTAGGAGGAATCGCTCGTCTCCGTCGGTCCGTCCGCGTGGAACCAGAGGACATACAGGCCGGTCTTCTCGTTGAAAATGAGCTTCGGCCGCTCGATGATCGCGCTTTTCGCATCCAGGCAGGCGAATACGCGGTCCTTCTGCTCCGGTGTGTAATCCGCGTACAGGCTGGTGAAATATTCCTCTTCATCCAGCTGGGCCCGGCTCTCCACGTTCCGCATCACGATCCCCTCGTAATGCCAGTTGTACAGATCGTCGGAGCTGTAGGCACAGATGCCGCTGCGGGAGGAGCCGTTGGTCTTATCCTCGCCGACCCACCACCATTTCTCCGCCGTCTGCCCGGTGGCGGGATCCGTAACCGTCAGCCGCTGCACCTGGCCGCCGTGGGCCTGGATCAGATTCCCCTCGTCGTCCGTCCATTTCTTACCCGGTAAAAAAGAATCATACACCCTGATCTCCTCCAATCCTTCGTAGGCGTTCTTCAGCGCCGTATACTGCATGCGGTATTCCTCCTCCGCCGCGCCGTCCTTCTGCGCGAGGGCTTCGGCCGCCCGGTACTGCTCCGTAAAGGCTTCATAGCTCGCCGCCGTGTATCGCGGCGTCTGCCGCCCCGGCGCCACATTCTCGCCAGTCGCCGTCTGCTTAAGCAGCTGCTTTAGCAGATCCGCCGTGTAATCGGGCACCGCCCGCACCAGAATGTAGCTTAAGACCGGGTTCTTCATCGCGTCCCTGCCCCGGTCCGGGTTATAGACCTTCAGCTGAAGGCTTCCGTCGCTGACCGCGGTGCTGAACGTGTTCTCCGTCAGCTGATACTTGAGGATCTTCTGATCCTCCATCACCGTCTGGCCCTCCGCCTCCGCCGTCAGCTTTCTGGCGCTGAAGGGATTATAGAAGCCCAGCGTGACCTCGTAGGTGCCGCGCGGAACCTCAAAATCATAATAGAAGCCGGTCTGCTCCGCGTCGTATTCGGCGTCTTCCCGGATCTCCCAGCGGTACCGTGTCAGATCCTCTCCCGTATCGTCCTCCACCGCTTCCATCCCGTCTGCGGGACGGTAGCCCCACTGCTTCCCGGTCCCGGCGTCCGCCCCGTAAGGCTGATCCGCCACCGTCTGGTATAGGCCCGTCTCGCCGCCGGCATCCTCTGCGGCGCCGCAGTTCACGCGGTACAGCAGGTAATCGACCGCCATCAGCTCCTCCGTCGTATGGAGCTTCCACAGATCGGGCGCCGCCTCCGTCTCCGCAGACCCGCCGGTCTCCAGGGACGAACCGCCGGCCGTACTCGCTCCGGCCGCATCCTCTCCGACGGACTGCGCGCTGCCGGACGCTTCCGTTCCGCCTCCGGCTCGGGATCCTGCGCCTCCGCCTCCCGCCGCGCACCCTGCAAGCATCGCCGCTGCCGTCAGCATGGCAAGACCGTATGTACCCCTTCTGCTCCTCATCGATCCGCCTCCTAGGCAAATTTCTGTTTTGAAACCCATTTCATTCACATGATTATAAGCACTATGTGCCTTATTGTCAATAGGGAATTGCTGTTTTATAAAAAATAGACAAGCACTGCACGTAATAATTGTGCAGTGCTCACAAAAAGAAATCGTTCTTTTGGGAAATCCCGACGACTCACCGTTTCAAACGAAAGCAAAATGCGGCCGCATTTCTGAAATCGGTTTCATCAAAGAGTGTCAAACTCCTTCGATCCGACGGATCCGAGGGGTATTATGGAAGGCTGCAGAGCCACCTGTAAGCTACAGCCACAAAACCCCGGACAGCTTCGCGAAACGGTGTGAAATCTCTGAAGGCTGCAGAGCAAGCTGTAAGCTACAACCGCAAAAACCCAGCAAGCTCCGCAAAGCGGTGTGAAATCTCTGAAGACTGCAGGACATGCTGTCTGCTTTCAACTGCGTTCCCACAGTCTACAGATTACCGGCTTCCGACACCGTGCTCTCCCGCACCATCAGCTTGGGCGTCACCATCTGCACCCTTGATACCTCTCCGCCCTCCGACGCCGTGACCGCGGCCTCTACCAGCCGGCTTCCGAAGACGTCGTACTGATAATCCACGCTGGTCAGTCTGGGGGAAAGCAGCTCCGACAGCTGCGTATTGTCATAGCTGGCAACTGCGATGTCCTGGGGGATCCGAAGCCCGTGCTCCTGAATGCTGTGCATGATGCCGAGGGCCGCATAGTCGTTGATCGCGATCACCGCGGTCGGAAGCTCCTCACACTGAAACAGCTTCTCCATCGCCTCGTAGCCGCCGTAGTAGTTGTATTTGCCCGCGACCACATACTCGTCCCGGAAATCGATCCGGTAATTCTTCAGGATCTGCTTATACCGCTGGTACTTCTCGAAGGTAGAGAGCACGTTCAGCCGTCCGCTTGCCAGGGCGATCCGCCGGTGGCCGAGGTCGATCAGATGCTCCATCAGAAGGTCCATCGCCTTCACGGCGTCGATCTGCACCTGATAGCACAGGGTTCCGTCCAGCTTGCCGTTGACCACCACAGGGATATTGCTGGTGAACTGATTCACGATCTCCACGTAATCCGTATCGCTGACCAGGTCGTCCACCCGGCCTCCCAGCTGGATCACGGCGCTGACCCGCTGCTCATAGAACAGCTCCAGCTGCTGCTTCTCCCGGTCCGTCTCGCCCAGGGAATTGCATAGAAGCACCGTATAGCCGGCCTTCTCCGCCGCCTGCTCGCAGGCCACGAACACCTCCGCGTAGAACGGGTTGCGCACGTCGGCGACCATGATCCCGATGACCTTGCTTTTCGTATCGGACAGGCCTTTGGCCATGGCGTTGGGCTTGAAATTATATTTCTCGATCAGGGCCTGAACCTTCTGCTTCTTCTCCGGCCGGACGTTGGCGTTGTTGGTCAGCACCCTGGAAACCGTCGCAGCAGAGACGCCCGCCTCTCTGGCAATATCGTAGATCGTGATATTCTTCATCCTGGTTTCCCCCTCGTATCATAAGCTCGTATCATTAGCTGCGGACATGGCAGGAGTGTGTCTGTACTTCTGTCCCGTATTTTCCGCTTACTGCCGCCCTTTTTCCTGCTCAATATTTCATTCATTACAGGGCACACCATGGCGATCTCCGGCAGCCGGAGCCGCGGCCGGTGCGCAATTAAATTATACTGGAAAGCTTCGGATTGTCAAGAACCGTGCGGACGTTCTGGTCAAACCATGCCGGCGTTCTGGCCAAACCGTTCCGGCGTTCTGGCCAAACCGTTCCGGCGTTCTGGTCAAACTGCCGCTGCGATCTCTCGCAGCGGCAGCAATATCCGGCTTATTGTTTCATCTTCCATGCGGCGTCGATCACATGAGCCGCGCAGAATTCCGCTTCCTCCCGGCTCAGCGAAAATTCCTTATCCGTCCCCTTAAGCGCCGCCAGCGCCAGCTTGTAATCGCCGCCGGAGCCGGGCATGAACAGGTCGTTGCCGGCCGCCAGGGTCGGGGCCGATTTTGCCATGCGGAATTTTCCCTTCGCTCCCATCATGCCGATCACCCAGTCGGTCATAACGAGACCGCCGTAACCCCATTCCTCCCGCAGAAGGGTCTTCATCAGATCGCTGCGTTCCGAAGTGTGGATGCCGTTCAGCAGGTTATAGCTGGTCATCAGGGCCGCCGGGCTGCTTTCGGCGATGCAGACCGCAAAGCCGCGCAGATAGATCTCCCGCAGGGCCCGTTCGCTGACCTGGCTGTTGGAGACGTAGCGGTTGGTCTCCTGATTGTTGCAGCAGAAATGCTTGACCGTGGTGCCCTTGCCCGGATGCTTCTGCACGCCCTTCGTGATCGCCGCTCCCACCAGACCGCTGATCAGCGGATCCTCCGAGCAATACTCGAAATTCCGGCCGCACAGCGGGCTTCTGTGAATATTGAATGCAGGCGCCAGCCACAGATCAATGCCGAAGCGTTCCATTTCCTCGCCTACCAGATCGCCGCAGGCCTCGCAGAGCTTAAGGTTCCAGCTCTGCGCCAGAGCCGTACCGATGGGGATCGCCGTACAGTACTGATCCTGCACCTCTCCTTTGGGAGGCCGGCTCAGCAGCTTCATGACGGCTTTAAGCGCAGAACCAATAAACTCCTCCATGCCCGCAGGCATAGCGTTTCCGATGGCATGGGCGCCCTTCTTATCCCGGACGTAATGCTTCGCCAGACGCAGCCCAGCCGGGCCGTCGGCCATGATCAGATTCGGCACGCCGTCCACCTTGTCCGTCGTCTCGCCTGCCGCGCCCGCTACGCTCTGAGACGCGCTTCCGATCACGCTGGCGATTCCCTGCAGCCCCTCGCCGAAGCTGCCCATGCACAGGCTGATCAGCTGCTCGTCGGTGAGGGCGGCTGCTTTCCTGCGGGCCTCCTCCGACGCCTCGTAAGGCTTTGGCCAGGTCAGGGCGGCAAATGCAGCCGCGTCCAGGGGAAGAACCGGAAGGGCGCCGGGCCGGGCCTCGCCGGCCTGTTGCACCGCTTCCTGGCTGACCGTTTGTTCCGCTTCCGAACTGCCGGTGCCGGAGCTGCCTGCTACAGAACCGTTTTCCGGCAGTTTTCCCGTCCGGGAAGTTTCGGACCCCACCTCTTCTGCCACCGGCCCTTCCGGCTTCCAGTCCTCAAAATCCGGCTTTCCGCCTATATGGCGCAGCTGCCGCACCGTCACGGTCTGATCCAGCCGCACCACGGCGCAGGCCGCCGTATTCCGGCTACTTGTTCCGACACGAACAACATAATCCCCGGCTTCCAGAATATATCCCGCAGTCTCCGTATCATACCCGGCCAGATCTTCCATCCGGAAATACACCGTTGCCGTTTCACTTTCTCCCGGCGCCAGAAGCCCGGTCTTCGCAAACCCTGCCAGCGTCTGGTACGGCTGATCCAGCTTCCCCCACGGAACGGAGACATAGACCTGCACGACCTCCTTTCCGCCGAAGCCGCCCGTATTCTTTACCGGCACAGACACTGTAACCTCTGTACCCTCGATTTCTGCGGATGCATCCCCCAGTTCAAAATCCGTGTAGGTAAGGCCGTGACCAAACGGAAACATGGGCTTTTTGCCGACGCTGTCGAAATACCGGTAACCTACATAGATGCCCTCCCTGTATCTGGTCTCGTCCGGATCGCCGAAATCGCCAATGGCCGCGTAATCCTCCCACGCGCTCCAGGTAGTGGTCAGCTTCCCTGACGGCACGCTTTTTCCAAGCAGGAGGTCCGCCAGCACACGGCCTGTCACCGCGCCCAGCTGGGACAGGATCAGGATGTTCTCCACCTCCGCCACCGGGGACAGATCCACCACGCCTCCTGTGTTCAGCACCAGCATGAACCGGCCGTACTTTCTGCGGCACGCCAGGATATCCCGGATCTCCGTCTCCGTCAGCCGGATATCTCCCGCCTCCGGCCTGCGGTCATTGCCCTCGCCGGAATTGCGGGCCAGAATGTAAACGGCCGTATCCCCTTCGGCGTCGATGGGCAGCTCATACGCCGGTTCCGGCATCACCGCGCCCATGCCTGCCATGAGCGCCATCTGATGACTCTCTTTCGCCTTCCTCTTAATATCCGCGATAAACTGCTTATGGGCCCCGGCGCGGACCGCGTCGTAGCCGTCCAGCCACCTCTTGCTGGTAACCGTAAAGCCGGCTTTCTCAAGCCCCCACTCCACCGTCGCGAAGAACCGGGAGTTCACGTCCCCGGAGCCTGTGCCGCCCTTCACCGTGCAGCGCGCGCCGCTGCCGTAGAGCGCGACCGGTCCCGCCTCCCGAAGCGGGAAGTCGCCGTTCTTCTTAAGAAGCACCGTACATTCCGGCGCCAGTTTCCGAAGCTTCGCAAAGTGCTCCTTCTCATACCTGTTGACTGCCATGATGAAACGCTCCTTTCTGACTTTCTGTCCGAACCGCCGCCTCTGAAGCGGAATTCTCTGTATCAATCATATTTGATTGACGCCCGCTTTGCAAGAGGTATCCGCACAGAACGGCATATGATCCAATCGGAAAGAACGCACAAGTTTCCCTACCGGCTGAATACGTCCTTTAAAAACGCCTCCACGATATCCAGCACCTGATCCGTCCAGAATTCGGGGCCGCCGTGGTCGCCGCCCTGAATGAAATACAGCTGCACTTCTTTGCCGCATTTCCTAAGCTGACGGTAAAGGATCACGCTGCCCTCACAGTTGACCGTCCGGTCCTTCGTGCCGTGGAAGATCAGTACCGGCGGCACCACCGTGTCCTCCGTAATATTACACTCCACGGAAAGCTTTCGCTTCAGGTCCTCCCGCTCCCGCAGATCCACATGACCCATGACCATCCCTTCGGGGCTGTCCGGCTGGCAGTGAAGGACCTGGATCGGATTGGAATCCTCCTTCATCACGCTGCAGCTGCCATAGTAGTTGATGATGCCCTTCACCTCCGCAGACACGCCGGGAAACAGGCTGCACTCCGTATCGTCATGCAGGATCCCCGCATACATCGCCGTATGGCCGCCGGAGGAATCGCCGGAAATCACGATATTCTCCGGATCGATATGATACTCCTCCGCATGGACCCGCAGGAAGCGGATCGCGTTCTTCGCATCCATGATCTGGGCCGGGAACGGCGCTATGCCGGAATGACGGTACTCGACGATCGCCGCCGCATATCCCCGCTTCGCCAACGCCGCCAGCTGAGGCACATTTGCATAAACATACTGCTTAAACCATGCGGAACCCTGAACGAACACCACACAGGGACAGACCATCTGCTGGTTGTTGCGGCTGTAGGGCAGAAGGATCTGCAGATGCAGCTTCTCGCCGTCGATCTCCGCGTAGACGACGTCATGAAGATAGGCCACGCCGATCTCATCCCCTGTGGTCGGGATGATATGGGCGCCCTCCACCTCCTCCGTGAATTCCGGAATCTCCTCATAGGTCCAGTTTTTTACTTCCATTCGATTGCCCCTCCGTTCTGTCTGATCATATTCTCGTTTCTACAGACGCTTACACGTCCGGTATCGATCTTATTTTACAATAAATTCACCGGAAGGACAATCGGAATTTCTCCGTCTGCCGCTTGCGTTCCTCCCTTTTACACGCATCCCTGCGGTATGTCCGTTTCTATATCGTCCTCAACAAAAAATACTGCGGCAGGCTATTGGAAAAAGCCGGAAACTGTTGTAACATAAAGGCAAACGCATCCACCCGCCCGGTCGCGCGAAAGCGGTGCCGCCCCGGCGGTGAATCCGTCCTTAATTCCATTTACGAGGAGGAAATGGTTATGCTGTTTACGAAAAACGGTTTCGTAGAGATCCTCTGCTCCGCCCGGGAACCGGAAGCCGTCCGGATCGCCGCAGTCAATCTGAAAAGTGATCTCTTCAAGGTGCTGGCCAGCAGAGTATGTTTAAGCTTCACCGAGGACGGCGCAGCGGCCGGCCCTGCCCGTATCTTCGGCGTCCAGAACGGCACCTGTCCGATGCCGGAGGAGCTCCGCCTGCCCAGGCCCTTCGACATCAAAACAGTCGTTGTGGCGACCAGGGAGAACCTTACGGAAAGTCCCCGTATTGCCGCCTCCGCCGTCGCCGCCCTCATTCCCGGCCATAAGGAGGGCTTCGTACTGGCTGTGCGGAACGGCGTCCTCTATCTGTGCGGAAATGACCGCCGCGGAACCATTTACGCCGTCTATGAATTCTGCGAACGCCTCGGCGTAAGCCCCTGGCACTTCTTCGCCGACGTGCCGCCCAGACAGCGGGACCGCTTTGAACTGGCCGAAGGCTTCACCTTCGCGGATTACCCCTCCGTCGAGTACCGGGGAATCTTTATCAACGACGAAGAAGAGCTTGAAAAATGGGTCGTCGGCTACATGGCAGAAGATACCATCGGCCCGAAGACCTACGCCCATATCTTCGAGCTGCTTCTGCGTCTGAAATGCAACTACCTCTGGCCGGCCATGCACGTCAACTCCTTCAACGCCAACGTGGAAAACGGCGCTCTGGCCGAGAAGATGGGCATCGTCATCGGCACCTCCCACTGCGATATGCTGATGCGCAGCAACAACCGCGAATGGGAACCGTGGAAGAGGAAAAAAGGTTACACCGACCTTTCCTATGACTTTTCCATCGAAGGGGAAAACCGCGAAAAACTATTGGAATACTGGCGTGAGAGCGTCGAACAGAATCATGACTTTGAGGTAACCTATACGCTTGGAATGCGCGGCATTCACGACTCAGGTTTCAATACGGCTGCGCTGAAAGGGCTGACCGGCGAAGAACTGCTGAAGGCCAGGATCGCCCTTCTTACCGACGTCTTCCGCGCCCAGGACCAGATCCTGAAGGAAGTCCCCCATAAGGAGGCGCTGAAGATCTTCGTTCCCTACAAGGAGGTCCTGCCGCTCTATGACGGCGGCCTGCCGGTACCGGACGACTACACGCTGATCTGGACCAATGACAATTACGGCTACGTAAGGCGCTATCCGGACAGCAAAGCCAGGCAGCGCAGCGGCGGCCACGGCATCTATTACCACCAGTCCTACTGGGCGCCGCCGGACGCCTCTTACCTGTTCATCTGCTCCATCCCAGCCGCACAGACCCGTTATGAGCTGTCCAAAGCCTACGACAACGGCATCCGCAGGCTCTGGGTAACCAATTTCGGCGCGATCAAGCCCCTGGAGCAGCACATGAGCTACTACGCCGCCCTGGCGTGGAATATCGGAAAGGAAAACGATCCCACCCGGGATGTGACGGCCTTCCTGGCCGGCTGGCTCGACCGCACCTTCACCGGCGGCTTCGGCAGCCGTCTGGCACCGCTCCTGACCGATTTCGACCAGGTGGTGAACATGCGGAAGATCGAACAGATGGACAACGGCGTATTCTACCAGTCGGAACGGCAGGACGACGCCGCAGGACGGATCCGTTTCCTCCGTCATGTGTTCGACGAAGTCAATGAAATCTATCGGCAGCTGCCCCGCAGGGAGCAGGACGCGTTCTTCGAGATGGTCCTGATGCGGATCCATGCGGCCTACTATACGAACGCCATGTACTACTACGCCGACCGAAGCCAGCTGACGGCCGGCCTTCACCATGACGCCGAGGCGGACCGCTGCTTCCGGCTGGCCGAAGACTTCGACCGGGCGCGGCAGGCGCTTCTGTACTACTATAACCATATCATGGCGAACGGAAAATGGAACGGCATCGTCACGCCGGAGGATTTCCCGCCGCCCCGCACGGCCATGTACCCCGCCGCCGTCTCGCCGGAAAAGAGCAGGGACATTCCGCCGGTCCGTCCGCTGCCGGTATCCGACTGCGTAAGCCGGGTAACCGTAGAGGCCCGCGAGGCCGCGGAGCTGAACGGCGCTTCCTGGCCGCAGGGCATCCGTATCATCCCGCATCTGGGACGCGGATGCGGCGATCTGGTGGAGCTGTCCGATCCGGCCGCCGCGCTGACCTATGAACTGACGCTTCCCGTCTCCGGCCCGTACGCCCTGACCATCGAGCGTTTCCCATCCCTGAACTCCGTCGGCGAGATCGGCGTCACCGTAAGTCTTGACGGCCATGCCGTGAAGCGCCTGATCAGCGACGCCAACGACGAGCACCGGGGTTCCTGGAGAGAGAACATCCTGAACAACCGGGATCTCTTAAGCGTCCGTCTGGGCACACTGCCGGCAGGCCGGCACACCGTCACGCTCTCTGAAGGAACGAAATATTTCGCGCTAACCCGGTTCCATGTCTACGAGTGGAAGGAATCGGACGATCCGGCCGTTGCTCCGACGATCCGGAACCATTTCTGGCACGGCAGGGGCTTAAATCCCTGGCTGGACCGCGAAGACGAACCGGTGCCAGCCGATACCGCGCAGACCATCCGGGAATTCTATCCGGGCGCAGTCGTAACTGAGCGTCCGCAGCTGGTGCTTCCCCGGGGATACAGCGGCAACGGCGTGGCGAACGAGGATATCTACTGGTATGAGCCGCAGACAGCCTGCGCCTCTTCCGGTCAGACCCCGTACACAGCCGCCGCTCCGTCCGACAGCTGCATCCGGATCCGTGTCGCAGACGCCCTACGGCAGACCCCACAGGCATACACAACCGGCGCCGTTCCGGATTCCTGCATCGGAATCGGGCGGAAGGAGATCTCGCTTTACTTCCGCAGTCAGGATGAGATCGAACGCAGCCGGACCGCCGCCGGAAATGAAGCGGCCGGCAGCGATGCAGAAGCGGCCGGTAACGCCCCCGCCGATCCCGGCGTCTGCTACACTACCGACACGCCGGCAGGCCGCTATACCCTGTGGCTCTGCCTCTACACCAAGGGCGACGACGAGTACTGCTTCCAGGTTACAGTCGACGGCAAGGCCCTGCTGCCCGATGCTGAATCTGCGCGGAGCCTGTGGCGCTATCCGTCTGAGAATGCATACAAATGGATCCCCCTGTCCACCCTCGATCTCAGCGAAGGCGCCCATACCGTCGCTTTCTTCTTCCATAAGGCGAAGCTTCGGCTCGAAGGGATCGCTCTGCAGAAGGAATGAGTTTTGGGGGGGTTCGCGATTGAGGGGGTATGCACATATTCGTGAAGGGTATGCGTGAAAGATACACGTGAAAGATACGCGTGAAAGATACACGCGAAAGATACATGCGAAAGATACATGCGAAAGATACATGCGAAAGATACGCGAGACAGGCAGGGGTCGGGATACATCCTGTGCGCTCATGACTCCGAAGGGAAGTCTTTCTAAATTCAAAAACGGCGGTTTGAGGGCAACGGCAAATTCGTGAGAATTTCTGAAGAAATTCTCACTCAGGTTGCCGCTCCGCCCATGACTTG
>CANQME010000085.1 GCA_947624815.1 uncultured Lachnospiraceae bacterium | reverse complement strand
TCGCCCGCTCCCGGTCCGCATGAACTTTTCCATGAACGCTCTGACAGTCTCTTTATCATACCCGCCCTCGCAGGCATTCACGATATAGTCCGCCTCGATCAGGATCTGATAGTCCAGTCCGTCGATGTCATGGAGTGTGTGGTGATGCCCCACCAGGTACGCTACCCGCTCGATCTGTGCCGGCGTCATGTCCGTATCTGCCAGAAAGGCCCGAACCAGCGCAGGGCCTTCCTCCTCCTGACGTTTCCCGCTGGCGCTGCCGTACTTCTCCCGGCACAGGGGGCAGGCGATATCGTGGGTGATGGCCGACACCTCAAGGATGAACTGCGTCTCCCCGTCCAGCCCCTCCAACTCTCCAATGGTCCTGGCATATGTCCACACGTGGGTCAGATGTTCGATGTCATGGATATTCCCATTGGAACTGCCGATCATCTTTTCCATAATTTGAGATATAGTCAAGGTACGTCTCTCCTTTGCTCCATAATACTGCTCGCGTTTCCTCTGGCACTATGATCGCCAGGGTTATGTACTTTCCCGACGCAATTATAACGCGCTTTTCTCTGCAAGGCAATACATCGCTCATCTCATCGCTCGCCGTTTTCGTCACTCTCCACAAATTCTCTTCGCCAGACTCAGCATATTGCTGATAAATTCCTGTTTTGGCGTCAACGTTATCAGTGGCGGTGACCCGCTGGAGATCTACACGGAGAAGGACGGGGAGGTCATCTTTAAAAAATACTCCCCCATGGGCGAGATGAGCTCCTTTGCCGAGCAGATCTGCGAGTCCATGCACAAAACGGCCGAGTATCCCGCTGCGGTGTGCGACCGGGACACGGTCATCGCCGCCGCCGGCGCCGGCCGCAAGGAACTCATCGACCGGCACATCAGCGCCGGTCTGGAGGAGATCATGGAGGGCCGCAGAGCCTGGCGCGCGGAGCCGGGCGGCAGGACCCTGCCCGTCACCGACGGGGAAAACTCCCCTGCGGCGGCGGTGGCGGTGCCCATCCTCTCGGAGGGGGACGTGCTGGGCTGCGTGGTGTTTTTGGAGCGGGGCGACGGCGTCCGCGCCGGCGACACGGAGCTGAAGCTGGCTACTACGGTCAGCGGCTTCCTCGGCAAACAGATGGAATCATAAAAAACGGCGCGTCCCCGCTATCGGAGACGCGCCAGCGCCGTTTTTCTGGGACGTGGGATGAGGCCGGACAAGAGGTCAGCGTTCCTCCGCGCGCCCCAGCCGGATCACGTTCCAGCTCTTGCTTTTCAATTCCACGGTCAGGACCCCGTCGGAAATCGCGGCCGCGCCCGCCCGCCGGGGCCTGATCCGGTCCGGGTCGCTCTCCGTGTTCACGGCCTTCAGATCGGGATCGTGCAAAACGATGTGCTCTTTCACGCTGTACCGTGGAAACTGCCGCAGCTCCAGAGTGACCAGCATGTCCTCTTCCAGGTCCTTGTTCACGGCGAACACGGTCAGCTCCTCCGCATCCTCGTCGTTCACCGCCACGCAGTCGAGATAAGGCGTGTCCCCGTATTGCCGCGCCTCGTAGACCGGGGCCTTGACGACGGTGTTCAGCACCGTGCCGTGGCCGTAAAGGGAGCAGTGCAGATACGGATAATAGATCGTCTGCCGCCAGGCGCCGGTATCCGACGTCATGATCGGCGCGATCACGTTCACCAGCTGGGCGAGGCAGCCGATCTTCACCCGGTCCGCGTGCCGGAGCATGGTGATCAGCATGCTCCCCACCAGCAGCGCGTCCTCGAAGTTATAGACGTCCTCCAGCTGATGGGGGTGCCGGCCCCATTTCTCCAGTTTCTCATCGGCCTCGTTGGAGTGGTACCACACGTTCCACTCGTCCAGGGACAGGTGGATGGTCTTTCGGCCGTGCTTCTTGCTCTTCACATAGTCGCAGATGGCGGCCACGCCGGTGATGAACCGGTCCAGGTCCATATTGCTGGCCAGGAAGTTGGCCGAGTCGTTGTCCCGGTTGCCGTAATACTGGTGCATGGATACATAGTCGATGGTGTCGTAGCACTCGTCCAGGACCGTCGCCTCCCAGTCGCCGAAGGTGGGCGTGGCGGAGCCGGAGCTGCCGCATGCCACCAGCTCGATATCCGGGTCGAGCCACTTCATCACCCGGCCCGTCTCGTGGGCGAGCCTGGCGTATTCCTCCGCGGTCTTATGGCCGATCTGCCAGGGCCCGTCCATCTCGTTGCCAAGGCACCAGGTCCGGATGCCGTGGGGCTGGGCGTAGCCGTGCCGTTTCCGCAGGTCGCTGTATTTTGTGCCGCCCGGGAAGTTGCAGTATTCCAGGAGGTTTTTCGCGTCCTCCACGCCCCTGGTCCCCAGGTTCACCGCCATCATGACCTGGCTGCCGGCCTTTTTGCACCAGTCGGAGAACTCGTTCAGACCGAACTGATTGGACTCGATCACCTGCCACGCCAGATCGACCCTCGCGGGGCGCTCGTTTCGCGGTCCGACGCCGTCCTCCCAGCGGTAGCCCGACACGAAGTTGCCGCCCGGATAGCGGATGATCGGCACGCGCAGCTGTCTCACCAGCTCCAGCGTATCCCGGCGGAAGCCGTCCTCGTCCGCCAGGGGGCTGTCCGGCTGGTAGATACCGCCGTAAACGGCCCGGCCCAGATGCTCGATGAAAGAGCCGTACAGCCGCCTGTCCACCTCGCCGACGGTGTAATCCCTGTCGA
The DNA here is from genome assembly GCA_947624815.1 of uncultured Lachnospiraceae bacterium. Lineage (GTDB taxonomy): Bacteria > Bacillota > Clostridia > Lachnospirales > Lachnospiraceae > UBA3402. The sequence goes on along the minus strand of CANQME010000085.1, from coordinate 12,118 downwards.
CGATCACCTGCGCTTTTTTCATAATGCCCTCCCTTTCCGGCCGCCGTATGGCCGGCTCACAGCGCGTAGATCAGGATGGCCAGCAGGTGCAGCACGCTGCCAGCCACCACGAACAGATGAAATACGCTGTGCATATAGCGGTGTTTCTTTCCCAGCCCGTAGAGGACCGCGCCCACCGTGTAGGACACGCCGCCGGCCAGGATCAGCCAGAACCCGGCCCAGCCGATGGCCTCGACGAGCAGCGGGGCCTTGAAGATGATGGCCCAGCCGATACCGATGTAGCAGGCCATGGAGAAGGCCCGGTAGCGCTTCAGGTCGATGGCCGTGAGCACCGTGGCCAGTACCGTCAGCGACCAGACCACGCCGAAGAGCACCCAACTGGCCGCCGGGTCGATGGGGCGCATGGCGCTCAGCAGCAGCGGCGTATAGGTGCCCGCGATGAGAAAATAGATGGTGCAGTGGTCGATCACCTGCAGGACCTTCTTGCCCATGCCCTCCCGCAGGCCGTGGTAGACGCTGGACATGGTGTACAGCAGGATCATGGACGCGCCGAAAATGGCCCCGCCGACCACGCCCCAGCCGTTTCTGTGCAGTGCCGCCCGCACCACGCACAGCACCAGCGCCGCCACGCCGATGGCCCCGCCGGCGATGTGGGAGACCATGTTGAAGATCTCCTCGCCTTTGGTATAGTCCGGCAGCTCCCGGTCCCCAAGTTTCGTGCGCTTCAAGGTCTCATCCCCTTTACTGACGCTTATGATACTCCATCCGGGGCGAAAAGTCGAGGGGAACATGGGTCGCGGTCCCGGCGATCGCCGGGAGCGAGACCGGGCCGCTGCGCTTGGCAAGGGTCAGGCGGACCAGAGCGGCAGAGAGGCAGACGGTCTGTCTGAGGTGGCCGATACCCAGGAGCAGAGGGACTATCTGGGCGCGTGACGGACCCCAAATCAAAGGCAGCCCCGCAGATCCTGCGGAGCTGTTTTTGTAGAATTATGCGCCGGCCAGCAGACCCGCGGCGCGCAGGTTGGCCAGCAGCGTGTTCAGCGCGGTGGCCACGTCCTCTGTGGTCGCCGTGGCCGGGGCGGCGATATCTGCCACCGCCGCCGCCGGCGTGACCGTCCCGGCAGGGCCGGCAGGGCCGGTGGGTCCGATAGGGCCAGCGGGGCCGGCGGGACCCACAGCGCCCGTAGCGCCAGTCGCCCCAGTCGCGCCGACGGGGCCGACGGGCCCGGTAGGTCCCGTGGGTCCGATAGGGCCAGTGGGACCCGTAGCTGCAAGCATTTATCCCCCAAAAACTAGGAAACCCTTGAAAACACTATTGATATACGATTTATTAGACTTGCTGAATGGCCTTGATCCGCGCTGTTTCGGCCGGGCTGAACGCGCTTTTGAATGTGGAAAAGCCTAACGCCCCTGTTTTGTGTAAAATGAGAGTCACTACACGAAACGGAGGGTATCATTATGCGTACCATTACAGAGAGACAGATCAGAGAGTTCACCCGGCATCTGGAGGATGAGGAGCGGTCGCCGGCCACGGTGAAGATGTATGTGCGGACTACGGAGGAACTCATGCTGTGGCTGGCGGGACGGGAGACCACCAAGGAGCTGGCTGTGGCCTGGAAGGAGCAGCTTTTAGAGCGGGAGTATGCCCCGGCCACGGTGAATGTGAAGCTGGCGGCGGTGAACGCCTTTTTCAAGTTCTGCGGCTGGCAGGACTGCTGTGTCAAGGCCCTACGGCTCCAGCGAAGAGCGTTTCGGGACCCGGGAAGGGAGCTTACCAAGGCGGAGTATGAAAAGTTGGTGACGGCGGCCAGAGACAGTGGCAGGACCCGCCTTGCGCTTCTCATGGAGACCATCTGTGGCACCGGGATACGGGTGTCGGAGGTGCAGTACATCACTGTGGAAGCCGCGCAGGCCGGGAGGGCGGAGATCGCCCTGAAAGGGAAGATACGCACCATCATGCTGCCGGGGAAGCTGTGTCGGAAGCTTTTGAAATACGCCAAGAAAAACAAGATCGCCTCCGGCGAGGTGTTCCTCACCAGAAGCGGGAAAAGCCTGAGCCGGCGGCAGATATGGGCGGAGATGAAAGCGGTGTGCGCGCTGGCTGGTGTTGAGCCGGGCAAGGTGTTTCCCCACAATCTCCGGCATTTGTTCGCTACCACGTTCTATCGCGCTTGTCATGACATCGTGAAGCTGGCAGACGTGCTGGGACACTCATCCATCAACACGACGCGGATCTATCTCATCACCACCGGCACGGAGCATGCCAGAACGCTGGAGCGGCTGGGGCTGGTCAGCTAGCGGAGTATCAACAAAATTGCACTTAAGCGACAATCCTAACTAACAGTTGAGAGGATTTTACCACACTCATGCTTATTAATCAATAGATATATTCTATGTGTGGCTGGTAAAAAACATCCAAATCCTACAATATTGGTATACGCATCAAGGCCGTTGAAACGACGTCCTTCAACGGCCTGCTTTTCTATGCCCATGGCTTCTCATTTTCCCATCCTGTATGGTCCCCATGCAGGATGGGCTTTTCATTTTGGAGGGGTCAACCCCCGTCATGGGGAACGGTAGTGCAATTCTGACCTATCCTTCCGCAGGCGGGAGAAAGGAGATCCGAGAAGATGTGGACAGTTGGGCCGGAGATCACCCGGGAAGAGTATCTGCATCTTCTGGATACTGCAAAACGGCTGGACCAGAGACAGGCCTATCTGCTGGTGAAGGTGTTTGCCACCGCCGGCGTGTCGGTCCTGGAACTGCCGGTGGTGACAGTTGAGGCCGTCAGGGCCGGAAAGCTGAACGATGCGGGCGACACGGTGCCGCTGGCGGCAGGCCTGCGGGAAGAACTCACGGCATACGCTTCGTGGAATGGTGTCGAGGCGGGGCCGGTATTTGTCACGTGCAACGGGCGGCCCCTCAGGTCATCGCAGGTGTCCAGATACCTGGATGGTCTTTCCCGATCGGCAGGGCTGGACAGGAGCAAGTGCCGTCCCAGCGCACTGCAGAAGTTGTATCGGCTCAGCAAGGCCGAGGCCGAGGCCAAAGCCGCCGGCATGGTGGAGCAGATCATGAACCGGCAGACCGACGCGGAGAGAGTTCCCATTTCCCCAAATCGGCGTGAAAAGACCGTCACAGCGCGGAAGCATGTTACACAGAGTGCCGATCCGAAGAAGTGGGAAGTCGTATGGCCGGTATCCGACGATCCCGGTGTCGTGATGACCCGTGAGGATATCAAGGGGTATATGGCAAAGCTGCGGGCCACGGGACGCATAGCGGCCTCTCAGCGGTATGGCGGCACACTAGGGTTGCTCTATCAGGATCTGCCGGAGGACAAACGCATCCGCAAAGGCACCCTGACCAGTTGGGTCGAACTGCTGCGGGAGAAGGGCTACGCCCCCAACACCATCAGCACCTTTGCCATCATCGCGAACGGGTTTGTGGACTACATCGGCCACCGTGAGTATCAGATGTCCACCCTTCCGAAGCAGGAGGATAACCCCCAGCCGGAGCTGACCCGGAGCGAGTATTTGAAACTTTTACAGACGGCAAAAGCTCTGGATCAGGAGAGGGAGTATCTGCTGGTGAAGCTGTTCGCCTCCTGTGACCTGCCGGTGCAGGAGCTGGACGAGGTGACGGTAGAGGCGGCGAAGGCAGGCGGCATGACGGTCTATTCCGGCGGCACACGCAGCATGGTGCATCTGCCTGGCTGCCTGTGTCAGGAGCTTCTGGCCTATGCAGACAGGCAAGGTATCGGCGTCGGGCCGATATTTATGTCGAGCCAGGGCAAGCCCATGTGCCGGTCCAATCTGGTGCAGTCGATCGCAAAGCTGAGCGAAGAGGCAGGTGTGCCCAGAGGGAAGGGAAATCCCGCGTCCCTGCGTCGGTTGTATCGGCGCACGCGGGCAGCGGTGGAGGCCAGCTTCGCGGTGCTGGTGGAGCAGGCCATGGAACGGCAGATGGAGCAGGAACAGCTCACAACAGGCTGGGAGGTTTGAGAATGCAAGAGGTATTTCAAGTCCAGAAGCAGCCGGCACGGCGCCCTGTTCAGGAAAGGACCAGACCCATTGCCCCCCAGCAGGAGCCGCAGCCGCAAGAAGAACTCACCCGGGAGCAGTACCTTGACCTTTTGAAGACGGCGCAGCGGAGGCGCAAGGAGTTGGCCTATTTGGCTATGCGGATGGTTGTTGGCACCGGCATCCAAATACAGGAGCTTTTGGCCCTGACGGCGGAGGAAGTCCGGACCGGCAAGATCACAACAGCTGAGCGTACTATCCATCTGCCGGACAGCCTGCGGGAGGAACTTTTGGACTATGCCCAGAGCAATGGCACTGAGAGCGGGCTGATATTTGTGGGCAAGGCAGGCACGCCCTTGCACATCACGACGATCCGGAATCAGATCAGGTCAGTGAGCCGTGCCGTTGGATTGGAGGACAGTGCTGCCACTGCGAGAGCGTTGCTAAAGCTGTTCGAGACCACGCGCACTGGGTTGATGGCCGAGACCGTACAGCGGCTCATGATGGAGCAGCTGGACCAGGAGCAGGCCGAGCACGGCTGGGAGAGCTAGAGAAAGAGACGGAGTATGTATGAAAGGAATCATCCTCGCTGGGGGCAGCGGGACGCGGCTTTATCCGCTGACACTGGTGACGAGCAAGCAGCTGCTGCCTATATACGACAAGCCCATGGTGTATTACCCCCTGTCCACGCTGATGCTGGCGGGGATACGGGACATCCTCATCATCTCCACGCCCCAGGACCTGCCCAACTTCGAGCGGCTTCTGGGCGGCGGCGAGCAGTTCGGGGTGCACCTGTCCTATAAGCTGCAGCCCTCGCCGGACGGCCTTGCCCAGGCATTCATCCTGGGGCGGGAGTTCGTGGCCGGCGACCGATGCGCCATGATCCTGGGGGACAACATCTTCTACGGCGCGGGGCTCACGGCCCACCTGCGTCAGGCGGTGGAGAACAAGAGCGGTGCCACGGTGTTCGGCTACTATGTAGACGATCCGGAGCGATTCGGCGTGGTGGAGTTCGACGAGGACGGCAAGGCGATCTCCATCGAGGAGAAGTCTGCTTGCCCCAAGTCCAACTACGCCGTGACAGGGCTTTACTTTTATGATGAGAAGGTGTGTGACCGGGCGGCGGGCTTGAAGCCGTCTGCCCGGGGCGAGCTGGAGATCACGGACCTGAACCGGCTGTATCTGGAAGAGGGGTCACTGAACGTCATCACCTTGGGACGCGGCTATGCCTGGCTGGATACGGGGACGGTGGAATCCCTGGCGGAGGCGTCGGAATTCGTGCGGGTGATCGAGTCCCGGGAGGGCGTGATGATCTCTGCGCCGGAGGAGATCGCCTACCGCAACGGATGGATCACCAAGGAGACCCTTGCCAGAACGGCAGACGCCTACGGGAAATCCCCCTACGGCGTCCATCTGAGAAATGTGGCCGCGGGCAAATACATATACTGAGGTATTTCGTCATGACCTTTACCAAGACGGCCCTGGAGGGAGTGTATATCGTGGAGCCTCGGGTGTTCGGGGACAACCGTGGCTTTTTCATGGAGAGCTGGTCGGAGCGGGACTTTGAGAAGGCCGGGCTCCACTATGACTTTGTCCAGGACAACCATTCGTCCTCCGCGGTGAAGGGGACCCTCCGGGGCATCCACTTCCAGCGGGGGGACAAGGCCCAGGCAAAGCTGGTGCGGTGTGTCCGGGGCGCGGTGCTGGATGTGGCGGTGGACCTGCGGCCCAGCAGCCCCACCTATAAGAAATGGGTGGGCGTGGAGCTGAGCGAGGAGAACAAACGGCAATTTCTGATCCCGCGGGGCTTCGGCCACGGCTTCGTGACCCTGACGGACGATGTGGAATTCCTCTACAAGGCGGACAATCCCTATGCTCCGGAAGCGGACGGGGGCATCCGCTGGAACGACCCGGACATCGGCGTGGACTGGGGCGTCGAGGACCCCATCCTGTCCGAGAAGGACAGAAAAGCGCCGCTGTTAAAGGATGCGGTGACGGGATTTGAGGAGTGGTAAGGATGAAGATGCTGATCACCGGCGGGGCCGGGTTCATCGGGAGCAACTTCATATTCTATGAGCGGGAACGCCAACCGGAGACGGAGATCATCTGCGTGGACAAGCTGACCTACGCGGGGAACATGGAGACGCTGGCGCCGGTGCTGGACCAGCCCCGGTTCAAGTTCGTCCGGGCGGACATCGCGGACCGGAAGGCCATGGATGAACTCTTTGCGGCGGAAAAGCCGGACGTGGTGGTGAACTTCGCGGCGGAGAGCCATGTGGACCGGTCCATCGAGGACCCGTCCATCTTTTTGCAGACCAACGTCATGGGGACCCAGGTGCTGCTGGACGCCAGCCGAAGATACGGCGTGGCCCGGTACCACCAGGTGTCCACGGATGAGGTATACGGGGATCTTCCTCTGGACAGGCCGGACCTGTTCTTCACGGAAAAGACGCCGCTGCGCACCTCCAGCCCCTATTCGGCCTCCAAGGCCGGGGCGGACCTTTTGTGCAATGCCTACCAGCGGACCTACGGCATGCCCATCACCATCAGCCGCTGCTCCAACAACTACGGGCCCTATCAGTTCCCGGAAAAGCTCATCCCCCTGATGATCGCAAACGCCCTGGCGGACAAGCCCCTGCCGGTGTACGGCCAGGGGATAAATGTGCGGGACTGGCTCTACGTGGAGGACCACTGCGCGGCCATCGACCTTATTCTGGAGAAGGGGCGCGTGGGTGAGGTCTACAACATCGGCGGGCACAACGAGAAGCGGAACATCGACATCGTGAAGCGGGTGCTTGGTATCCTGGGCAAGCCGGAGAGCCTCATCACCTACGTGACGGACCGGAAGGGCCACGACATGCGCTACGCCATCGACCCCACGTTCATCCACGACGAGCTGGGCTGGCTGCCGGCGACGAAGTTCGAGGACGGCATCGAAAAAACGGTGCGATGGTATTTGGAAAATAAGCCCTGGTGGGAGAAGATCGTGTCCGGGGAATACCGTGACTACTATGAGCGGATGTATGGAAAACGGTAAACCGATGATCTCGATCCTCATGGCGGTGTACGAGCCCAGATTGGACTGGCTGGCGGAGCAGCTCAAGTCCCTGAACGATCAGATCTATCCGAATCTGCGGCTGTACATCCGGGACGACTGTTCGCCCACGGTGTCTTATGAGAAGATAGAGAACTGTGTGCGGGAATACATTCGGTCCTTTCCCTGGGAGATGCACCGCAATGAGCGGAACCTGGGGCCAAATGGGACCTTTGAGCGTTTGACCCGGGAGGCGGAGGGAAAATACTTCGCCTACTGCGACCAGGACGACGTGTGGCTGCCGAAGAAGCTGGCCGTGCTGCGGGAGGCCATAGAGGCCCAACATGCGGAACTGGTGTGTTCAGACATGTTCATCATAGACGGCGAGGGCCGCCAGAAGGCGGACAGTATCACCAAGGTGCGGCGGCATCACGTGTTCCGGTCCGGGGAGGGCCTGGCAAAGGATCTTCTTATAAGCAACTTCGCCACCGGCTGCACCATGCTGATCCTGGCGGAGACAGCTAAAGCGGCCATACCGTTTTGTCCCTATATGATCTACGACCACTACCTGGCGTTGTACGCGGCGATGCGGGGAAAGGTCGTTCCCCTGTCGGACCGGCTCATCCGTTACCGCATCTACGGAGGAAACCAGACGGAGCTTATGACAGGTGTCTACGATAAGGCAAGTTATGGAAGAGTGCGCATCGACACCATACTGGAGCGGCTGCTATGGCTGCAGGAGCGTTTTCCGGAACTGCCTGATCTGGATGAGGCCATCCTATGGGCTCGGGCGCGTCAGATGAACTGGGCCCGTGAGGGAGGAAAGATGACCGTGTGGAAGTACCGGCGGTTCAGTTTAGTGCCGTCGGTGCTTGAGGTGTTTGGCAGCTGGGCGCCGGAGCCGGTCTTTCGGCTGTTTTTGGCGGCGGCAAAAAGAGACCTGATATAAGAAGGGAGAAGGTGAGCGGATGAAGGTGCTGGTGACGGGGGAAAGCGGCCAGTTGGGCCATGATGTATGCGCAGAGCTTGCCCGGCGCGGCATAGAACATAAGGGCACGTCGTCCGCGGACCTGGATGTCACCGACGGGGCGGCCGTATCGGAGGCAGTGCTGCGGTACAGCCCCGACGCGGTGATCCACTGCGCGGCGTACACGAAGGTAGACCGGGCAGAGGATGAGCCTGACAGATGCTGGGCGGTGAATGCGGACGGGACGAAAAACATCGCCCTGGCCTGCCGGGAGACCGGTGCGAAACTCCTGTATATCTCCACAGACTATGTCTTCCCCGGAGATGGAGAACAGCCCTATGAGCCGGAGGACCCTGTGGGGCCGCTGGGCGTATACGGCATGTCCAAACTGGCGGGCGAGCTGGCGGTGCGGACGTTGCTGGAGAAGTATTTCATTGTGCGTATCTCTTGGGTGTTTGGGATGAACGGAAGCAATTTCGTCAAGACGATGCTGCGGCTGGCGGAAAGCCGGGACGAGGTGAGCGTAGTGTGCGACCAGGTGGGGAGCCCTACGTACACGGCGGACCTGGCGCCACTTCTGTGCGATATGGTGCTGACGGAGAGCTACGGCATCTATCACGCGACCAACGAGGACGATTGCTCATGGGCGGGATTTGCGGAAGAGATATTCCGCCTGGCAGGGAAGGATACGAATGTCCGACCCATCCCCACCAGTGAATACCCCACACGGGCGGTCCGGCCGCTGAATTCGCGGATGAGCAAGGACAAGCTGAGCGAGGAGGGCCTTCGCCGCCTTCCTGATTGGAAGGACGCCCTGGAGCGGTACATAAAGGAGCTTCGGTACGGAGCATGAATGAGAAGAAGGTAAAACGTGGCTGCGCCATAGCGCTGGCGGCGTATATCCTGCTGGCGGCGGTGTTCAACTGGGTGTGCGGCGATCAGCTGCGTTTTCGCGACGAGCAGACGGATATGCTGTCGGCCAGCGGTGTGATCGGAGAGATCACGTCGGATACGGTGGTGACTCAGCGTATACAGGTGGACGGTGACCGGCTGCTGGGGCTGACGCTGTACGGGGCCACCTATGCCCGGCAGAATACGGGCTGGCTGTGTGTGGAGATATGCTTGGGAGAACAGGTGCTGGCGACGCGAAATGTGGACGTGAGCACCATGGCAGACAACAGCGCGTTCTATCTTGGCCTCGAGGGACCGGCGGATATCCCGGAGGACGGGTCGCTGATCCTCCGCATCACAGCGCCGGAGAGCGTGCCCGGCAACGCGGTGACGCTGTACAGCGGCCGGACCATGGCCGCGGCCCATGCGGAAGTTGACATGAGCCTTACGGAAGAGGAATGTGTCCACATCAACGGCGTGGCTCTTGACACGGCGCTGTGCACCCAGCTTTTGAGCCGGGAGGACCTGTGGTTCGGGCAGTATTACTGGTATGTCGCGGCGGCGGGGCTGCTGGTCCTGGCGATATACTGTCTGGTCCTGATGCTGCGGAACAAGGCTGGCAAGAGGTCGCTGGTACTGAACATGTTCGCGGCGTTCACCCGGTACCGGTATCTCATGAAGCAGCTGGTGGCCCGGGACTTCAAGACGAAATACAAACGCTCGGTGCTGGGGGTGCTGTGGAGCTTCCTCAACCCGCTGCTGACCATGGTGGTGCAGTATATCGTCTTTTCCACCCTGTTCCGCTCGGATATCCCGAATTTTGCGCTGTATCTTCTGACCGGTATCGTGTGCTTCAACTTTTTCAGCGAGGCCACGACCATGGCGCTGGGCTCCATCGTGAACAACGCGCCGCTCATCACGAAGGTGTATGTGCCCAAGTATATCTACCCGCTGACGCGGGTGATGAGCTCGGCGGTGAACTTCCTGCTGGCGCTGATCCCGCTGTTCGCGGTGATGCTGATCACAGGGACGCCGGTGCGGGTGTCCATATTGCTTATGCCGGCGGGGCTGCTGTGCCTGTTCGCGGTGTCGCTGGGGATAGGGATGCTGCTGGCGTCGGCCATGGTATTTTTCCGGGACACCCAGTTTCTGTGGGGCGTGGTGAGCATGCTGTGGATGTACGCGACGCCCATCTTCTACCCGGAGAGCATCATCCCGGCCAGCTTCATGACGCTGTATAAGTGCAACCCGCTGTACCACATCATCCGGTTCATCCGTATCGTGCTGATGGACGGGATATCGCCGGAGCCGAAGGCCTACGCCTTGATGGCGATCGCGTCGTTCGTGCCGCTGGCGTTGGGCGTGCTGGTGTTCAAGAGGACCCAGGACCGGTTCGTGCTGCATATCTGATAAGCAAGGGGAAGAGCCCATGATGATACAGGCGGAAAACATATCGATGTGCTACCGGATGACCTATGACCGGGTGCAGAGCATGAAGGAATACCTGGTGCAGCTGGTCAAGGGGAAGATCAAATATGAGGAGTTTTGGGCACTGCGGAACGTGAGCTTTGAGGTGGATAAGGGCGAGGTGCTGGGGATCATAGGTCACAACGGCGCCGGCAAATCCACGCTGCTCAAGGTTATCTCGGGCATCCTGAAGCCCACAGGCGGCCAGGTGGCGGTGAACGGGACGGTGGTGCCCATGCTGGAGCTGGGCAGCGGATTCGATGCGGACCTGAGCGGCCGGGAGAATGTGTTTCTCAACGGGGCCATATTAGGTTATCCGGAGGACTTTCTGAAGGCGAAATACGAGGAGATAGCGGCGTTCTCGGAACTGGGACAGTTCATAGACGTACCGTTGCGGAACTACTCGTCTGGCATGGTGATGCGGCTGGCGTTTTCCATCGCGACGGTGGTGGACCCGGACATCCTCATCGTGGATGAGATACTGTCGGTGGGCGACGCTCCGTTCCAGGAGAAGAGCAAAAAGCGGATGCTGGAGCTAATGGGCGGCGGCACGACGGTGCTGTTCGTTTCCCACAGCCTGGGACAGATCCGGGAGATGTGCGACCGTGTGCTGTGGCTGGATCACGGCGAGATGAAGATGCTGGGCGAGACAAAGGCCGTATGTGACGCGTATGAGGGAGAGTGAGAACAAATGGCGGATGCGTATGAGATATACGATCACGAATACTACCATAATAATTGCGGCCTGATACCCTATGAAGAACCAGAGATTTGGATGGAGCATTTTGGAAATATAGCAGATCATCTTGTTGAGAGTTTTCATCCCAAAATCGTGCTGGACGCTGGCTGCGCCATGGGGTACTTGGTAGCTGCGCTGCGGGACCGGGGCGTGGAGGCCTACGGTATCGACATCTCGAAGTATGCCATCTCCAAGGTGCGGGAGGACGTAAAGCCCTATTGCTTTGTGGGCTCGCTCACGGAGCCGCTGCCGGAGGGACTGCCGAGGCGTTTCGATCTGGTGACGAGCATAGAGGTGCTGGAGCATCTCTATGAAGAGGACGGCGCCAGAGCGATAGCAAATCTTTGCTCCATTACTGATAATATTGTTTTTTCGTCTTCGTCGACCGATTTCACGGAGGCCACCCATGTGAACGTCCAGCAGCCGGAATATTGGGTGAAGCGATTTGCCGAAAACGGGTTTTATCGCAATGTTGGATATGATTTTGATCATATTATCGTTGGGGCGATGCTGCTGCAGAGAACGGATGATACTGTCAGGGTCGCAGAGGATTATGAGCGCAAGTGCAGGCTCCTGCGTCTGCGGTATGAGGACGAGCAGAGGACGAACGGCAAGCTGGCCCAGGACATCGAGACTGTGCGGGGCCAGCGGACGGCTGATGAAGAATACTACAAGGGCGAGATAGAACGCCTCACGGGCGAGGTCAAGGACCATATCTCCCGGCTGGAAACAGCAGACCGGGAAAAAGAGCAGTGCATTCGGGAAAAGGCGGATGATGAGAAGTTTTACCGCGGTGAGATAGCGCGTCTCACAGACGAGGCCAAGGACTATATCTCCCGGCTGGAAACAGCAGACCGGGAAAAAGAGCGGTGCATTCGGGAAAAGACGGATGACGAAAAGTTTTACCGCGGTGAGATAGCGCGTCTCACGGGCGAGGTCAAGGACCATATCTCCCGGCTGGAAGAAGCGGACCGGGAGAAGGAGCTGTGCCTGCAGGAGAA
>CANQME010000084.1 GCA_947624815.1 uncultured Lachnospiraceae bacterium | reverse complement strand
GCTCCTGAACATCGCAAAGGGCGCGGTGGTGTCTGGTATTAACCGGATTGCTACGGCGGCTCAGAAAGCGGCTAAGAGCCTCCTACAGATGGTTACAAAGCCCATTGTCAACGGGTTCAAAAAGCTGGGCGATTATGCGAAATCCGCGGCGCAGGCGATATTCTCCCTGGGCAAGCGGCAAAAGCAGACCGGCAACGGCTTTAAGGGCGGGTTGATGACGATCCTGAAATACGGGCTGGGCATCCGCTCCGTGTACGTCCTTTTCAATAAGCTACGGTCGGCAATCAAAGAGGGATTCGGAAATCTGGCGCAGTTCTCTGACAGGACAAACGCCTCCATTTCCTCCGTTATGTCGGCGCTGGCGCAGTTCAAAAACAGTATCGCGGCGGCATTTGATCCTATCCTGCAGGTTGTCGCACCAGTCCTTACAAAATTGATTAACCTACTCACCCTTGCTACTACAAAGCTGGGTGAGTTTTTTGCTGCCCTGACCGGGCAGAAAACTTTCATCCGGGCAAAGGAAGTCCAAAAGGACTACGCCGCAAGCCTCAAAGATACCGCTGCCGCCACCAAAGAAGCGGCAGAGGAAAGCAAAGAGGCATCTAAGCAGCTTGCCGGTTTTGATGAGCTGGAAATCCTCAAAAATGATAAGCAGGATGACAAGGCTGACACGGACAGCGGCGGCGCTGGTGCTGGAGGCGAAACATCCCCGGAGGATATGTTTGAGGAAGTTCCGATAGAATCCGGCATCGCTGATTTTATCGCCCGGTTGAAACAACTGTTTGCCGATGGTGACTATGACGAAATCGGGCGGATCATCGGTGAGGGAATCAACTCTGCATTCCGCAAGATCAAGGACTTTATCTCCTGGGATAACGTGGGGGAAGTTCTCACCAAGTACATCAATGCTTTTTGTGAAATATTCAATAGCATGGTGGACACCATCGACTGGGACTTGATCGGCAGCACGTTTGCAGAGGGGATCAACACGCTGCTACACGCCGCAAATCTGCTGCTGACGGGCATCGACTGGAATCTGCTGGGGCGGTCTATCGGCACTGGTCTTAGTGCAATGATCCGGGATATTGACTGGGAGCTGCTGGGGGATACTCTGGCAAAATACTTCTCGGCCAAGCTGCAGGTCATTACCAGCGCGATCCTGGCCTTTGACTGGCAGACGGCGGGGACCAACTTTGCAAAGGGCATCAACTCCTTTGTGGCCGGCATGGAAAAAACCATAACTTCCATCGACTGGGAAAGCATCGGCGGAAACATCGTGCGGGGCATCAATAACCTGTTCCACGGTGTTGACTGGAGCGCCCTGGGTAAGTTTGTGGCTGATTCGTGCAACTCTGTATTGAGTGTGATCCACGGTGCTGTCACCAATTTTGACTGGCGCGGGACCGCAGCTGACTTTGCAGAGGGTATCAATTCCTGGGTAACTAACTTTGACTGGGCGAAGCTGGGACAGACGATCTCCGCGGGCATCAAAGGCGCTCTGGAGGGGCTGGCTACTCTCATTGAGGATATAGACTGGTTCCAACTGGGCAAGGATATTATTGTCTGCCTGGAAAACATCGACTGGAGCGGCATTGCTGATGCGATCTTTGAGCTGCTGGGTGCGGCAATCGGCGGCATCGGGGCATTCCTGGGCGGACTTCTCGCGGATGCGTTTACCGGCATCGGTGACTATTTCAGTGAGGAAATCGAAGCCTGCGGCGGTGACATTGTGGCCGGCATATTCCAGGGAATCCTTGATGCGATTGTTGGCATCGGGGAATGGATATACGAACACGTTTTTGAGCCGTTCATTGACGGTTTCAAGAAAGCCTTTGGCATCAATTCCCCGTCTACCGTCATGGCAGAACAGGGCGGATACATCATTGAGGGCCTGCTTAACGGTATCCTCGACTGGATGAAAGGCATCGGAAAGTGGATCAAGAAACACGTCCTCGATCCGATTATGAAAGCATTCCAGAAAGCCGGGGCCGTGATAGAGGTAGGCGTACAGCTCATCAAAGACGGCTGGGAGAACCTGAAAGAATTTGTCGGGGATAAGGTGCAGGCGTTTGTCTCGCTGGTGCGTTCCGGCTGGACTGCGCTCTCTGATTTCGTAGGCAACACGGCTACTGTTTTCGTCAGCCTGGTCCGGCAGGGGTGGTCTAATATCACCTCCTTTGTCGGTTCGGTCGTAACGGTCGGCGTGACGCTGATTAAGCGCGGCTGGTCCGCCCTGACCTCCTTTGTTGGTACGGCTGTGACGGTCGGCGTTTCGCTGGTGAAATCCGGCTGGACCACCCTGACCAACTTTGTGAGCAACGCTGTTTCGGTCGGCGTCTCGCTGGTGAAATCCGGCTGGACTACGATTTCTGATTTTGTCGGTTCCACGGTCAACGTCCTGGTGAGCATTGCAAAGAACGGCTGGACCACGATTGAAAAATTCGTTGGTACGGCTGTGACGGCTGGCGTCTCGCTGGTGAAAACCGGGTGGGCTACACTCCAGGAATTTGTCGGTACGGCGGTAACGGCTGGCGTCTCGCTGGTGAAATCCGGCTGGACCACGATCTCTGATTTTGTCGGTACGGCGGTGACTACAGCGATTACGCTTACGAAAAACGGATGGTCTACTATTGCAAACTGGGTGGGTACTCAGGTAACGGCTTTTGTTTCTCTGACAAAATCCGGCTGGACCACCATTGAGCATTATGTTGGTACAGCTATTACAGTTGCCGTGAGCCTCGCAAAAAATCTCTGGACTACGATTGAGGGCTTTGTCGGTACATCCGTCACCACCTTTATCACGCTTGCGCGCAAAGGGTGGGATTCTCTGGCAAGCTGGGTAGGCAATACTCTCTCGGTCGCCGTGAGCCTTGTTAAATCGGGTTGGTCCACCATAACGGCATTTGTCGGTACAGCGGTGACGGCTACGGTGTCTCTGGCAAAATCGGGATGGTCTACGCTGAAAGGCTGGATCGGTGATACGCTGTCCGTCGCTGTAAGCCTCGCAAGAAGCGGCTGGACGTCGATGGCAAGCTGGGTAGGCAATACTCTCTCGGTCGCCGTGAGCCTCGCAAAATCCGGGTGGACGTCCATCTCTGCGTGGATCGGGCATATTCCTGTACTCAGTCAGGCTATCTCGCTGGCAAAATCCGGCTGGACCTCTGTATCTAATTTTATAGGTACAGCGGTATCTGTGGGAATCTCGCTGACAAAATCCGGCTGGTCCTCTCTATCCAGCTTTATTGGTAGTTCTGTGTCCGCCTCTGTGAGCCTGATTAAGTCCGGCTGGTCTACTGTTTCGGCATGGATCGGCACAAATAATGCGGTGTCGGTGGCTGTAAAGCTGGTTAAATCCGGCTGGTCCACCATTGCAAATTTTGTAGGTACAAGCGTATCTGTCGGTATCTCTCTGTTCAAATCCGGCTGGTCCTCTATCAAAAAGTTCTTTGGTCTGGAGGACGGCGGTATCCTGGGTGCCAATGGCGGCGTAAAAGCCTTTGCCAGCGGCGGCGTGATTATGAACAGCGGACGGTTCAACTGGTGGAACAGTATCCAGAAATATGCGAATGGCACGTCCAGGGCGCACGGCACAATGTTTGTCGCTGGTGAATCCGGCCCGGAGGTAGTGGGCCACGTCAACGGCAGGACGGAGGTGCTGAATAAATCTCAGATTGCAGAGGCCATCTATATGGCGGTAATAAACGCTATGGCCGATGCTGTGAACGTCCTCGGAAAGTTTTTTGCCGCGCACATGAGCCGCTGCGCGAATGCGATTATCTACAGCATTTTGTCCGCGGCAGATATTCAATCGCCTATCCCGGTCAAGCTGTCGGCAGAGCCCATTACTGGGCACGGGAATGGAGCTACACTGATGGGGAGGCTGGCAACGCTGGCGGGCAACGTCCCGTACACGGCGCCTACCCTCTCTACTGGTACGGTTCTGCCCTATGAGATCGTCGCACAGCAAAACCGGGCGGCGGCGGAACTCCGGCAGGCGATAGATGAGCTGGAGGATGGACTGGGCAGCACGTTTATTTCCGCTCTGGCGGCACAGACGGCGGCCCTGGTATCCGCCCTGCAGCAGTACGGCGGCGGGAATGCTCCGGTGATCCCGAACAACGGCGTACAGCAGACGATTGATGAGATCAACCGCAGGGCGCTGATGTTCCAAAAGTCCCCAATTCTCGGCTAAAGGAGGTGCAGCATGGCGCAAATCACATTACAGATTGACGGTTACGACTATTCCGAATACACGGAAGAAATCTCCCCCACGTGCAACGGCTTGAACGCTGACGGCTCCGGCCGCGATGTGCAGACGGGTGAAATGTTCCGTACCAAAATCACGGATAAGCTGAAATGGGAGGTGAAAATGCTGCGCCTCCCTGAATCCGTCCACCTGCGGCTTGCGGCATCTCTGAAAAAGACGTACTACAATGCGATCCTCCATGACCCGGATAACGGGACACTGACGGAACGGACGTATTACACTGACACCCGCCCGTATGGGGTGCAGCGATTCAACAAGAAAACAAAGCAAATTTACTATGAGGGAATGACTTTTACAATGACAGAGAGGTGACGGTCCATGCAAAACAGAAGCGATACTTGGAAAGCGCTTGCGGCGACCGGCTCCTTTCGTCTGGAAACGGTAGCAGAGATTGGAGGGGTGCAATACCCCTCCATTTCTGCGCCTATCATAAACCGGGCGCTCCTGCCGGATGCGCTGTCCGTGGGAAACTGCGTATCTGCCTCTCTCCAGCTCTCCATGCTGACCCAAAGGGTAATACCCAAATCTGCTGAGATCGTGATCCAAAAGCGCCTCACAGACGATACGGTATATAGTGAGTGGCTGCCGGCCGGCACATTTTATATCAGCAAGCGGAAATCTGACCCTGTAACCGGGCTTTTGACCTTTGAATGCTACGATTCCATGTTAAAAGCCAATACCCCCTACCCCATTACGGAGGAAAGCGAAGCGGAATTTCCAAAGCCTATGACGGACTGCATCCAGGAGATTGCGGACCGCATGGGCGTGGAAGTGGACAGCCGTACATGGGCATACATCGAAACCGGCATACACTATGTTGTGCCTCTCCCCATCGGTCTTTCCATGATGCGCGTCCTCGGTTATATCGGCGGCGTACACGGCGGCAACTGGATCATCACCCCGGAAAACCGTCTGCGTTTTGTGCCTCTGCTGTCCAGCGTGGGCGCAGAAAGCGCGCCGGAGGATAGCCGCGTAGACGTGCGAGGCATCATTGGAAAGATCAACCTGGGCGATCCTCTTACCGTCAGCCGGGTATCCATCGGCAACGGGACAGACACATTCAGCCTGGGCGATGACAGCGGCTTTACGCTGACGATACCGACAAACCCGTATGCTACACAGTACATTGCGGAGGACCTACTGGAGAAGCTGGGCGGACTGGTCTATAACCCGTACACCCTGGAAAAAGCGATATATGATCCTGCCGCAGAACTGGGCGACTATGTAATCAGTAAAACCGACATTCGGAGTATTCTGTACTCTGAAAATGTGACATACAATCTGGCGTTTCGTGGGGACATTTCCTCTCCGTTTAAGGCGGAAATGGAGGATGAATACCCGTATTCGGGAACATCCGCGCGCGTGGACGATCTGGAGGGAGAACTGCGGGAACTAATAACGATCATTGCGGATAAGGCAAGCATTGAGGACTTGTCTGCCGTGTATGCAATGATTCAAAATCTTTCCGTGGAGGATATTAAAACAGGTATCATCCACTCCGATGACTACGAAATCCGCACTATTCCGCGGGTATATCCCGCGAAAACTCTGTATCCCTCCGACACCACTTTCCCGTCCAACGGTGAAACGGTCCTGAAAGGCTTTGCCATTGACTTTGCCGCTGGCGTTATCTACGGCGCGTTTTACAGCGATCAGATAGCCGCCCTGCAGGAAAGTATGGCAGAGTGGGAGGAACGGATCGCCTCTGTAATGGAAGTTATGGAGGCATGGGATGAACGGCTTGAAACGATAGCGCAGCATGAGACAGAGCAGGATACGGAGATTGAGAGAATCAGCGGCAAAGTGGATACCTACGATGCGACCATTGAAAAACTCGGCAAAGATATGACCTCCATCCAGGAAACCATCAGCGATATAAAGCTCACTCTGCAAAACATGAAGAATGCGCTTGTTTACCCCAAAAGCCCGGTAAAGGCGAATGCCGCGCCGGACACGTCAGAGCCGAAAAAGGAGGAATAAGCAGATATGGCAAAATCGAAAGCGAAAGCAATAGCTGCCCCGGCTACGGCTGTTCAGACCGCAGCGGAACCCCAACCCCATAAGTATTATGAGCGGGTATGGCCGGAGGGCTGGAAAGATAACGAGGAAGGAGGTACTTATATAGATGCTGCCGGCCTCAACAAAATGGAGCAGGGCATCATCGACAACGACAAAGCTATTGCCGCGCTGGAGGAAAAGGCGGCACAGCTTGACGAAAAAGATACCACCACTCTGCAAGAGGCCCAGCGGTATTCCGACCAGCAGCTTACCGCAGCAAAGAAATACTCGGACACCAACCTGGGGACGGCTAAGAGCTACACGGACGGGGTGGCGACCTCCATCCGGGCATCCGTCACTGAAAATGCCGAAAAGCTCTCCGGGCTGGATAAGCGGCTGGGCCGGCTCACTTTCTCGATCAATGCCGAAGATTTCGGTCTTGATATAACCGTAGACTAAGCACAACAAAAGGAGGACAAAAAAGCAATGAGCGAAACCTACAACATCCCCCGCGATTCAACGCTGAAAGACCTTGTAGCTCTGCAAAAAGCGGTGCTACTGGGCGGCAGTACGGATGCCGGGGCAATCGACCGTTATTATAACGGTCTGGTGCTGGCGGCTACCACCAAAACGCAGGTTGATACCCTGTTCCGTGAATGGTGGGCCACGCAGTACAAAGAGGGAACGACCACCAAAGCGGCGCTGCTGGAGCGGTGGTTTGGGACGGTCCTGGATGATACCCGCGTCCACGGCGTTAAATTCCCTCTGTTCGCAACGTCCCAGTCTCCCAATGGGGAGCTGACCGATGACAGCAAGGGACTGGTATGCACCCCCTCTACCGCCGCCTCTCCCGGCAATGACCCGTTTGCCCATCTTCCTCAGTTCTGGTGTCTGGAAGTGTCCGCAGAAAAGAATGCGGACGGCTCTCACACCATCTATGCGGTGGAGCTGATCGACGATCTGAACACGGTCCGCTCCGGTGAACACCTCTGCTGGGTGTTGCAGAAAAACACCTATACCCGCGAATATGATGAGGGTGGCTACCGCATTCTGAAAATGCAATGCCATCCCGCCGTGGGCTATGCTCAGTGGCCGGAGGGCAAGGATCGGACCGGCAAGATTCACGCCTATATCGGGCATCCGAAGTATGCGGCGGGTATGCTGGGCGGCAAGATCACCTGTGGCACGGGCCTGGCCCCGGTCAATTACACCTCTCACAATGCGGGCGTGAGCCTCTGGCGGCAGCGCGGTACTCAGTATAGCGGCGCCTCCGGGGATTTGCCTAAGTTCTTGCTCCGCATGATGTGGCTGAAATATGCCCGCAAGGGTAACTCCAGCACGATTGAGGGATGCACCACCTATAACCTGCAGTATGCCGCTGCTGTGTCGGAAAGCAATGTCAAGCGCATTGTCCTGACCAGCGCCCAGGCGGATGCGTTCTTTGTCGGCTCCAGCGTGATTATCGGTGACAAGGGCGACGGCTCATCCCTTGACCGTAATGTTGCCAGTATGTATAAAGTGGCAAAGAACGTCCGCATTGTTTCCATCGACCCGGTAAGCATCAGCGGGGCAAGCTATAAGGCGCTGACCGTTGACGTGCCCGCTACTTTCAACTCCGTGGCCGGCACTACCTATGTCAGCTCTATGCCCTACTGGTCCGGCTGGAACGATGACGTTCTCGGAAACGACGGGAGCAAGAACAGCTACACAACGGGGAAAGAGCCGGGACTGTTGCAGAAGATCGAATTTCAGAATGGCGCCTATCTGATCGTCAGTGATGAGCTGTGGCAATGGGGAAAGAACCTGGACGGCGATTTCACCTTTGACTGTTATACCTGCCACAATCAAACCAAAGTGACCACCAACGGCACAATTTCCAGCGATTACACAAAGCAGGATGACCTCACTATGGTATTCGGCTCTGGGCAGGGAAATGAGTGGGTCTATATTGAGGATACCGCTATCACCAAAGACCCCGCCGTGCTGTGGCCGAAAGCGGTCAGCAAAGCGGCAGGCTCTGGTACGGGCGTGAAAGCCGCTTTGTACGTGCTTCCTGCGGCGTCTGGTGTCCGGGCGGCGTGGGTGTTCGGCGCCTTGCACCACGGTGGCGATGCCGGGTTGCCCTGTCGTTTCTCGCCCTATTCCGCCACGTACGCGAACTGGTACGGCGCGCTCGGCGCTCCTGGATTAGCTGGGTAACAGCGGGGTGAATTACTCCCCCGGCGTAAGCCGGGGGAGTAAGAGGGGCCGCAGGCCCCTCTACCAGCCTAATCCGTCGTGACCTATACAACTGAATAGAGATTTTGGGATATACGGTGCAAGAGCAGCCGCTATGAACGTGAATCCTGCGGCGTCTGGTGTCCGGGCGGCGTGGGTGTTCGGCAACTTGAACAACGGTGGCAATGCCGGGTTGCCCTGTCGTAACTCGAACAATTCCGCCACGAACGCGAACTGGAACGGCGCGCTCGGCGCTCAACTGGTTATGGAAAAAAGTGCATCCTCTCAATTATTACATCGTATATTCCACCCTTATGCGGGAAAATTGCTTGAAACCAGCATCGTAGGTGTGGAAAGCCTACGGCTCCGGGATCAGGAACCCGGAGGCGCTTAGTAGCGATAACCAACCCCGAAAGGCGTTGAAGATAACCAGATGAGAGTATGCACAGGAGCAACATGAAAACACATTGCAAACCAAAGCACGTAAACATCGAAAGTGAACACTTTAACAGTCCAGCGGTGCATAAAGCGTTTGCACACGGAAAGCTGGCAAAGAATGAGTTTGCCCGCCTGTTGGTAAGGACCGGCGAGATTACCCGCCGTGAGGTGGAGATTGAATACCTCACACAGGACTACCACAAAATTCCGGTGGCGATCGAAAAGCTGAATGCTACACTGACGGAGGGCATCCGGCAGCGCAATCTTGACCTGCAGCCGATCCGACAATTCCAGCGACCGGACGGCATCTCCCAGAAGATGCGGACCCTGAGTAAGCTGTCCCCAAAGCAGCAAGTCTATGAGTACATAGCTGTCGAGGCGCTTATGCCCCTGTTTCGGGCAAAGCTACTCCCATATCAGTACGGCAGCATTCCGGGTAAGGGTCAGACAAACGGAAAGCGGAGGATCGAGCGCATTTTGCGGCAGAAATTTCACGGTAAGCTGGATGAGGTGAAATGCGACGTAAGACACGCCTATGAATCCGTCACTGTGGAATGTGTGATGCGCCTGTTGCATCGGGACATTCGCAAGAACAAGGTGCTGCTGTGGTTTGTCGGGGCCTGCATGGAAAATTATCCGAATGGTGCGCTTGTGATTGGCGGATACCTCCCGACATGGCTTTTCAACTATGTTATGGCATACGTACTGCGGTATATCATGGACTTGGAGAAAAGCCGGAGAGGAAAGCCCCAAAAGCTGATTGCCGCCTGTGTCTGCTATGCAGATGACTTCTCCCTGTACGGTCGAATATCGAACCTCAAACGGGCAGTTAAACGGGCGTCGCAATGGTGCAAAGAGGTACTGGGGCTTGAAATCAAAAGCCTATGGTCCATATCCTATATCAGCTCGTTTGAGGATGAAAAGGCAGTACACAAACTGAGAAAAGCCGGCGCCCACATAAGGACCCAGGGCATTGACATGATGGGCTACGTGGTCTATCGAACATACACCATTATCCGCGGAAAGATTTTCGTGCGTATAAGACGGCAATTCATAAGGGCAAAACGGGCGCTTGAAAAGCTGAAATACGTCCCGCATTGGATAGCATACAAAATCATGGCATATTTTGGCTGGCTGAAACATAGCAACAGCTCAAAATTCAAACGTGCCTACGATGTGTATAAAATCCTACGCAAAGCAAAACAATCTATCTCCCGCCATAGCAAGGCGCGGAACAAAGCAAAGGAGGTCTATATCCATGAAAGAATTTTACACGCGGCAGCCTGATGAGATCGAGCTGTTCACCCACAACGGCCAGACGGATGTGATTATCCGCAGGGGCATCCAAGCTACACAGCAGGAGATCGAGGACGGAGGTACGCAGGATATTTGGGAGTGCGACGAAACGCAGTTCCGGTATCCCGGCATCCTCTCCTATGAGGAAGTCGCCGCCCAGGTGGAAAGCTGGCTGGTCTATGCGGGCGCAGAGAGTTTAAGCGCTCTGGATCAGGCAAAGCAGACAGCGCTCCGGTCTATGTCTGAGGCTTGCAACTCCGCAATCCGGGCGGGATTCAACATCGAGTTGTCGGATGGAAAGCCCCACCATTTCAGTCTGGAGATTACGGATCAGATCACGATCTCCATTCTGGCGGGCAAGGCCGCCGCTGGACAGTCTACAGTCCCCTGGCACGCGGATGATGAGGCTTGCAAATTCTTCTCTGCCGCGGACATTGCCGCCATCAATGCGCAGATGGAGGCGCTTACCACCTATCACCAAACGTATTTTAACAGCCTCAAACAGTGGATTTTGGCCGTTGACAGCGTAGAGGCGGTCAATGCAATCCAGTACGGCGCTCCGATCCCGGAGGAATACCAGTCTGAGGTTATGAAAGCGATTCTGAGGGCGGAGGGATGAAAAGCGCCGTCAAATACGCCATTTTGGGCGGCATCGGCGGGGTCCTCTACTTCTGCCTGGAAATGCTCTGGCGCGGGAGATCACACTGGGCTATGATCGTCGTGGGCGGGCTCTGCTTCATTCTCTGCGGTCTTATCAATGAGATATTCACCTGGGACACCCCGCTGCTCCTGCAGGCGGCGGCCGGCGCGGTAATGGTGACTTTCATAGAGCTGCTGTCCGGGTTGATCCTCAATATCTGGCTGGGGCTGGATATATGGGATTACAGCAATATGCCTCTCAATATCATGGGCCAGGTCTGCCTCCCGTTTTCTCTCTTATGGGTGCTGTTGTCCGGCGTGGCTATCGTACTGGACGATTACCTGAGATACTGGTTATTTGACGAGGAAAAGCCCCACTACCGGCTTTTGTAACGGGCCGGGCTGGAATACTACTTATGATGTAAAACCCTCTCACGGGGCGCTGTGGCGCGCTGTGAGGGGGTTTTTACATACATTCTAAGAAAGGATAGGTACACAGTATGAAAAATGCAATCTTGACCGGGATCGGCGTCGCTGGCGGCCTGATCTCTACCCTGTTCGGAGGCTGGGATGCGGCGTTGATTACACTTATGATTTTCATGGGGATCGACTACGTGACCGGCCTGATCGTTGCGGGGGTGTTCCACCGTAGCGAGAAAACGGAGAACGGCGCCCTGGAGAGCCGGGCCGGGTGGAAAGGGCTGTGCAGAAAAGGTGTCACGCTGCTGGTAGTCCTGGTAGCCTGCCGTCTTGACCTGGTAATGGGCTCCGACTTTATCCGGGATGCGGTGGTGATCGCCTTTGTTGCCAACGAAACTATCTCCATCATTGAAAACGCCGGCCTGATGGGGATTCCCATTCCCGCTGTTATCACGCGGGCCATCGAAGTCCTGAAAAACAAATCTGAAAGCAAGGAGGGTTAAACCATGAGTAATTCCCCTCTGGTATCCCACACCAATCTGTCCCCCAATCACTCCGGCAAGAGAACCCACGCCATTGACCGTATCACCCCGCATTGCTTTGTTGGTCAGGTGACTGCCGTGCGCGGCTGTGAGGTGTTCCTGCCGACCAGCAAGGGGGCATCGTGCAACTACGTCATCGGCAAGGATGGTGACGTGGGGCTGTGCGTGGAGGAAAAAAACCGGTCCTGGTGTACGTCCAGCAATGCGAATGACCAGCGGGCGGTGACAATCGAGTGCGCGAGTGACACCACAGAACCCTACGCCTTTAGGGATGCGGTTTACCAGCGCTTGATTGACCTCTGCGTGGACATTTGCCAACGCAACGGTAAATCTAAGCTCCTGTGGTTTGCCGACAAGAACAAAACCCTGGCCTACAACCCCAAAGCGGATGAAATGGTCCTCACCGTGCATCGGTGGTTTGCCAACAAATCCTGCCCCGGCAACTGGATGTATGCCCGCATGGGCGACCTGGCGGAAAAAGTCACGGCGCGGCTGTCCAGCTCTGCGGGGCAGACGGCTACACCGGACGAGGACACCACGGGATACACCCGGATCATGGGCAGCGCGGTTGCAACTGCCGCCCAGATGCAGGCGTACATCCGCAGCGTCAATTCCGGCGTGGCTCAATCCGTGCTGGATATGATCCCTCTGTACCTTTCGGAGGGCGCCGCGGAGGGTGTGCGGGGTGATGTGGCCTTTGCCCAGTCCTGCCTTGAAACCGGCAATTTCAAGTTTACGGGCTCCGCCGTCACCCTGGCACAGAATAATTTCTGCGGCATGGGCGTGACCGGCAACGGCATGACCGGCAATTCCTTTGATACACCCCAGATCGGCATCCGCGCCCAGATTCAGCACCTCAAAGCCTACGGCTCCACGGAGGCGGTGAAAAATGCCATTGTGGACCCCAGATTCGCCTACGTGACGCGCGGATGCGCGGAGTACGTGGAGTACCTGGGCCAGCAGGAGAACCCGCAGGGCAAGGGCTGGGCGGCTGGTGCGGGTTATGGCGCAAAGGTCCTGGTAATCCTGAAAAAGATCATCGGGACAAAGGTGGAGGATAGCGGCAGCGCTACACAGCCCAGCGGCAAGGAGCTTTACCGCGTCCGCAAGTCCTGGGACAATGCCGCCTCCCAGAAAGGCGCATTCGCCGTGTTGGACAATGCCAAGAAATGCGCGGATCAGAATCCGGGCTATACGGTATATGACAGCACCGGCAACGCCGTCTACCCGACTGGGACTGTCCAGACACCGACACCCGCGGCGGGCGTTCCCTACCTGGTGAACGTCACCATTTCCGACCTGAACATCCGCAAGGGCCCCGGCACGAACTATGCCACTACCGGCAAATTTACCGGCAAGGGCGTGTTTACCATCGTGGAGGTGCAGTCCGGCAAAGGCTCCACAAAGGGCTGGGGCCGGCTGAAATCCGGCGCGGGCTGGATTTCTCTGGACTATGCCCCCAAGCTGTAATTGCACACCAAACAAGAGCCCCGGAGAGGTTTAACCGCCTCTCCGGGGCTCTTTTTTTTGTGTTACAAACGCTGTTACAAAGGCGTTACATTCGCGTAACGTGTAACATTTTTCTGTTACATTGTAACATTGCCGTTACACGCTATGTAACACAGAAAACCATTGATACATAAAGGAAAAGCAGACTTTGTTACATTGTTACAATTATTCCTAATAGACCATTGAAATAGAGAGTTTAGAGAGGTATATACCGCCCTAAACTCTCTAATTCGTACACGTCTATACACGCGCGCGAGAAACAGTAACACCGCCCGCAGAAAAAAGTCAAAAAATTTTTACTGAACCCCTTGACAAGTCAAATTTGTTTTGCTATACTGGGTACAACAGTTAAAGAAATTTGACTGAACAAAAATTTAAGGAGGAAATTTCAATGGCTACCATCAACACCAACATTCTGAAAAAAGTGGATTCCATCAACCCCGCCGCGACCGAGGCTATCTACAATGCGATGCTGGAGGACCTGATCGAGCGCCGCAAGCCCCGCGACCCTGACCTGTTCCGCAACTGCATGGAGCGCATGATCCCGGAGGATCACCGGTACTGTGATGTGATCGAGGACTTCACCGAGCTGGCCGGCGCCGCTTTCGCTGACTATCACGCTCTCCGGGCGCGCGGCGCTCACATGGAGGACGGCAAGCTGGTGATCCCCACGCCGCCCGCCAGTGACGATGTAGACAAGGACCAGGCCGCCGAGATGGAGGATGATCCCGCTGATGTGGACGGGGACGAGCCGGAAGATGGCGAGTACACCCCCTCTGCTACCAACGGTGACTACGGCCCCTCTAACCCCTGGGACGCTCCGGGCATGAGCCCCAGCGATTTTATCTAAGCCGAAACGGGCCGCTGGCCCGTCACCGGGAACCGCCCTACCCGGTCTGATGATGGCAGGGCAATCAAAGGAGGAAAGCACTATGACACAAAGATATTCTATCACGGACCCGTACAGCCTGCGGGCGCTCTGCATCCGTAAAAGCTGGTTTACCTGTGGAACCAATGAACAGTATGAAAAGCTGTTCTACGCAAATCAGAACGGGTACACCCTGGACGAGATTGCAACCATCATCTGGGTATGCTCTGATGTGGAGAACCGGCAGGAGATCGTGGATGCGCTCTCCGACATTCAGGAGGGTTATTTGATGGCGTTGGCCGAGGAACAAATTGCGGCGGGTGAACGCGCTGCCGATGAAGTGTACTGCGGCTATTTTGATTAAAAGGGGAGGTAAACGCTATGGCAAGAAACAGCAGAAAGACCGTCATATGTGCCCTGGCAATGAAAGCACTGAGCGGCCGGCTGACGGAAATCCCAGAGGGGATAGCCGTGGAGGACGTGCTGGGGCAGTTTGAAAACATGGGAGGCGTAAAGCTCTCTGAAACGCCCCAGGAGATTAAGGCGCGGGCGCTGCAATACTGTGACAGCGCCACCCGAATTTCCTACATGATTACAAACCGTATCCACGGGGAAATCCATATTGCGTTTCTGCTGGACTTTCCACCTGAGAACCCGGCCCAGACTGAGGCGGACATAATCAAAGAGGATGGAGCTTTTGCCTACGTCTACAATGTGCAGTTTCCGCATTTCAGTGAACTGGGCGACATTTGGCTGAAAAAGCGAGCGGACGGTTACATCTATCGGATCGCATGAGGAAAGGAGGCTACACAGTGAGGCGGAGAAGAAAACGCACCACCGTCTGGGCATACCTGGACGGAAAAAAGCTGGTGGACGTTGTTCAGGCGGCTTTGGACAACAACATGATGGTGGATGATCTCAAAAAGCAGTTGATCCGGGAGAATCCCGGTCATACGGTCACTTTCAAAGTAGAATAAAGATAACTCGTGTATGAAAAAGACCGTCCCCGAAGTACCCGAACTGGCGCATAAAGCAGTTGGGGGACAATCATA
>CANQME010000083.1 GCA_947624815.1 uncultured Lachnospiraceae bacterium | reverse complement strand
ACTATCCGGCGAAGCTGTTCCACGGGCATAAGAGCCAAACAGGAAAATACGATCTGCCCCGTATTCCCTGCCTAAAGCAGCAACTATCTCCTGAATGTCTTTTATACTTAACAGCATGATCTCGCACCTTCCTTGTCTCAAATGTGTTCACATGCAAACAAATACGCTCTGGAAACCCCATATTTGCGCATAACAGGAGATATCAGGTTCTGTATTTCCTGATAAGTATATACTTTGTCCATTAAAAAACCCCCAGTTCCAACCGGATTGATCCCATTAAACGCGACCTTTGCTTTCTATTATCCATGATACCACACGCCTGCTTTATTTTCAATGAAATGTACATAAGCCGGTCCACATTATACGTTACTCGGAATGGAAAAACAATCTCCACTGTTTTGTCACCAGAATAAGATTTTAAAGAAAAGTATATAAATTTCTGCACATCACAATACGAGCAGGGCGCCACTGACGTCCTGCTCGCATGGAAATACAAAAACATGTCACTGGCACGTTTTTTGCATGTCCGCCTCGAAGAACTGAATGCCGATGGCAGGTTCACACTGGTCTGCCGGCTCCGGCGCCCCCCCTTCGTCTCCCGTCACGCCTGCTTTTCCTTTACATACAATAATAGGGTAAGGAGGTGCCATATGAAACCCAAACTGGAAGTGAACGATCTGAGCTATTCCTACCATGAAGCATCGGACGAAACAACCGCCCTTTCCCATATATCCTTCGATGTCAGAGACGGCGAATTCTATGCGGTCGTCGGACCGTCCGGCTGCGGAAAATCCACGCTGCTATCGCTCCTGTGCGGTCTTCTCGAGCAGGAGGAGGGTTCGGTCCTCATCGACGGCGTTCCGCGCAGAGAAAGCCGCGCCGTCATCGGATATATGTTTCAGAGGGACCATCTGTTTGAATGGAGAACCATCCTGTCCAACGTCTCTCTCGGACTGGAAATACAGAACCGCCTGGACGGAAATTCCCGCCGCGACCTTCTGCAGATGCTTCGAACCTACGGCCTGGAGGCGTTCAGCGACGCCCGGCCGTCCCAGCTGTCCGGGGGCATGCGCCAGCGAGCCGCGCTGATCCGTACCATGGCCCTGAAACCGGACATCCTTCTTTTGGACGAACCGTTTTCTGCTCTCGATTATCAGACAAGACTGGAGGTCTGCGACGATATCAGCACGATCATCCGGACCCGGAAAAAGACCGCCGTTCTGATCACCCACGACTTGTCCGAGGCGATCTCCACGGCGGACCGGATCCTGGTGCTGACCGGCCGTCCGGGCCGCGTCAGGACGGTCTTAAAGATCGATTTCGGGCCGGATGCGCTCCGCCCTCTGGAACGGCGGAACGCGCCGGAATTCGCCGCTTATTTTAATCAGCTGTGGGAGGAGATGAAGCAGGATGAAACATCAGAATGAGACACCAAGCCCCCGCCAGCTGGAATATCTGGCCGCCGAACGCCGCCACCGCGCCCAGGTGCGGATCGTCCGCTCCATGCTCCTGGTTCTGTTCCTGGCCCTGTGGGAGCTTCTGACACGGCTTGGCGTCGTCGATTCCTTTATCTTCAGCAGCCCCGGCCGGATCCTTGCCTGCTTCCTGCGGATGGCCGCGGACGGAAGCATCTTCCTCCACATCGGGATCACGCTCCTCGAGACGACGATCAGCTTCCTGCTGACCGTCGTAATCGCCGTAACCGCCGCCGTCCTCCTGTGGAGCAGCCGAAGCCTGTCGGAGATCCTGGAGCCGTATCTGGTGATGCTCAACAGCCTTCCCAAATCCGCCATGGCCCCGCTTCTCATCGTCTGGCTCGGCAACAGCATGAAGACGATCGTCACCGCGGCGGTCGCTGTGGCGGTCTTCGGCTCCATCCTGACGCTGCACACCGGCTTTCAGCAGACCGACCCCGACAAGATCCGTCTGATCACGTCCCTGGGCGGCACCCGCCGGGACGTACTCACGAAGGTGCTGATCCCCTCCTCCATCCCGCTGATCATCAGCAACATGAAGGTTAACGTGGGCCTCTGTCTGGTCGGCGTCATCATCGGCGAATTCCTGTCCGCCCGGGCCGGGCTGGGGTACCTGATCATCTATGCGAGCCAGGTTTTTAAAATGGATATGCTGGTCATGTCGATCGTCATCCTCTGCCTGGTGTCCACGGCACTGTATCAGCTCATCAGCTTATTGGAGAAGCGGATACAGGGCTGACAATAAAACAGCCCTCCGGCCATGCAGTTTGTGCATAGCACAGAGGGCTGTCTCTTGGTATTTTGTTATTCGGTATCCGAACTCATGACACCCACCGGCCATTGGCATCCACCTGATAGCCGTCGGGCGTTGTGGTGCCTGTATAAAGCGCTCCCTGATAGCCGTCCGATGCCTCATTGAAATAGTACCAGTAACCATCAATCTGCCTCCAGCCGGTAACCATTGCTCCCATCGTACCGTCGGAAACCGGATTTAAGTAATACCGGCGTCCATCCGTGTCGGTAAACCAACCGGTCTGGATGTAACCTTTGGCATCAAAATGGTACCAATAGGTTGCCCGGTTGTAAGACAGCTTCGCCCATTCGTTCACAGGATAGGAGCCATCCGGTTTGCGGTACCACCAGCCATTCTCATCCTGAATCCATTTCCCGGTCCGTACAGCGGAGCCGGTACCAATTGCCGATCTGTAACCGGATATGCTTCCAGATGACGAACTGCCGCTGCCCGATCCTGACGGCTTCTCCGGTTCGGTCTTCTTCGCTTCCACAAGCAGGTACATACTGAATTCGTCAGCTGCAAATGTCACCTTGCCGTTACCGGAAATACTGTTCACCTTCTCCTGGAGCCCGTCATGTACATGGTAGACCTCCACGGCCTCCATCCCCTGCGGAATGGGAAGCGAAATAATGGCAGGCACGGCCAGCCTTTCCTTCACCTTCTCACCGTCATGGTATACGCTCAGATCCAGAGGCACCACATGATATCCGTCCCGGAAACGCTCCGGAACAGGTTCTGACGAATTCGTTACCTCAAGCCGGATCGTTCCTGAATCAACAGCCAGGCCAAGACCTACCGTACCGACAGAAGCACTTTCCAAAAGTGACGCCGCTAAAGGATCCACCTCGACGGAGGTTCGGATAGCGTTGGCCCGAATGTATTGGCTCTCCAGCGAACGCAGCTTACTGTCATTATTCAGGTACTTTTCCATTGCCTTTCTCAACTCGCCGTTGTTGTTCGCGTTCCTTAAGGCTTCGGCCAGAATATCCGAATCAAAATTTTCCAGAACATTCAGGACTGCGTCAAGAGTTTCCTCGGCCGCTTTCTCCGGATCCTCGTCCGGATCTGCCAGACACAGGATGCTGAAGCCTTCTTCCGCCTTTACCGTCTTTCTCGGAGTCTTTATGGAAAGCGTCAGCCCCTGATCCGCTTCAAGCGCCCAACCGCTCTGTGTAACCGGAAGCTCGATGACATGGCGGTCCCAGTCAATGTCAAACTTTGTCTCTATCTCAAGAAGCTTATTTCCCTGCGGCAGACGGAAACTGTAGGACTGGTTCACATCATACGCATTCTTAAATATCTCATAATCCGCCTCATGCTCCACCCATTCAGCGGCATTGGCAGGCGATGCCGTCTCCGGCTCTTCCAGCGTTTTGACCATGATTGTAAACGGGATCTCCACCGTCTCGCCAACTACGGCCGTCTCTTCATACTCTCCCAACGTGATGGAGACGATTTCCATTTCCGGGAACGGGGCCTCATTCTTTGCAATCCTTCCCTTCTCCCCAAAGTCATACTCCTGGCCGTCGATGGTCTGCCGGCCAAATACCTGCTTGCCGTCGTTTCCAAAGTACGCCCATTCGCCGTCTCCGTTCATAGGGATCCACCGGTTCACAGCAACCCTGTAATCTTCCATCCGGTAATATCCGTCTACGATCTTTCCCCGGTTCCAGAGGATCCCGCTATAGGTAAGCGATTCCCCGCCTTCCACCGTCTCCTCGATCGGCTCAAAATAGTAGTCATAACCGCCGATGTTTTCCAGTCCTTCGGCAAGCTCCCCATCCTCACGCGTGTAAAGCCATGCCCTTATGCTTGTCAGCTGCCTGTATCCCCATTCGCCCGGCTGCGGTTTGTTGAAAGTCCCCGCGCCTGCAGCAAGGCCCGGAGCGGCAGACAGCACTGCCAGCACTGCCGCCATCATGCATGATACGATACGTTTCTTCATGGTAAACCCTCCTACTCTTCAATCATACTAAAATCCCGGCCTTATACACGGCTCAAAATTTGTTTTCATTATATAATAGAAGCTTAAAATATTCAATATAAAACTATTTAGAAGTTATAAGAATCATCATCCAGAAGAAAATATCCTATTATATTTTTCAGGGGTGATGACATGAATACAGATTTTATAAGAGAACGTATCACTGAACTAAGAATCAAGAAGGGTGTTTCCGAGCACCGCATGAGCATGGATCTGGGCCACGCAAGAAGCTATATTCACGGAATCGTCTGTGGAAAGACCCTTCCTTCCATGACGGAATTCCTTTCCATATGTGATTATCTGGAAATCACGCCCAGGAATTTCTTCGACGAGGGCACAGATAACGGCGTCCTGCTTACCCGTCTTGAACAGTATAGCAGAGAGCTGAAGGAATCTGATTTATCCCTGATCGTCACCATGGCCGAACGCCTTAGAGACAAAAAATAGTCCGCTGCCCCATCCCGGCAGCGGATTTTCTGTCATACTCAGTTCGATAAGCATATCGTTGCATCACACAAGCCTGCTCCGGTCAGGTCGATCATCATTCTCGTGTATCGAAATCCGCATGCTTCCGTACACCCCGGTATCTGCAAAAAATATGGCCGATGAGAATTGACAGAAACGGCTGAAAAAAGTATAGTTGTGTGAGACAGAGGTGATTCTTATGAAAACAAACAACAAAAAGGAACTTTTTGAAACCATGCCCGTGCCCAGGGCTATCGCGGCTATGGCGATACCGACGATCATCAGCCAGCTGATCAACCTGATCTACAATATGGTGGATACATTTTTCATCGGGCGCACCGGCAATTCCTACATGGTGGCGGCAGTGACGGTGGCTTTCACGCTGTTCATGATGACCATCGCTTTCTCCAATCTGTTCGGTATCGGCGGCGGAAGCCAGGTGGCCAGGATGATCGGAAGCGGCCGGGATGAAGACGCGAAGAAGGTCAGCGCATTCAGCTTCTACTGCACCATCGCCATTGCGGTGGCGTATTCCCTGCTGATCGGACTGTTCATGACGCCCATCTTAAAGCTTCTGGGCGCGTCGGAATCCACCATGGGCTATGCAAAGCAGTATGTATGGCTGGTCGTCGTGATCGGGAGCCTCCCTACGATCCTTTCCATGATGGGGGCTCATATGCTGAGAAACGTAGGATAATCCAGGCAGGCCAGCGTCGGACTGTCCGGCGGGGGAATCCTGAATATGGTGCTGGATCCGCTGTTCATGTTCGTGCTTCTTCCCGACGGATGGGAGGTGTTCGGCGCCGCGCTGGCGACGCTGATCTCCAATATCGCCTCCTGTATTTATATGCTCTATATGCTGAATAAGGTGTCAAAGACCTCAGCCCTCAGCATCCGTATTTCCGATGTCAGAGGCGTAAAACGGGTCGACATGAAGGGCATCTTTACGGTAGGCGTACCGTCGGCGATCCTGACGGGCCTGTTCGATGTGGCCAATATCTTCCTGAACGCTCTGATGGCGGTTCACGGGGATCTGGCTCTGGCGGCGGTAGGGATCGTCATGAAGGTCGAGCGTCTGCCCAACGCCATCAACATCGGCATCTGCCAGGGAATGCTTCCGATCGTGGCCTACAACTTCTCATCCGGAAACCGGGAACGAATGAAGAGTACGATCAATACGGCCCGGTTCTACGGGCTGGGGATCTCCCTGCTGAGCCTGGCGCTGTTCCAGGCGTTCGCGGCTCCGCTTGTACGAATCTTCTTAAGTACTTCCGCGGGAGACGTGGAAGCGGCGCTTGTCACCATCGGCTTTGCGGTTGTCTTTATCCGGATCCGCTGCATGGCGTCTCCGTTCCAGTTCCTCAATTATCATACGTCTTACTGTATGCAGGCCATGGGCGACGGCTTCGGAACCCTCCTGCATGCCGTGGTCAGGGAGCTGGTCTTCTATATCCCGTTCATGTTCCTGCTGGATCGTCTGGCCGGAGAAAACGGCCTTGCCAGCGCCCTGCCGGTGGGCGAAGCCTGCGGCGCGGCCTTTGCGCTTCTTCTGCTTAAGATCAGAATGGGGAAAAAGCAGAAATAAGGAGCCGTTATATACGGAGCCGGCAGCCTAAACGCTGCCGGAAGCGGCATTGTCAGCCATGTTTAAAAGCGGTGGTTACATTCGGATACGATCCTGTATGGTTTACGAAAGATTTTCTTGCCTGCGGTTTGGGAAACGAGTATAATAACTTCAGAAAACGCCAATGAAATTGATGATGAGGAACCTGTAATGGCTGACAAATTTGAATCCAGGACACAGTATCATATTCCGGAAAGGGTCGTAAAGGATATTTCTTCTTTTTCCCGTAAGAATGGGGTTCGCAGGGTTATCTTGTTTGGTTCCCGTGCAAGAGGAACCCATACGGAAAGAAGCGATGTAGATATTGCAGTAAGCGGCGGCGATTTTGATGCGTTTTACTGGGACATCAAGGAGCATGTGCATTCGCTTCTGACCTTTGATATTGTCGATCTTAATGCAGGTATCTCCGATGAATTAAAAGCGGAAATCGAAAGGGACGGGGTAATGATATATGAAGAAGCTTGATAATTTTGCAAATTCTCTTCAGGTGCTGAAACGGGCAGACTTTGCAGCCGCTGACAGCGATGAGATATACAGGACCGGTATCATCGGGCAGTTCAGCCTGACGTTTGAACTTGCATGGAAAGCATTGCAGGAGGTGTTGAGAATGCATGGGGCGGAAGGGGCTGAGACCGGTTCCCCCAGAGAGATCCTGCAGCTTGGCTATAAGATGGGATTTATAGATGATTCTGCCGTATGGCTTGCCATGTTAAAAAACCGTAATACCCTGGTACATGTCTATGATGAAGATAAGGCGGATGAGATGCTTCTGCTGATTCGAGACAGCTTTATTCCCGCGTTGCTTGTATTAGAAGAAACGCTGAAAAATAAGCTTCGTGAAGCAGAAGAAGACTGGTCAGGTTCAGCCCCTTCTTTATGATCTGCCGACGGGCGAAGCCTGCGGCGCGGCCTTTGCGCTTCTTCTTCTTCTTAAGATCAGAATGGGGAGAAAGCAGCCGTAATATTAGGAATACGGCGCATATTCCGGGTAAAAATCCGCCTTTTTGGGAAATTGCTATTTTTTCTGTGAAATTATTGTCAATTTATTATATTGGAATTTCTTTCGTAGTTTGATATACTATTCTAAACAAAAGAGTTGTGTTTTCCGTATATAGTAAGAGGTATTTTTATGTATAGCAAGAAGAAGAAAATTCCGTCCAATCGCCGCCGCATCCTGGAATGCATCTACCGGAATGCGCCGATCGCCCGTACGGAGATCGCGGAGATCACCGGCATCACTCCCGCGACCGTGACCAACACGGCCGCGCAGCTGATCGCCGACGGCATTATCACCGAGGTCGGCGAGGCCGCGCCTGAGGAATCGTCCTCCGGCCGCAAGCGGATCCTGGTGGATATCGTGCCGCAATGCGCCTATTCCATCGGCGTGGAGTTCTCCGAGAAAGCCCTGACCGCCTGCATCTGCGATATGAAGGGAGCCATCTGCTTCCATAAGATCGTTCCGTTTACGGATGATCTTCCCGTCAATATCACCCAGCAGATCATCGATATCATCCGGCGGCTGGTGGAAGCCTCCGCCTTAGACTGGAAGCAGTTCACCGGCATCGGCATCGCCCTTCCCGGCCATATCAGCGTCGATGAGACTACGCTGATCACCAACCGGCGGATCTGGGATCAGTTCAGCCCGGTTCAGATCCGTCAGAGCTTCCCGGTTCCGGTAGCCATGGAGAACAACGCCAGATGCATGGCGCTGAGCGCATACCTGTTTCAGCCGGATGTGATCCCGGATAATTTCGCCCTGTTCCATGTGGGACGCGGAATGTTCTGCGCCACCATGGTAGACGGCGAGCTGTTCCTGGGACATCATTACATTGCCGGCGAGATCGGCCACACCATCGTCAATGACAGCGGACCCTTATGCGAATGCGGCAAGCGGGGCTGCCTTCAGGTCTATGCCAGCGAGACGCGGCTGGTAAGGACCGCGCGGATGCTGTATGAAAGTTCGCCCCATACCATGCTTCGCACGCTGGCGGACACCGCCGGTGATATCTCGCTGGAGAACCTGGTGACCGCCTACTATATGGGGGATTCTGCCGTAGGGGCGCTGATCAACGACGCGCTGCGCTACTTAAGCATCTCCGCCGCCAACATCGTGATCACGATGAATCCGGGCAAGATCTTCATGCACGGCGAACTGCTCTCCCATGAAGGGATCCGGTCGGATCTGATGGAACACATCAACCGCCAGCTGACATTCATCGGCGATCCCTACACCAACAGCGTGGAAGTCATGCCCTATTCGATCACCAACGGATCCCGCGGCGCATGCGCGCTGGCGATCCACCGGTTCTTTCTCTGATTGCCGGACACGTCCTGAAAGCGGCGTTCTCCGCTTCGCACAGAATAAATAAACCACGGGGGTATCTGCTGCGGTTCGCCAGATACCCCCTTACTCATACCCATTCCCCTGTTCTGTATGTAAATTCCGCTCCCCCGCAGTCCTTCTCCCTGCGGCAGTACCACGCGCGAACGCCCCCACGTCCCGCCGGCCGCCGCCGACTGCATTGCGGCTTACAGCCGCCTCATATCCGCCGCAGACATTCTTTCTGAGGCAGGCGCCTTCCGGCTGCCTTCTCAGTATCCGCCGCATCCGCAGTACTGCTTAAAGCCCGCATAGTTCAGTGATACCTCATAGATCCGGTATACGTCCAGATACGGCTGGAAGCTCAGCTCATTTTCACGGATCGTGTCGATGAACCGCATCCAGCTCTCCTTCGCCGCCTCCGTCTGTCCGGACGCCAGCTCGCACATCGCTTTCTCCAGATATGGAATATAGGTGCAATGGTACCGCAGCATCTCCCGGAACCTGGCCTGCAGACCGCACGCCGGTTCTGTCGAGAAATACTCGCTCTTCGCGAAGCTTTCCGTCAGCCGGCGGGCCTTATCCATCCGGGCGGCGATGTCCGGATTGGTCCGCGGCCCCTTCCGGTTGAAATAATCGCAGTCGCAAAGCTCCGAAAGCTCCGACAGATACCCCAGCACCGTCTTCCAGCCGTCGCCGTAGGCCGCCCGATAGTATTCCTCCGTCACCTCGTCGAATCCGCGCTCCGCATCCAGAAGCATGCGCCCCATCATGTAGTTGGGCAGGAAGTTGGGCATACCGGCCCTGAATTCCTGACAGCTGATCTGGCCGTCCAGTCCGAGCTTTCCAAGCTGGACGACGTCGTCATGGATAATCCGGCTGATATGGATATAGCCGAAATC
The DNA here is from genome assembly GCA_947624815.1 of uncultured Lachnospiraceae bacterium. Taxonomy (GTDB): domain Bacteria; phylum Bacillota; class Clostridia; order Lachnospirales; family Lachnospiraceae; genus UBA3402. Next base: position 6,390 of record CANQME010000083.1, on the reverse strand, counting down.
CCCGTAGTGGGCGCGTCCCAGATGATAATCGTACACAAAGCCGTCTCCGTCGAAATGCTTCTGCCACGCCCGCAGGTGAGCCAGATTCTGGCTCAGATTCACCGGCAGCGTAATATGGTTGCGTTCGTAGGCCGGCACCGGCGGCAGCTCCCCATCGAGCTGGTAGGCGCTGTTGAAGCTGCGGCTGATCGGCGCGAACATCAGCACGAACCGGTCGGGATTTCGGAGCGTTTCCTTTACCGGCGGCCACAGAAGCTCCTGATACAGCAGAAATACGATGCGCGTATCCAGTCCCTTCGCGGTCAGCTTTTCGTCGATCACGTTCAGGATCCGTATGTACTGATCCGTCGGAACGTCCTTCACACATTCCTCACACTCGCAGAGATTGTTGCACTCGTCCGCGAGCCACACATGGAGATAATCCACCCCCGGATGGGTAGCGGCGTAGCGCACCGCGCTCTCGCTGAACGCTTCCACCACGTCCGGGTTCGAATAGCAGAGATTGGTATTCATCGGAATACCATGGAAGAACTCCCTCTTCCCGTCCACCTGCGCCAGCATCGAACGCTGCTTCCCGCTGATCCGGATATCGCTCGCCTTCCAGTCCATGGACGGGATCCCTATGCTTTCCCCGGTCCACCCGTGGCCTACCATCTGCAGAAGCAGATCCCTCTTCTTCAGCTCCTCCGTCATCATATCCGAGAAGCGGGCCGCATCCTGTGCGGTGAACTCCTCCGGCGCAAGAAGCGGGTTCCCCTCGTGGCGGTACCACCGGGCAAAGAAGGTATACGGGATCTGGAACTGGATGAAGCAGGTATTATACCCCAGCTTCGGCAGCCAGTCGATGAAGTCCAGAGCGTTCTGTAACGATTCCGAGCCCTCGATACAGACGCCGCGGTGATAATAGCTGGCCGTGTGGCTGTACGACTGGCTCAGACGGCCGGCATCCGTAAGCTCCGGCACCAGCTCCAGCTCCTTTCCCGGTCCCAGGAACCGGCACCCAAGCAGATACAGATAATAATAGACGCCGATCAGCACGCTTCGCGCGTTATTGCCGGCGATATAGCCGCCGCCGGAACCGGTCCGGATATCGAAATGATCGTTGCGGGTGGCGGAATCACTCCGGATCTCAAGGGAGATCACGAAGCCGCTCTCCGGTGTTTCCCCCGTCTCCGCCGCACGCCCGGAAGCCGCCGCTTCCGCGCCGTCCTCCGCCGCGGCCACGGACACCTCCGCCCCCGGAAGCATCCGTCTTAGATATTTCTTCGCCTCGGACGCCGCATATGCCAGCGTCCGGTTCTCCTTTTCCATATAGATCAGGCTGATAACCATCTAGTCCTCCTTAATCCGAATCGCGCCCTCTCCAGCCTGGGCAGCAAACTGAATCAGCCGGTCTCTCATGGCGACACGTACTTCCTCATACTCCTTATCCCCCAGTAAGTTGTGCCTCTCCAGCGGATCATTCTGAAGATCGAACAGGTACCTTTCCAGGTACACGTCGCTGCCGCTGTCGCCCCTCGGATCCTTATCCGGGGCGTAGACCACGTATTTATAACGGCTGCCGCGCAGCGCGCGGCCCACATAGCTCTCGCTGATCTGGACATACGCCATGTTCTCCCAGTCATCGCGCGAAACCTCCTGGAGCGGTCTTCCCTGGATCTCATCGCCGATCCGGCACCCGGCCGCCGTCATCAGCGTCCTGGGCAGATCGATCAGGCTGACCACCTTCTCCTCGCGGCGTCCCGGCTCAAACCCGGGGCCCTTGATCAGAAGAGGCACATGGATCGTATTCTCGAAGCTGTTGCGTTTGTAATCGTCATAGCCGCCCACAGGCTCATTGGGCAGCGTCTTAAAATGGCAGCCGTGATCGCTGGCGTAGACCACCAGCGTATCGTCGTAGAATCCGCGCGCCTTCAGCGCGTCCACGACCCGGCCGAAATTGGTATCCAGAGCGTTGATGCAGCCCAGATAGTCCGGGTAGAATTTCTCCCAGTCGCCCTCGCCCGGACGCAGATCCGGCGGGGCCACAAAGTCTTTATATTTCTCCGCACTTCCCTCCGGCCCCTCATAATCGGCCCGGTCATTCTGATGATGGGGCTCGATATGGGAGATAAAGAGGAAAAATGGTTTCTTTCCATCATAATGATTGATAAAATCCAGGGCATGGTCCGTGATGCAGTCCGTGCGGTAGCCGTCGAATTCCAGCTTGTTGCCGTTCTCGTCATACACGTAGCCGCCGTAGCCGTGGGAGGTGAACTCCAGCACGTCCGCGGCTCTCCAGAAGCCGTCGTAACCGCCCCGGCGCTCCACAGGCACCGGCAACGTGGCGTAATTCTCGCCGCCTCTGTCCGACGCCAGGTGCCATTTCCCGACATAACCTACTTCATAACCTGCTTCCTTCATCGCCTTCGCCAGGGTACGGCAGTCCCGGGGCAGGGAGATCGCGTTGCGGAAGCAGCCGGTCTGCGTCGGATAAAGCCCCGTCTGCAGCATGGCCCGCGCCGGGCCGCATACAGGCTGAGGCGTGATACAGTTCACAAAATTCGTGGCGTCCTCCCTGGCGAACGCGTCAAGCCTGGGCGTCACGTCCGGAATCTGACCGTTGCAGCCCAGCGTATCCCAGCGCTGCTGGTCAGAAAAGAAGAACACAAGATTCGGTGCCATTTCAAACTCCCCCTCTACGAAAAGCATCGCCGTCAGCAGACGGCTTTGAAAAAATGGGAGGGCATAAAGCCCTCCCATCATTCTGCAAGAGCACGAGGCACTTGTCAACAGGTACAATCAATGGCCGCAGTCTTCATTACTTGCCGATGGTTCTGTTATAAGCCTGCTGCATCGTATCGATCATCTTCTGGACGTCGTACTTGTTCAGCTGATCGATGTAGGCATCCCACTCGGCGTCGATATCGTGGCCCTCGTTCAGCAGCCACTCGTTCTGCTTCTGCTCCACGTAGGTCTGGCAGGACTTGCCCTCGTTGTTCAGGAACTGGTCCTCATCCGTCGTGAAGTTCATGCTGGGCAGCGTCACACTCTGCGGCTGTTTCGCATAGATATCCATGGTGACTTCCAGCTTCTTGTCGGTCACGGTTTCAAGGATCATCTTGTTGCGGTTCTCAAAGCTCAGGTTCTTCGGAGCGCCGTCGAACGCGTTGGTGTTCTTTACGTAGGTGCTGAAGCTGGTTCCGTCAGGTTCGTTCTCCTCGTTGTAGTGAACGGAGCCGTCCTCATCGATGGCCGTTACACGGTCAAGACCCTGGTAAACCAGGATGGACATCACATCGTCATACAGCAGGTCGACCCACTGAGCAAGCAGCTCCGGATTCTCGCACTTGTTGGTGATGGAAAGTCCGGTGGAGCTGACGCTGATGTGGTTGCGGCGGCGGTGAACCTTCGCAGGACCGGAATCCGCGGTCGCCTTCAGAGGCGTGATGGCTACATACTGATCCGCACACTCAGCCGCGAAGCTGGTGGGACCCCAGGTGTAAGCGGAGCCGACGATCGGAGTCGGGTTCGCAAGCTTGCCGTTGTACTGATCCATGGTCTGTACGAAACCGTCGCGATCCCACAGTCCGTCGGTAACGAACTTGCGCAGCTCGCGGATCGCGGTCTTGTACTCCTCGGTCAGAGGAAGATATACGACCTCGTCGTTGTCGTTCACGATGAAGTGGTTCAGCGTACCGCCGGCCGCGTTGAACGCCTCAGCCTCGCCGTAAGCGCCGAAGAAGCCGCCGTAGCCGTTGATGTGCTGATACTGGAAGAAGGTGTAGGGGATCTCATCGTTCGGATCTCCGTTGCCGTTGGCATCCTGCTCCTTGAACGCCTTCAGGACTTCATAGTACTCGTCCATCGTCGTCGGGATCTCCAGGCCCAGGTTGTCCAGCCAGGTCTTGTTGATGTAAAGGTTGTCCGGCCAGTCACGGCTCGGGGAATCGTTGATGGTGCCCCAGGAATAGGTGTGTCCGTCAAACGCCTGGGAAAGACCAACCAGAGTCGGGTTCTCTTCCAGAACCTTCTGATAGTTCGGGCAGTACTGAGCGATCAGGTCCTCAACCGGGATGAACACGCCCAGAGGTCCGTACTGGTTCAGATCCGACATGCTCAGGCAGTTATAGCCCATGAAGCCGTCCGGATAATCGCCGGTAGCCAGAATCAGGTTCTTCTGCTCGTTATAGCCGCTGACCGGGAAGCACTCGAAATCGATATGAACGTTGGTTGCATTCTCCAGCTCCTTGAAGAATTCCATGTTATTGTAATCGATCTGAGCCGTCTCCTGCTGAACCGCAAGCGTAAAGCTCACCTTCTCGTCTGTCAGCTTCGGTACGTTGTTGGCGATCCAGTCATAAGCCGGGCCCTTTCCCGTCTCTACCGGAGCCGCTTCGGCCTCGGTCTGGGCTTCCGTCTCAGAAGACCCTGCCGCGGTCGTCTCTGCCGCAGCCGTCGTCTCTGCCGCGGTCGTACCCGCAGCCGTCGTCGTGGCCGTGCCGCCACCGCCGCCGCAGGCGCTGAGCACCATGGAGCATACAAGCGCCATGGATACTGCTGATGCTAAAGCTTTTTTCTTCATAGTCCTCTCCTTTTCTGAAAACATTGGTTTCTCTATCTCATTATCCTTTTACGGATCCAATGAGAACGCCTTTAACAAAGTGCTTCTGTACGAACGGGTACAGGATCATCAGCGGGGCCGCCGATACGATAATGGATACGTACTTGATCAGGCCCGCCCTCTCCTGCTGGAGAGCCGCCTGGTATACGTCGCCCAGCATCTCCTGGGACACCTGATTCTCGATCAGGATGTTCCGCAGAACCAGCTGCAGCGGGTACTTGGCCTGATAACGTCCCAGGTAGATCATGGCGTTAAAGTAGGTATTCCACTGTGCCACGCCGTAGAACAGAACCATCATCGCGACGACCGCCTTGGAAAGAGGCATCGCGACTTCCTTAAAGAACTGCCACTCGGTACAGCCGTCCAGCTGGGCCGACTCGCGAAGCTCATCCGGGATCGAGCTCTCGAAGAAGGTTCTCGCAACGATCAGGTTGTACGGAACGATCATGCCCGGGAAGATCAGGGACCACATGGTACCCGTCATCTTCAGCTTCTGGACCACCAGGTAGGTGGGGATCATGCCGCCGCCGAAATACATCGTAAACACGATCAGCATCATGAATACCGGCCGAAGCGGCAGGTCCCTGCGGGACAGGGAATAGGCCGCCAGCACCGTGGTGATCGTACTGAAGAGCACGCCGGTCACCGTGTAGATGATGGAGTTCTTATAACCGGTCATGATCGCGTCGTCCTGGAACACGGCCTTGTAGCCTTCCAGGGTGATCCCCTTCGGGATCGCCAGAACCTGTCCGGAATTGACCATCGCCGGATCGCTGAAGGATGCGATCAGAACGAAATAGATCGGGTATGCCACGATGAACAAAATCAGTCCCAGGAAGCAGTAGTTGCAGAAATGGAACAGGTTGCTTCCTTCCCTTTTATGCATCGCCTTTGCCTTGGCTCTTGCACTTGCATTTGCACTCATCCCGACACCCCCTTATACCAGAGACATGTCAGCGTACTTCTTCGCGATCTTATTGACGATCAGCAGCAAAGTAAGGCTGACGACTGACTCAAACAAACCGATGGCTGCGGAATAACTGAAGTTCGGTACGGAGCTGGCGCCAAATGCCTGCTGGTACACGTAGGTGGAGATAACCTCCGACGCCGTCCGGTTCAGCGGATTCTGCATCAGGAAGATCTTCTCGTAGCCGACGGTCAGCACACGGCCGGTGTTCATGATCAGCAGGATCACGATGGTGGGCATGATGCTGGGGATATCGATATAGAAGATCCTCTGAAGCACCGACGCGCCGTCCACAATGGCCGATTCATGAAGCTCCGGACTGACGCCGCTAAGGGCCGCCGTGTAAACGATGGAATTGTATCCCATGTTCTGCCAGATCTCAGAGATCACGTAGATCCACGGGAACATGGTCGTGCTTCCCATGAACATGATCGAGATCGTCTGGTCTCCGGTGACGAGACGCAGGATCTGGTTCAGGATACCGGTACTCGGAGCCAGAAACAGGCTCAGCATACCGACGATGATAACCGCGGAGATAAAGTGAGGCGCGTAGATCACGGTCTGAACTACCTTCGCGAACCGCTTGCTTCTGGTCTGGTTCAGCAGAAGCGCGATGAGGATCGGCAGCGGGAACCCGAATACCAGTCCCATGATGCTGATGGTCAGCGTATTGCGGATAACCATCCAGCAGTCGGCGGAGTTGAAGAACCGGATGAAATGCTTCAGGCCCACCCACGGGGATCCGGTTCTTCTCCAAAACTTGGTGATTCTTCTCCATTTCCTGGTGTTTCACCAACTTTCATAGAAGAGCTTCTCTGTT
>CANQME010000082.1 GCA_947624815.1 uncultured Lachnospiraceae bacterium | reverse complement strand
ACTGCCCGGGGTGAGACATCACCCCTGCTAGAGCGGATTGCAGGTACAGGGCACCGCTATCTCCCCGGCTGCACGGAAAGGTTATGACTTCTTCAGGCCGCCGGCTGGCCGCCGGCAAGGATTAGTATAACGGGTTCGCAGCGATTTGTCAAGGCGCGTCTGTGAATTGACAAAAGCGGAAACTGCCCGTAGAATAGACTCTGTGAAGCAGCATTGACCCACGCAGGGAGGAAACGTCATGACCATGACTCCGGAAGAGAAATATATGAGAGCCGCCATCCGCGAAGCAAAAAAAGCGCAGGCGCTGGGCGAGGTGCCCATCGGCTGCGTCATTGAATATGAAGGAAAGATCATCGGCCGCGGCTACAACCGCCGCATGACGGACCACACGGTCCTCGCCCACGCCGAAATCGCCGCGATCCGAAAGGCCTGCCGCCGCATGGGCGACTGGAGGCTGGAGGACTGCACCCTGTACGTGACCCTGGAGCCCTGCCCCATGTGCGCAGGCGCCATCGTCCAGGCCCGGATCCCGCGGGTCGTCATGGGCTGCACCAACCCGAAGGCCGGCTGCGCCGGCTCGGTCCTGGATCTGCTGCACGAACCGGGCTTCAATCATCAGGCCGAGACGAAAACCGGAGTTCTGGGAGAAGAATGCTCGCAGATGCTGACGTCGTTCTTCCGGGCGCTGCGGTCCGCGAAAAACGCAAATTCCAACTAAAAGGAAGCTATGGCTTCCGATCCTCCGTCAGAACTTCTTCCACGTTCCCCTCGCCAGCAGAACCAGCAGCGGGAACAGCTCCAGGCGTCCCGCCAGCATATCGAAGATCATCACCAGAAGCGACCGTCCCGAATACACGGAGTAATTCGTCGAGGGGCCTACCAGCGACAGTCCCGGTCCGATGTTGTTGAGCGTAGCCGCGACCGCCGTAAAGTTCGTCACCGCGTCCAGATTATCGATGGACAGAAGCAGCACGGAGATGGAAAATACCGCGAAATAGGCGGCGAAGAACACATTGGTCGCCCGCACCACCTCGTGATCCACACTCTTGCCGTCCATCCGCACCTTCGTTACGCCGTCCGGATGCACATACGTCCAGATCTCCTTCCGAACCGTTTTAAACAGGATCACGATACGCGACACCTTGATGCCGCCGCCGGTACTGCCGGAGCAGGCGCCGACGAACATGATCATGACCAGCATCGTCCGCGACATCTCCGGCCACAGATTAAAATCCACGGTCGAATAGCCGGTGGTCGTGATGATGGACGCCACCTGGAACGACGCCTGCTGAAACGCCTTCGAAAGGCTGTCGAACAGGCCGTAATGCCACACATTGAACGTAACGATCAGGATCGCCGCCAGGATAATGCCCAGATACGCCCGCACCTCTTCCATCTTAAACGCCGCCGCGGCCTTATGGAACAGGATGAAGAAATAGGCGTTAAAATTCACGCCGAACAGGATCATGAAAATGGTAATGACCACCTGGTTATACACCGAATAGCTTGCAATGCTGTCGTTGCGAACGCCGAAGCCCCCGGTACCCGCAGTGCCGAAGGACAGCGTCAGCGCGTCGAAGAGCGGCATCTTCCCCAGAAGAAGCAGGCACACCTCAAGCACCGTCATACCGATGTAGATCAGGTAAAGGATTTTGGCCGTCGTCTGAACCTTTGGCACCAGACGGCTCACCGAAGGGCCCGGGCTCTCCGCCTTCATCAGGCTCATATGGAAGCCGCCGCTCATGGGCAGAAGCGTCAGCAGGAATACCAGAACGCCCATGCCGCCGATCCAGTGCGTGAAGCTGCGCCAGAACAGAATGCTCTTCGGCAGGGGCTCCACCTCGGACAGGATGCTGGCCCCGGTGGTCGTAAATCCGCTCACCGCCTCGAAAAGCGCCTGAACCGGATCCGGGATAGCGCCGCTTATGACAAACGGCACCGCGCCCATCACGCTGATCGCCAGCCAGCTCAGCGCCACCGCCACGAAGCCTTCGCGGGCAAAGAATTCGCCGTTGGCAGGACGCTTCCCGCGAAGAAGAAGCCCGAGGACAACACATCCCAGCACGGATACGGCCAGCGCCCAGAATGCAGGCTCTCCATAGATCACCGCCACAATGCAGGACAGCGCCATCAGCGCCCCCTCCAGGATCAGGGTCATCCCCACGATATATCGGATAATCGAATAATTCATAACTCGCACCTATCTTGCCAGAATATCATTGATGTCCTGAAGACCTTTCTGCGTCGTAACGATAATGACCGTATCCCCCGGCAGGATGCTGTCCTGGCCTTTGGGAATGATCACCTTCCCGTCGTGATTGATACTGCAGACCAGAAGATCCTTCTTGAGCCTGCGGCTTAGCTGCGCCAGGGTCATATTGGCCACCAGACTGTCGGGCTTTACGGAAAATTCAAGAGCTTCCGCCCGGTTATCCAGAATATGGCAGAGCGTCTGCACGCTGCCGCCCACCGCGTTCTGCATGGCTCGCACATACTGAAGGATGTTGTCGGCGGTTATGTACTTGGGGTACACGACGCTGCCGATATCCAGCTTCTGGATAATGCTGTCGAACGCCAGCCGGTTCACCTTCGTCACCAGCTTGGCCTTCGTCCGGTCTTTGGCGAACTGGGACAGGAATATATTCTCTTCGTCGATAGGCGTCAGGGATACGATGGCCTGCGCCGACAGGAATCCCGACTGCAAAAGGATCTTCCGGTCGGAGCCGTCCCCGTTGATGATGGAGACGCCCGGCAGCGCCTCGCACAGCATCTCGCAGCGGTCCCGGTCCCTCTCCACAATCCGCACGTCCATCTTCGAATCCTGCAGCGTCTGGGCCAGATAATACCCCAGAGTACCGCCGCCCACGATCAGGGCGTTCTTCACCGGACGGGTCGAAAGTCCCAGATCGCGGAAGAACCGCTGGCAGTCCTCATGGGCCGCCACGATGGAAACCAGGTCGTTGTCCTGAAGCACGAAATCGCCTCGCGGAATCGCGATCATCTCGTCCCGTTCCACGGCGCAGATCAGAACCTTCGGCAGACGGTCCGCCAGCTTGTGCATGGGCTGGCCGCTCATGCCGAACTCCGGCAGCAGCTTGAACTTGATGATCTGCACATTGCCGCCGGCAAAGGTATCGATCTGGATGGCCAGCGGGAACCGCAGCAGCATGGCGATTTCCTGAGCCGTCGTGTATTCCGGATTAATGATCATGGAAATACCCATGCTTTCCTTGATAAAGCTGATATCCTTCTGATAGACCGGATTGCGCACGCGGGCGATCGTGCGGCACTGGCTGACCTTGCGGGCCACCAGGCAGCAGAGCAGGTTCAGCTCGTCGGAGCCGGTGACGGCGATCAACACATCCGCCACATCCACTCCGGCCTCCTCTAAAACGCCGATGCTGGCGCCGTTGCCGGCGACACAGATGGCGTCTACTTCTTCATTGAATTCGGATAGCTTGCGGGCCTGGGTATCTACGATAACAATGTCGTGATTTTCTTCGCTCAGCTGCTGGGCCAGGGCACGGCCGACTTTGCCGCAGCCGATAATGATGATTCTCATAAATATACAGAAACCTCCGTAATTAACAGTATCCCCGCTGGTTCTGCACGGCCCGTCGTGCGGGCCGGCGCTGTCTCCGGGCATACAGACTCCGGGTTGGCTCAGATGTGCGCCGACGGCATACTGCACAATACATACGCGAACAGTATAGCACCTTTTGTCGTATTTCTCAACACCCAAATTCTTTTCTGCTTGAAAGGACATCATTTCTGCGGTAAGATGGTGCTGACGGGCTGCCCCGGTGAACGAACGCGCCTCTGCGTTCTGGGGCGGCAGGCATGGCGGGGGCTGTCCGGACTACGGCTCTGCTGACGGAAGGAAGAAAGGAACAAAAGATTATGACCGGTATGAAGATATGCGGACTGCAGAAAACAACTCTCCTGGATTTTCCGGGAAAGGTGGCGGCTACGGTGTTCCTGGGCGGCTGCAACTTTCGCTGCCCCTTCTGCCACAATTCCGATCTGCTGGGCGGCGGCGCGCCGGAGCTTATGACGGCAGAGGAGCTTCTGACCTTCTTAAAACGGCGCCGCGGAATCCTGGAGGGCGTATGCATCACCGGCGGAGAACCCACGCTGTGGCCGGAGGAAACGGCAGATCTGATGAGACGGATCCGCGAGCTGGGTTTCCAGGTGAAGCTGGATACCAACGGCTACCGTCCGCAGGTGCTGAAGGAGCTGTGCGGACAGGGGATCGTAGACTATGTGGCCATGGATATTAAGGCCGGGAGATGGCATTATGCACAGGTGTGCGGAGCGGACGGTGGCAGACCGGAGTCCGGTTTTGGCAGTCCCGGCGAAAGCGCAAACGGGTTCCGCCTGTCCGCCATCGAGGAAAGCGCCGCGTGGCTCATGGAAGGCCGCGTACCCTATGAATTCCGTACCACGACCGTAAAAGGGCTCCACACCGCGGATGATTTCACCGACATTGCCGCCTGGATCGGCGGCTGCGAGCGGTATTTCATCCAGGGCTTCGTCGACTCCGGACATGTACTGAAAAGCGGCTTTTCCGCCTATAAGCGGGCCGAGCTGGACGAATTTCTGAACATCGTCAGGAGGACCATACCGAACGCGGAGATCCGCGGCGTGGATTACTGATCTTTTTATTCATGTGTTTCCCGCGTTCCCTTCCGTCAGACGGATATCCGTATACCAGTATCCGAACCGGCCGTCGCCGGCGGGCTGCATCTTCGAAAGGACGAAGTTGGGGAATCCGAACATGGACGCCATGTATTTCTCATTGCTGTAATAATGACCCGGTACCCCCAGGAGGAACCGGACCGCGCCTTCCGGGGAAGCGAGCCGCGCCAGGATCAGATAACGGTGGTTATAGTAGCCGTGGAGAAGGAAGCTGTTGTTGCCGTAGCCCCAGGTCTCGCGCGGCAGCAGGCCGATATCCTGAGGCTTGATCAGGAGGATCTCACAGCCGCCGTGGTAATCGAACGCCTGGATCTTCGGATAATGTCTCTGAAAATGATTCCACAGGCGGCCGATATCATCCCGGTCTGCCGGACCGGCGGAATCCGGGAAGGGGATCTCCGGCCCGTTCGGCTGTTTCTCCTCCGTCCCCGGGGCCTGCTGTGCCGCCTCAGGCTGCACCGTTCCCACCTCCGGTATCTGCGGCTGCGGTGCTTCCGACCTTGCCATCTCCGGCTTCGGTATCTCTGTCTGCGGAACTTCCGGCTGTGGTACCTCCGACTGCACTGTTCCCGGCTCGGATATCTGCGGCTGCGGTACTTCCGGCCGCGGCATCTCTGGCTGCACCGTTCCCGCCTCCGGTATCTGCGGCTGCGGTACTTCCGGCCGCGGCTTCTCCGGTTGTATCGGTTCCGGCTCCGGTATCTGCGGCTGCGGTATTTCTGGCTGTACCGTCCCCGCCTCCGATATCGCCGGCTGTGATGTTTCCGGTTCCTTCGCAATCGGGCGCGCGGACGCAGACGGGCGTTCCTTCATCTCTCCGATCTCTCTCTCGATTTCTTCCGCCACCGACTCCCTCGGCGCGCGGTCCATCTCCTTCAGATTCTTCTCCGTAATCTCGGACGCAGGCAGTCTCTCCATCTCCTTTGTCTCTGCATTTTCAGACGTGGCTTCCTCCAGCTCCACCGCGGCCGCGTGAGCCACCGCGTCCTCCCAGATCGTCGTATAGCAGCGCCAGGCGTCGTCCACGCTGTGAAGCGTCAGACCGTAGCACTGGTCCATGCTCCGTCCGGAACCGTTGACGTCATGAAAAAGCACGACGGTACGGAATTCCCCGCTGCCGCCCCGCAGGAAGATCTTCCCCAGCGGGATCTCGCTGTCCGCGGCAAGCAGATAGACGCCCACGTCCTGACTGCCCACATAGATCTTCCGCACGCTCACCTGGATCTTGCACTGGCCGCCCCGGGCTTCCAGCTTGGCAAAGCCGATATTTCGCCCCTTTACGCCGCCTTCATACGCATATATGTACGAAATCAGTCTCCGATAATCTGACATATCCTCTCTCCTCCACATTCCCGGCCGTCCCGGACAGGCTGTCCCCATCCTGCATCATTATAATTTATGAGGAAATCATTGCAAACATTCCGGAAAAATGGTACAATTACCAGAGATAGGGCTAGAAATAAAGTTTCCTAATGGAGGTATTACAGATGAAAATTTACAGAACATCCGATTATCGGGAAATGAGCCGCACTGCCGCCATGATCCTCGCAGCGCAGATCCGGCTGAAGCCTGACTGCGTACTTGGCCTGGCCACCGGATCGACGCCGGTTGGCGCCTATGAAGAGCTGGTCCGGATGCACCGGGACGGACATCTGGATTTCTCCCTGGTGAAATCCGCCAATCTGGACGAATACAGAGGACTTACCCGCGACAATGACCAGAGTTATTACTATTTTATGCAGCAGAACCTGTTCGGTCAGGTGAATATCCGTCCGGAGAACACCTTTATCCCCGACGGTTCCCAGCCGGACGCCGAAGCGGAATGCGTTCGCTACGAGAAGATTCTCGCCGGTCTGGGCGGAGTGGATCTGCAGATCCTGGGGCTTGGACACAACGGACATATCGGATTCAATGAGCCGGCGGATTCATTTGCCAGAACCACTCATTGTGTGGATCTGACCCGCAGCACCATCGAAGCCAACAAGCGGTTTTTCGAAAAGGAGGAAGATGTGCCCCGCCAGGCGTACACCATGGGCATCGGCACCATCATGCGCGCCAGAAAAATCCTGCTTCTGGTCAGCGGCGGCAGCAAGGCGGAGATCCTGAAGGAAGCGGTCTGCGGTCCGGTAACGCCACAGGTGCCCGCTTCCATCCTGCAGTTCCATCCGGATGTGACGCTGATCGCGGATGAAGCCGCGCTGGCCCGGTTCGACGCCTGAGCCGGCCATTGCTAGTCATCCTTTTCCATCAGCTGCTGATAGATGTCCCTGCGGCTTAGGCCCCGGTCTTTCGCAGCCTGGCGCATGGCCTCCTTGCGGGGGATTCCCCGGGCCTCATAAAGCGCCACATGCTCGCCGACCGTCATCTCGTCCCAGGCGCGGGCCTGTTCCTCCTTCCGGGAGCCGATGGAGCGGCCCTCCAGGATGATGACGCATTCGCCGCGGGGCTCTTCCGAAGCGAACCGGTCAAGCGCCCCGTCGATGGTGGTCTGCCAGGCTTCTTCGTACTTCTTGGTCAGCTCCCGGCACAGGGTCATGGGGCGGCCGCCGCCCAGGACTTCCTTCAGATCCGCAAGGGTCGCCGTAAGATGATGGGGAGCCTCATAGAGAATGATCGTACGGGTTTCATTCTTCAGCTCATCCAGAATCCACCGGCGGTCCTTTTTGTCTGCCGGGAGAAACGCCTCGAAGCAGAACCGGCGGGTAGGAAGACCAGAAAGCGTGAGCGCCGTGACGCAGGCGGACGGTCCCGGCAGCGATGTGACGGGCACGCCGGCGGCATGGCACTGACGCACCAGCTCCTCTCCAGGATCAGAGATCGCGGGAGTCCCGGCGTCGGTGATCAGCGCGATATTCCGTCCCTCCAGAAGCTGTGCGACCAGAGTGCGGGCTTTCTCCACCTTGTTATATTCATGATAGCTTGTCATGGGGGTATGGATCCCGTAATGGTTCAGAAGCCGGATGCTGTGGCGGGTATCCTCTGCCGCGATCAGATCCACGGTTTTTAATGTATTAAGAACCCGGAGGGTGATGTCCTCCAGGTTGCCGATCGGTGTAGCGCAGATATAAAGAGTGCCGGACATGGGCGATATCTCCTTTCGTGCCGCAGGCGGTTTCACAATTCCGGTAAAGGCGCCCGAAACCGCGGCCGCGGCTCAGAAGCCGTACACCTCCCGGATCTCGTCGCTGTATACGCCCGGCGCTTTGAATACGATCACCGGCGCTTCTACCTTCATAAGCGGCCGTCCTCCCCGAACCGCCTCGATCAACACCATATTGGCCTCACGGCCGGCAAAGGGATGGACCATCTTCATGCGCTTGGGTTCCAGACCGCATGCCTGCATGGCGGCGAACAGCTCCGGCAGGCGGCGCGGGCGGTGAACCAGGCTGAACCGTCCGCCCGGTCTCAAAAGGCGCGACGCCTCGCGGGCCACGTCTCCAAAGGTACACAGGATCTCATGACGGGCAATGGCTCTCGGTTCGTCCGGATTCCGGATCCCGGCGCCGCCGTCCATATAGGGAGGGTTGGAGGTTACCACATCGAAAGAAGCCAGGCCAAACAGGCGGCTGGCCTCCCTGAGATCTCCCTGTATGATATCGATCCTGTCCTGCAGACCGTTAAGCGCCACGCTGCGGGCGGCCATATCGGCCATCTCCGGCTGGATCTCCAGACCGGTGAAATGCTCTCCCTCCGTCTTCGCCTCCAGAAGGATCGGTATGATGCCGGTTCCGGTTCCCAGGTCGATCATCCTTTCGCCCCGGCGGACCTGCGTAAAGCCGGACAGCAGAACCGCGTCCATTCCGAAGCAGAACCGCTCCGGATTCTGAATGATCCGGTAGCCGTTGCGTTCCAGGTCGTCGATGCGTTCGCCGGCTTTGACGGCCGTCTCAGGCGCGCTCAGCTCTGATTCGTGTTTCTCAGTTGTCATTCAGCTTTGATTTCCCTTCCGACTTCTCAAGGGCCTCCAGCTTCCTCAGCTCCGCGTCCTGAACCTGTCCCTTGTCCTTCTTGCGGCGCGGCTTGAAACGCAGCTGGTCGACCTTATACTCCTTAATCTCGATCTCGTCTTTGTCCACGATCACGCGGACCTTCACGGTCTGGCGCAGCACGTTGACGCTGTGAACCTCGCCCTTCTGTCCGTCGTCGGTGGTAACCGTATCGCCGACGCCGGGCATCTTGCTGTTCAGGTACTCGTAGGTCTCTTCCTCGTTCTTCAGACAGCACATCAGGCGGCCGCAGACGCCGGAGATCTTCGTCGGGTTCAGGGAAAGATTCTGTTCCTTCGCCATCTTGATGGATACCGGGATGAACTCGGACAGATAGGTGTGGCAGCAAAGGGGCCGTCCGCAGATGCCCACGCCGCCGACGATCTTCGTCTCGTCACGGACTCCCACCTGCCGCAGCTCGATCCTGGTCCGGAACACGGACGCCAGATCCTTCACCAGCTCGCGGAAATCGATACGCCCGTCCGCGGTAAAGTAGAACAGGATCTTATTATTGTCAAACGTGTATTCCACGTCGATCAGCTTCATCTCCAGGCCGTGCTTTTTGATCTTCTCCTGGCAGATCCGTAAGGCGTCCTTCTCCTTCGCCTTATTCTCCGCTTCGATCCGGTCGTCGTCTTCGTTGGCCATGCGCATAACGGCCTTCAGCGGCTGGATCACCTTGCCGTCGTCCACGTCCCGGTTGCCCAGCACCACATAACCGTATTCGATACCGCGGGCCGTCTCCACGATCACATGCTGGCCGGCCTTGATCTCCAGCCGGCCGGGAGCAAAGTAATAGATCTTCCCCGCATTGCGAAATCTTACTCCGATCACTGTTGTCATGCTTAATTCTCCTTCATTACCAGAAACATCAGCTCCATGGCGAGCTCCTTATTCACGTTGGCCTGCAGCCGCACGCGCGCCTTGTCGATGGCCTGCAGGATCCGTTCGAATCCGTCATAGCCGGTCTGTCTGGCCATCTCGCCGATGGAGTCGTATTCGTCTTTAAAGATCAGCAGATCCACATCCTTGGTTACCTTATACATCAGCGCGTCCCGGTACCAGACCTGCATGAAATCCAGACATTCATAAATATCCATATGCTCGTCCTCCCAGCCCTTCATGCGGGCCAGCAGGTCGGTAATATTCATCTCTTTCACGTGCTTAAGCACGTAGAGCAGCTCGCCGTACATATGTCTGAAATCATCGGAACCGGCAAGCCGTATGGCCTTGCCAAGATTCCCTCTGGCAAAGGCGGCGCAGAGGCGGGCGTCTCTCTCCGGAAGCTTTAATGCATTCTCCAGATATTCCTCGATCACCGAATCCTGCAGCGGCTTCAGCTTCAGCTGCACGCAGCGGGACAGGATCGTGGGCAGAAACGCCTCCGGATTCGTGGTCAGCAGCAGGATCACGGCGTAGGACGGCGGCTCCTCGATAGTCTTAAGCAGCGCGTTCTGTGCCTGAACCGTCATCTTCTCCGCCTCGTCGATGATGTAAATCTTATAATAGCTGCTGTACGGCCGGATCATGATGGTGTCGGTCACCTGCCCGCGGATATCGTCCACGCCGATCGACGCCGGCTTCTCATGGATCACATGGATCAGATCCGGATGGCTGTCCGACAGGACCTGCTTACAGGCGTGGCACTCCATGCAGGGCTGGCTTCCGCCCTTCTCGCACAGAAGCGTCAGCGCGAATGCGTGGGCCAGAGACTTGCGCCCCATCCCGGCCTCTCCCGCCAGGATATAAGCGTGGGATATCTTGTGCGCATCAATGGCTTTCTGAAAATGCTGTTTCACGGCCTCATGGCCCAGGATGTCGTTAAAGCCCGGCATAATGCGGTGTCCCCCTCTCCGCAGGCGGCGCGGCCCCTGCGCGCAGCTGAGCGCAATTCGCTCCGGAGCCGCCCGGCACGATTCTGCGTGCATAAACTGCGCAGCGCCGTCCGCTGCCTCTGTGGACAGTATATCATAATTTGAATTTTGTGTATAGTTTTATTTCTCTGGTATTTTCGCGGTATTCCCGCGGGTCTCTTAGCCGGCCAGACGGCTGACGATCATCCCGTGGATCTCTTCTATGGATCTCAGACCTCCGCTTTCGTCACAGCACCCGATCCGCTCCCAGCCGTACTTCTCCGCCAGAAGGATGCTGTTTTCGTAGGAACGGCGCAGGAAATCCGGATTGGCCTCATGAATATCCTTCTTCGCCTCATGGGTGATCTTATTGGCGCGCTCCCGGATCAGACGTTCGGAAACCTCCGGCGGAACATCCAGAAAGAAGACGTGGTCCGGCACCGGCAGCCCGCCCTTCACATATTCAAAATCATACTCCCAGTCAAGAAATGCGATCTTCTCCTCCGGCGTGTCAAGCTTGGCCGCCTGGTGAAGCATATTGCTGGTCACGTAGCGGTCGCAGATCACGATATGATCGCTGCCGGATTCGTAGAATTCCTTCCATTCCTTCAGATAGGACGCGAACCGGTCCACGGCATAGAACGCAGATGTTACGTAGGGATTGACCGCAAACGCGTCGTCGCCGAAGGCGCGGCCCAGATACATCCGCACGAGAGCCGACGATTCGCTTTCGTAATTCGGATAGGTCACCTTGCGCACGCTCCTGCCCTGTACCTGAAGGTATTCGAAGAGAAGTCGCGTCTGCGTCTCCTTGCCGCTTCCGTCGCTTCCTTCGATCACGATAACCTTGCCCATATAGAATATCCTCACTTTCTGAACGGAACCGTCCCGTCAAAGAACCGGTATCTCATACAAGTACGCGGATCGCGGCCGCTGTATGGTCCTGCAAACCCTGAATCGGAAGACGCTGTTTCCGGTAGCCCCGAATCACGGCGACGGCCTCTTCCGTCAGCAGCTCCCCCGGCACGACCACCGGCGTTCCCGGCGGATACAGATACACATACTCCCCCGAGACGGATCCGGCAGCGGCTTCAAGGGGAACCGTGCGCAGCGCGTGCGACCGGGCTTCGCCGATGGACATCACCGGTCTCGGGCGCGGCAGAGCAGCGGAACCGGCACGGAGCCGGGGCATCGAAGATCCCGGGACGGCCGGACTTCCGGATCCGTCATGCACACCGCAGCTGCCGGCGTCCCGCAGCCTTCCGTCGATCTCAAGCAGCGCCTTCCAGAGTCTGTCAAGCCCGTCCCGGCTGTCCATCAGCGTCGAGATCGCCGTTATATAGTCTGCGCCGCACATCTCCATCTCCAGATGATAATCGCGGCGAAGAAGCTCCGCCAGATCCGGCCCCGCCGGCCAGACCCCGCCGCCTGCAGATTCCGGCGCTTCTGCGGCCGGTTCCCGGCTGCTTCGGCAGTCCGGAAACGCTACATTTCTCACGGACAGGATCAGCTTCGAGCGATCCAGATCGTACACTCCTGCCTGCCCGATCACATCCCGGTCCAAAAGCCTGATGCAGCGCATTTGGCGGAGCCGTTCCCGCAGATCCGTAAGTCTCGCCGAGAAACGCTCCATTTCTTCGCGGCCGCCGGACGCCATATATTCGATACAGCGCTCGATTCCGGCCATCAGTATGTAGGACGGGCTGCTGGTCTGAAACACCTGCAGATAGTATTCGAGACGTTCCCGATCCACAAGACCGGTTTCCCGCACATTCTTCGGATCCCGGGCCGCCTGCCCTGTCCGCACATGCAGAAGCGCCGTCTGGGTGAACGCCGGAAGCGTCTTATGTAAACTGTGGATCACGATATCCGCGCCCATATCCAGCGCAGACACCGGAAACATTTCCCCAAACGGAAAATGGGCGCCGTGGGCCTCATCCACGATCAGCGGAACTCCGTGCCTGTGACAGACGGCGGCGATCCCCCGGACATCCGATACCACCCCGTCATAGGTGGGGGATGTGATAAATACGGCGGCCGGCGCGCCGGCAGGCCTGTCCGCATCGCCGGCTGTTTCGTCCGGATTTATCAACATTTTCTCGACGTCCTGCGGCAATAATCCACCCTGAAGCCCGAAATTCTCTATAATCTGTGGATAAATGTAACGGATCGTCAGATCCTTCAGCGCTGCCGCATGGTACGCGGACTTATGGCTGTTGCGGGCCATAAGGATGGTCCCGCCCTGCGGAACCGCCGCGCAGATCGCGGCAAGTACGCCGCAGGTGCTTCCATTTACCAGATAATAGGTGCGGCCGGCTCCGTACACGGACGCCGCCCAGTCCATCGATTCCCGCAGGATCCCTTCCGCGTGATGAAGGTTATCGAACCCGTCGATCTCCGTAATGTCTATGCCGTACGGGTTCGGAAACTCCGCCATAAAAGGCTCGTCCGTCCGGCGCTTATGCCCCGGCATGTGGAACGGATAAGCGTCCGAACGGCAGTATTCATTCAGCTGCCGGTATAACCGGGGGCGGGCAGACCGATCCTCCATGCTGCGCATCTCCTTCGTCGTGATTTCACATATTCATTCCTATTATATCGGTTCTCCTTCCCCATTTCAATATCCATTCTTGAAAAACGGGGCGGGCGTAAATGTACCGTAATTTCAGTTGAGAAAATCCTGTTTTTGTGGGATAATCCATACAGATACCGTACAGATAACGCGCCGGACAGCCGGCGCCGTGCCGCAGAATTCCCGGATCACCGGCGGCAGGGAGGAAGACAGCCATGAGAACCATAGAGTTTAAAATGGAGCGCCAGGGGTTGGTAAATATCGGCGATGAAGTCGAGATCACCGCCCATGAAGCGCTCAGCGGAACCAGCTATATCATTGAACCGGCGGTGGCCATGTCCGGCTGCTACAAGGGCCGCGACCGTCTGAAATCGACGCACGGCATCGTCCGTGATATCAAACAGAATGACCGGGGCTTCTACGTCGTGGCAGAATTCGACGAATAGGCCGCTCCGGGCGCGGCGTGGGCGCGGGACGAACCAAACCTGTATCTGGGACATATGATAAAGCAGACCGGCGGGGACGGGAACAATTCCCCAAACCGTACGGCAAAACAGAAAGGAATGATCATATGTTTTTCCCAGATTACGGGTATCATTGCCCATCCGATAACTGCTGCGGCCCATGCGGCACCACGATTGCCGACGGGAACCGCCGTATGCCGGTATGTCCCCAGACCTGCCCGTCGTCCTGCCAGGGCCCGGAAGGCCCGCAGGGGCCTCAGGGACTGACCGGACCTCAGGGACCACAGGGACCTGCAGGGCCGCAGGGATCCCAGGGACCGCAGGGTGTGGCAGGCCCGGCCGGCGCTGACGGCGCAGTTGGACCCCAGGGGCCGGTTGGACCGGAAGGACCGGTTGGACCTCAGGGACCTGCCGGCGCTGACGGCGCAGTTGGACCTCAGGGGCCGGTTGGACCAGAAGGGCCGATCGGGCCTCAGGGACCAGCTGGCGCTGACGGCGCAGTTGGACCTCAGGGGCCGGTTGGGCCGGAAGGACCGGTCGGACCTCAGGGACCTGCCGGGCCGGAAGGACCGGTCGGGCCTCAGGGACCTGCCGGACCGGAAGGACCTGCCGGACCTCAGGGACCTGCTGGACCGTGCGGCCCCTGCGGACCTGTCGGGCCGCAAGGGCCTCAGGGGCCGGCGGGACCGGTCAGCATCAGCACCGTCTTTCCTGTGGTAAGCGCCCTTCACGCAGTCAGCACCGCCGCCCAGACCGTCGCCTCCGGTACGGCCCCGCTGATCCTCGCCACGACGCTGGTCCAGGCCGGAACGGCGATCACCCATGACGCGGGCAGCGGTATCTTCACCCTGAAGGAAAGCGGCCTTTACGAGATCTTCTATCACACCGACGTAACCGCAGCCGCCTGCGCACCCACGGCCGTCACCCTGACCCTGCTAAACGGCTGCACACCCATCGACGGCGCCGCTGCCTCTGCCTATGTGGCGGCAAATGATACGCCGGTATCCGTATCCGGCTCCACGCTCGTCAGCGTGACCGGCGACACACCGGCTGTCATTTCTCTGGTTTCGCCGGCCTGCATAAAGAACGCTTCCTACTCCAACACTTCGGTGACCATCCGGAAGCTGATCTAAGCTAAGCAGAGAGGCTAAGCCCGGCGCCGTGCAGAACCGGTGCCGAACCAACGTATAGCAGCCGCCGGACAAAGCGCACAACCGTACAAAGAGCATGAATTAAAACAGCCATATCCGGTAACCGATCCGGGTATGGCTGCTTCTTTCAAAACATCACAAGCTTCTACAGATCATCCTCCAGCGCGCTGCTCTTGGCGTAAGCCGTGCTGCGCGCTTCGAAGAAGTCGGTCTTGATCATATTTGCATTGGAATACTGGGACACCCACCGCATGCTGTCCGGCTCCTGCTCGTGGCCCTCGTAGATCGGATCCAGCCCGACGTTCGTGCAGCGCAGATTCCCCAGATACTGAATATAATCGGTGATCATTCCCTTATTCAGCCCCTGCACATCGTCGCCGATCACATAATGTCCCCAGCGGATCTCCTGCTCGCAGCCTTCCCTGATCATACCGCGGTAGACCGCTTTCTTCTCCTCGGTGAACATCTGCGGCTCCTCCTTCTGCATTTCCAGAAGGATATTGCGGAACAGCCACAGATGCGTATTCTCGTCGCGGTTGATATAGCGGATCTCCTGCACGGAACCGGGCATCAGGTTGTTCCTTCCCAGATTATAGAAGAACATGAATCCGCTGTAAAAATACACGCCCTCCAGAATATAATTGGCCACCAGCGTCCGCATAAAGACGTCCAGCTCCTTGTCCTTCTGGAAATCATTATACAGATCGCCGATAAAGCGGTTCCTGGCCAGAAGATGCTCGTCGTCCTTCCATTGATAGAGCACGTCGTTGCGCTCCTGCGGCTCGCAGATCGTGTCCAGCATGTAGCTGTAGCTCTGGCTGTGGATCGCCTCCTGGAAGGTCTGGATCGCCAGGCACAGATTCACCTCGTTAGCCGTCACATATTCGCCGATATTCGGCAGGTTGGCCGTCTGAATGCTGTCCAGGAAGATCAGAAACGACAGCACCTTGTCATAGGCGCGGCGCTCCGGGGCCGGGAGCCGGCGGTAGTCCTTGACGTCTACGCTCATATTGATCTCCTCGGGGATCCAGAAATTGTTCATCGCCTGCCGGTACCAGTCGCTGACCCAGGAATATTTCATGTTGTTAAAATCATTCAGATTCGTGGTATTTCCGCCCACCATGCGGCGGAGCCGGACATCCGTATCGCCTTCCGGGTTAAATAACGGTTTCTTCAGCATCTCTTCCATCATTCTGTTCTCCTTCTCTCAAAATGTATTAGGCAATTGTTAAATTGCCAAACCCATTGATTTTACTGGGTTTTCTTGCTTCTTTTATATAAATTTTCTCTCCG
>CANQME010000081.1 GCA_947624815.1 uncultured Lachnospiraceae bacterium | reverse complement strand
GAAGCGCGGAAAGCGGTGGAAGGGAGATAAAAGCGGCAGTTCGGAAGCAAAAAAGACCGAGGATGTCGTTGCTGTACAAATATGTTTTTAGATAGCAAGTAAATCCGATGCCCGTACACAGCGGGAAAATGAGCGTTTCGGGCTAGCCCCCACGCTCATTTTATTTGTGCGCCTGGCGGCGCACGTTCCTAACGGGTGAAAGTCCCGAATCCGCCCGGTGGTGGGAAGGATATAGCCGAAGGCAAGGGTGTCCGTTGTGAGACGGAATCTGAAGGAAGCCGGATGTGGGGAACCTACTAACCCACGGGCAAACCTCTGGCCTGACGAACAGAAATCGCACATGAGGCCATACATGAGGGTAAGACTGCGAATCAAGCCGAGGCCCAATAACCACACGGGATCATGTATGGTAAATGCGGCAGGTGGATGGAGGGAAAGGAATGTGTGGTACCCAGGGAGGTCTGTGCGGCCTGTCTTGAAAAGGATAACCACTGTCGAGAGGCAGTGCTGAACGCACAGAAGTCAGCAGAGGCCATAGTAGCAGAGATGTGAAGGGCCGAATCAACAGGAGTCTTGAGTACGACCCGGAGAATATATGGATGAGCGGGTCATGGTAAAGATGGAAGCAGGCGAGGGCTGTGTTATTTTGAGGACCATTTCCAGAAAGAGGCGTTCGCCCCAAAGGTTTATAATGCTGAAAAAGGAATTGGGGGAATTGGAAGAAAAGAAAAGGGTGATATTAAGGGACATTCATTCCTTCGCTGACATCAGGCTGTATAAATCCGCACAGGGGAGGGATACGCTGGAGATTACTTTTTTCTGGCTGTCCGATTCCGGCTTCGGGGATGTCAAAGGATGGAGCCAGCGGGTAATATTACGGTATGAGGATTTCCTGGCATGCCTGGAAAACAGCCGACAGTCAGGAGGAAAAGGGCAGCGCCTGCTGTCGATAGAGGAATACTGCAGGCACAAAATTGAATTTAAGAGCTTTGCCAATTTAAAGGAAGTGGCAAAGGTGCCCCTGTTGCGGAAAAAACTGGGGCATTTCCTGGCTGGTAATTTTAACTGGACCGGTTATGAGCGTATCGTAATAACGGATGATTTTGTGCCTTACAGTTTTTATTTCATTGGTTATACGCCATATGGAAAGGGAATCTGCGGCGGGATCATCCTGCATGGGCAGGAAAATCTAAGGAAAGCCTATTATGGGATGCATACATAGGATCAGAATCAAACAGGACTGCATGTGGGAAACAATAATACTGGCTGCGGATGCCGTAGAGGGTATCCTGTTAGTTTGGAAAGGAAAATCAAAAGGATTAAAGAAGTTATGGTTAAGACAGATAAAGAATTTATTGATTTCATCATGCGGGAGTGTATGCAGCTGAATTACGCCCGGATGAAGGAAAATCAGGGAATGGATGCGGAGGATGAGGAAGAGCTGAAGGCTGAGCGGAAGTGCAGGGAAGTCCTTTCAAGGCTGGCAAAGGAAGACCAAATGTGCATTGAGCTTTATCATGAAGCCATGGCACATAACTTTGCCAGGGAAAATGAGTTTTTCTATCGGACAGGTGCAAAGGATGGATATATGCTGCGGGCTTATCTTGAAAAACATATGGGCAATGCAGGATAAGTTTAAATATGTTTTGGCATAAGGGGGGTTACAGTTTTATTGTAATCTCTTATGCCTTTTTTGTTTACATGATATCCGAATGTTATTTGCGGTATTCAGTAGGCGTGATTCCTTCTGCTTTCCGGAAAGTTTCTGTAAAATAGCTTTGGGAATTGAATTGCAGACGGGCACTGATTTCCTGCATAGTGAGGGATGTGTTTTTTAGCAGAAATTTAGCCCGTTCAATACGTTTTTCCCGGATATAATCTTTTAAAAATGAACCGGTTTCCGACTTGAATTTTTTACTTAAGTAGTATTCTGAGTAGCCCAAGAAGTCTGCCAGTTCCTTTAAAGCGATTGGTTCTTCCAAGTGCATTTCGATGTATTCGCAGCAGGCGCGTATTGGTTTGGAGAAATTCTGATTGCGGCGGATTTTATACACCCTCTGAACAAAATCCTCCTGCATGGAATGGCTGATTTTAGTCAGTTCTGCAATAGAATTACAGGCTTCAACGTTTTGAAAATAATAATCTGTCAATGTCATCGCAATTTCCGGAAGAAGCCCTCCTTCGATTGCAGCTCTGGAAAATAGGGTAATGCAGACTAAAACCAAGTTTTTCATCTGACGGCTACTATTCCCATTGCTTAATTTACCGGGTTTCCCCACAAAGACCATCTTGTCCATATGCTGTTTAAAATGCTCGATGTCTCCTTCCCGCACAATCCGCAACATTTCCTGTTCCGCCTCATAGGTACCATGGCTGTCAACGATTGTTCCCGCACTGTTAAAGGAGGCGTCGCATGTATCCTCATAGTAATTCAGATCGCTGGTGGCAATTGTCTGTCTTGTCACCGCAAAGTGAAGCATTATGGCATATTCCATGACACGGCTCAGAGAGATAACGGGCAATGTCTTCAGAAAGGAAACGGCCTGATCACGCAGGGCAAGGGAGAGGTTTAACTGACGGAGACGTATTTCCAGCGCCCTAGTGGAATAATCATCTATAAAAAAAGGACCTAGGACATAAACATTCTGCGCTTTACCCTCTTCCGTGTGAAAAACAGCCACACACATGAGGTTAATCTGGTTAGTCAGAATTAGTGGTGTATGATGGTTCTTCTGATGTTCCAGGACAGCGTCCCGAAAATTACTCAGATTAATAAAGGCATCAATCTGGGACTCTGCCGGGCAGTCACTGGAAAGAAGCCGGAATTCCGCATCATAGTGCCATAGATAAAGATTATGGCAGCAACGGACCATCTCTGAAAAAATCTGCAAACGCTCCTCCAAAGTCATTTACTTTTCACCTTCCAGAAAATTTTGTAAATGTTGATAGTCTTCCTTTACCATACAAACGATAACCCCATTCACTTTTCCTAGCTGCTGTGAAACAGCACTGGCGAAGACAAATCGGGATAAAATAGATTTCAGATTCAAGCGGTCATTTTCAATAGTTTCAAAATAAACATCACCCTGACAGGATGTTACAGCTGCGAAAAACTTTCCATAATCAATTCCCTGTTTTAATTTCATTGCGTCATCTGCCTCCTTTCTGATTTGACGGGATTTTTTGCTCATATTTATTATAAGGGTTTTGAATATGATTATCAATATTTAATTTTTATTTTAAATAATTATTCATCAAATTAAAACTAAACTAAAAATTTATAATAATAGCTAATATATGATAGAGTGTATGAATAATCTCTGCTAAACTGTATATAGCAGTTTTTCCTTCAAATGGTGAAAATGGAGAGATGAGATGAAGGCAATACATTTGCAGACGGAATATCTGACAGAACCGATGGGACTTGATATTACACAACCCCGTTTTTTTTGGCAGTGTGAAGGCGGTATTGTGCAGACCGCTTATCGGATTATTGCAAAACGAGGGAAGGAAACGGTGTGGGACAGCGGAAAAGTGATGTCCTGTAGTATGACACACATCCCGTATCAGGGCAAGCCTTTAAAAAGCAGGGATATCATCAATTGGAGCATCTGCTTGTGGGATGAAGCTGGAGTACAGGGTGAAGTGAGTGAAAGTCACTTTGAGATGGGCCTGCTTGCTTCTGACGATTGGATGGCAAGGTGGATCTGTGGCGATTATAAGCCAGACCGAAAAAGACGCTACCCTGTAGACTGTTTTCAAAAAGAATTTTCTCTGGATCTTTCCACGGGAAGAAGCGTGGAAAAGGCGAGGCTTTATGCTACCGCTTTGGGCGTCTATGATGTGACAGTGAATGGAAAGCGTTTGGAAGATTTTATACTCGCACCTGGGATGACGGATTACCGAAAACGTCTCCAGTATCAGGTTTATGATGTGACGGCCTTGATTGGCGTCCAGAATACGATAGAACTTCGTTTGGCTGATGGTTGGTTCCGCGGCAGTGTGGCCGCTTACGGCGTGACAGGGGTATTTGGGGCGCAGACTGCTGTTATGGCGCAGCTTGAGGTCACATTTACCGATGGCAGTAAGACGATAATAGGAACTGATAAGAGCTTCGCCTGGAGCAACGATGGACCGATCCGTTTCGCTGATCTGAAGGATGGGGAAAAATATAATGCCCAAAGGAAACCAGGTTACGGCAGCCATGCAAAGGAGACAAATCCCGGTAAGGGTATTGCTGTAGTGCCTTCCTCATCCAACAATGTTGCGGTGCGGGAACATGAGCGTTTTAAACCAAGGCTACTTACAGCGAAAGATGGCGTCAGGGTGCTGGATTTTGGACAGAATATTGCGGGTTATCTGGAGTTTATCGTGGAGGGAGAGCCGGGGCAGGAATTGAATTTGACCTGTGGCGAAGTGCTTGACGGCGAAGGCCATGTAAATCTGTCAGGCATCCAGGAATCCCGCCCTGCCCGGGGCTGGAACCAGGTAAGTCTGCTTAAAAAGCTTTTAGGTATGAATTTAAAGGGTGAATTGGAATATACGCCGAAACAGGAGATCCGTTTCCTATGCAGCGGGAGAAAAGACCATTATAAGACTAGCTTTGCCGTGTTCGGTTTTCGCTATGTCCAGATAACCTCTGATATTGTGATTGATCCGGATGCGTTTACCGCCATTGCGGTTTACTCTGATATGGAGGAAACAGGAGCTTTTCAATGCTCCAACGGGCATATCAATCAATTATTGGAAAATACAAGATGGAGCATGAAAGGAAATTTCCTGGATATTCCTACAGACTGCCCTACCAGGGAGCGTCTTGGTTGGACTGGGGATGCCCAGATTTTCTTTAATACGGCTGCATATCTTTATGACACTGCGGCATTTTTCCGTAAATGGCTGAAAGATATGGCGGATAGTCAATATTCCAACGGACTTCTCTCTGCCGTAATTCCATATCAGGGTGTGGAAATGATGTATAAACCCACTGGTTCATCCGTTGGGTGGGCGGATTGTGTTTATTTGATTCCTTATCGTTATTATAAAAGATATGGGGATAAAGAGGTCTTGAAAGAGTGTTTCCCCATGATGAAAAAATATGTCGACTATCTGATAAAAAATCTTGGCTTGACGGATCGGAAAGAGGCAAAATCCAATCCAGACAATGCTTACATTTATGAGAAGGGTCTTCATCTGGGCGAATGGCTCGAGCCGGAAGAATTTCGTGATAAGGTGTATGGCAGCCGGGCAAAACACCCGGAGGAATGTACGGCATATCTATATCTCACCATGAAAATCATGGCGGAAATTTCAGATATTCTTGGGGACAGGTCTTACCGGGAGAAACTGATTCCTTATATGGAAGGCGCAAGGAAAGCATATCTCAATCTCTTCGTGAAGACTGGGATGCTGGATACGGATCGTCAGGCAAAACTGGTCCGACCGTTGGCATTTGGCATATTGGAAGGGGAAGAAAAAACAAAGGCTCAAAGGCGCCTGGTAAAGGCGATAGAAAATTATCAGTACCGGGTTGGTATAGGATTTCTTTCCACGTCTTTTGTGTTGCCCGTGCTGACAGAAGCAGGGGAGACGGAAACGGCTTACAAGATGTTGGAAAACAGAAAAAAGCCCGGCTGGTTGGGAGAGGTACTGGATGGTGCTACCACAATCTGGGAATCCTGGGAAGGGGATTTAAGCCAAAATCATTATTCCCCCGGCGCTGTCTGTGAATGGCTTTTCAGTACGATAATAGGAATAAAACCGGATGGGGAAAGACATTTCGTCATTGCGCCAAAGCCAGGAGGAACGCTTAAGATGGCAGATGGTTCTTATAAAAGCCTTTATGGAGAAGTGAAATGCCGGTGGGAGAAGACAGAAAGAGGAATCCATTATAAAATTCAGATTCCTTCCAACACAACGGCCACAATCTTTCTGCAGGACGGAACTGTGGAAGAGGCGGGCACCGGAATCTATGAATTTTCATAAATCATATGTGTCTGGAATGAAATGTTTTTTTCAAGGAGAAAACAAGAATGAGAAAGCAGGACTTTAATCAAGATTGGATTTTTTATAAAGAAGGCGGTCAGGGAAAGCAGGCGGTCACGCTTCCTCATGATGCAATGCTGCATGAAAAACGTGATCCGCAAAGTCCGGGAACCCATGCTGCAGCCTATTTCCCAGGAGGGAAATATATATATGAGAAAGAGTTTACCGCCCCACAGGAGTGGACAGGGAAAAGGGTAACGCTGGAATTTGAAGGAATATACCGAAACAGCAAGATCTATATTAATGGGAAGGAAGCAGGGGGCAGAGCCTATGGTTATATCGGCTTCTTTGTCAGTATAGAGGAATATCTGAATATTGGAGGGAAAAACAACATTCGTGTGACAGTGGACAATAGCAGGCTTCCCAACAGTCGCTGGTATTCCGGGGCGGGGATCTATCGCCCGGTATGGCTCTATGTGCAGAACCAGGATCATATTGCGTTAGAAGGAATCAAAGTTACAACGCTTTCTTATGACCCGGCACAGATTCATGTGGATGTGGAGCGTACTGCGGGGGAGGCGCGGGTGGAAATCCTGGAATTCGTCGATGCATTAAAAAATAGTTCATCCGATGCGGTTGCAGTAGGCATGATCCCTTCAGGAAGCACCGGTATAGACATTTCCATCCCTGATGCAAAACTGTGGAGTGCGGAAACTCCTGATTTATATACCTATCATGTAACCCAGCTGGTAAATGGGGTAGTTATGGATGAGATATCCGGTACATTTGGTATCCGTAAGGTGGAGTGGAGCCCCAAAGGGTTGTTTATCAACGGCAGGGAAACCCTGCTTCGTGGCGGCTGCATCCATAGCGATAACGGTATTCTGGGGGCCTGCAGTTATGCGAAATCAGAGGAACGGCGTGTTCGCATCATCAAGCAGGAAGGATATAATGCAATACGTAGTTCTCATAACCCGGCATCCAAGGCACTGTTAGCTGCCTGTGACAGGTATGGGGTTTATGTAATGGATGAAACCTGGGATATGTGGTATGACAAAAAAAATAAATTCGACTATGCCAATGATTTTATGGAGTGGTATTTGGAGGATATCAGAGACTTGGTGAACAGGGATTTCAATTTCCCCAGTGTGATCCTATATTCTATTGGCAATGAAATATCAGAGCCCAGGGAAGAGAAAGGTGTAAAGCTTGCCAAGGAAATGGTAGACTACATCCATTCCTTGGACGGTAACCGTGCAGTAACCTGTGGCGTAAACCTGATGATCATCAATATGGCAAGTAAGGGAAAAGGAATCTATCAGGAAGAAGGGGGCAGGGCTGGAGAAGAAGAGGCGGTAAAAAAAGCTAATAGCGGCAAAAAGAAAGAAAAGGCCAGCGGAAGCCTGTTTTTTAACCTGATGACGGCTGCAATCGGTACCGGTATGAACAGGATGGCAAATAATGATAGTGCGGATAAGGCGACCACTCCTATGCTGGATATTCTGGATATTGCAGGCTATAATTATGCTTCCGGTAGATACCCGCTAGAGGGCGGTAAGCATCCTGATCGTATCATTGTAGGAAGTGAGACGTTTCCCCAGGATATCTGCAAGAACTGGAAAATGGTGAAGAAGTATCCTTACCTGATCGGCGATTTTATGTGGACCGCATGGGATTATCTTGGGGAAGCAGCCATTGGTGCATGGAATTATGAAGGCGTGACCATGCAGAGGGTACCATATCCTTGGCTGCTGGCTGATGTGGGAGCCATTGATATCTTGGGAAGAGCGAGTGCCCAGGCAAAATATGCCGCAACCGTCTGGGGTCTTCGAAATAAACCATATATTGGCGTGCGTCCGGTAAACCATCCCGGCGTGAGGGTATCCAAAGCAGTATGGCGAGGCACCAATGCTTTTGATAGCTGGGCATGGAAGGGTTGCGAGGGCAACAAGGCGGAAATTGAGGTATATGCGGATGCGGCAGTAGTAGAGCTCTGGTTGAATGGGAAATCCCTGGGAAGGAAGAAAATAAAAGATTATAAGGCTATGTTTAAGACCAGGTATGCCAGTGGCACGCTGACAGCTATTGCTTATGATGATTCCGGCAAGGAAACTGGGCGCAGTGAACTGACCTCAGCAACTGGCAAGACTACAATCCGCATACAACCGGAAGAAAAAAGCATTGCCGTTGGCGATATTGCTTATGTGGCGGTAGATATCGTGGGTGAAAATGGAGTGATTGAGAGCAATGCGGACTGCCGTCTCCAGGTGAAGGCAGAAGGCGGTGAACTGCTGGCATTTGGGAGTGCAATTCCGTTCACGGAAGATGATTATTTCAAAGGCAGTTTTCAAACTTACTATGGTCAAGCGCAGGCTGTTGTCAGGGGCACAAAGCCGGGAACCTTGAAAGTGTGTGTTTCTGGTAAGGATATCAAAGAAGTGGCGGCTTTCATTGAAGTGACGGCATAAAAGATTTACTTGTAAAAACATAAAAACAAAGGAGGTTTCATCATGAAGAGCAGTACCAAGAACGAAATGTTCTCAAGTAAAGTATTCGATTCCAGGATCAGGTCAGCGAATACAACAGGAAAAGAGGCCTGGCTGGGTTATTTTGCGGGACCGGCCATGGTATATATGGTGTATTATTGTGTGGCAGGAACTTATCTGACACAATTTTATACGGATGTGCTTGGAATAGGCGGCATTTTTATGACACTGATGCCTGTGTTCTCAAAAGTTTTTGATGCCTTTACCAATATTGTAATGGGACGTGTCATAGATAAGACAAGGAGCCGACAGGGAAAGGCCAGACCCTGGATTTTAATATCCGGTGTATTGATGGCGATCACGGGTATCCTGCTTTATGCGATTCCAAAGGCATCTTATGCGGTACAGATTGTTTGGGTTATCGTAAGCTACAATTTGTTTTTTGCATTGGCATTTACAATTTATAATATGAGCCATGCCCTGATGGTGCCTCTTTCTACTAGAAATACAAAACAGCGTGATACCCTTGCACTTCTTACAAGCACGGGCGCAACAATGATACCGGGACTTTTGGTTACGATCATTATGCCTGTTTTGATTCGGTTCTTTTTGGGAGTAGGAACCGGGTCACAGGGAAACTGGCTGAAGATGATGAGTGTCCTTTCCATTTTTGCAATTCCGGCTGTGTTGTTGGAGTACTACTTTACAAAGGAAAGGGTAACGGAAGACAGTAGGACAGCTGATGGGACGGAAGACGTTGAGGGGAATAGGGTCACTATGGGAATGCAGATAAAAGCATGTCTGAATGATCCATATTGGCTTATTATCATGGGTTTTAATGTCTTGTATTACATATTCAGTAATCTTTCATCCAGTGTCGGTACTTATTATTGCAACTGGGTGCTGGGGAATTCCATAGAAAGTGGTATGTCGAACCAACTACTGGTCAACATGATTGGTCAGGCACCTCTTGGTATTGGGTTGATTATTTTGTGGCCGCTTGTCCGCAAATTTGGGAAGCGCAGGGTTATGCAGTTTGGATTTGGGATAGGTGCCATAGGTTGTCTTGTGATTCTCCTGAATGCCTCCAACCTTAGTATTGTGCTTGCAGGGCTGGTAATCAAATCGATAGGGACGCTTCCAACTTATGTAATGATGGCACAGATAGCTGAAGCGCTGGATCATATCGAGTGGAAGAATAAATTTCGGGCAGATGGTTTCTCCGCATCCATATACAGTATTATCCTGACGGTTACGGCCGGGGTTTCACAGAGCATTGTACTCGGCGGAATTAATATGTTTGGTTATATACAGCCGGGTGAGGATGTCACCATGGTAATTAACCAGCCTTCTTCCGTAAAAGCATTTTTCATCATTTGTTTTGTGGGAGTGCCTATGGTTGGTTATCTGATTGGTTCTTTGCTGATGATTCCGTTTGATGTAGAAAAAAAGATACCACAGATCAGTGCGGATATCATTGCGCGCCACAAGGCTGAGGCAGAAGCCAGGGGTGAGATTTACTTGTCAGCTGAAGAGAAAGCAATCCTGGAACAGGAAGAGAATGACCGTGTTGCGGAGATAAACCGTATTAAGGAACTAAAGGAAAAGTGTGCCAAAAAGGGGCTGGACTTCCAGGAAGAGGAAGCGAAATACCAGATGCAATTAGCTGCAAAAAAAGCAAAAGAAGAAGCTAAAAAGGCAAGAAAGAAGAAATAGGAGGGATTAGATCATGGACTTACTCCAGCGTGAAAATGCGAATACAGACAAGCTGAGGAAATATGCGGCAGAATGTATGGTCCTCCTGAAAAGAAAAGGAGACTTCCCACTTCATAATACAGGAAAATTGGCGTTATATGGAAACGGTGCAAGGAATACCATTAAGGGTGGAACCGGTTCCGGGGATGTTAACTGCAAAGCTTATACGAAGGTAGAGGAAGGGTTGGAGAAGGCCGGATTTACCATTACGACAAAAGAATGGCTGGATGCCTATGACAAGAGACGTATCGATGCCAAAAATGAATTTATTGCTGAAATCAAGAAGCGGGCAAAGGAGCAACATGTTCAGGCTGTTTTTCTTGGCATGGGAGCCGTTATGCCTGAACCGGAATATTGTTTTCCCCTGAATGGAGAGGGAGATACGGCAATTTATGTCCTCTCCAGAATCTCAGGGGAAGGAAATGATCGAAAACCCATAGAAGGAGATATCAAGCTGACCAAAACAGAGATTAGAGATATCCTTGATTGCCATAAGCAATATGCCCACTTTATGCTTGTTCTAAATGTTGGAGGGGTTATTGACCTTTCCCCGGTGCTTGCGGTGGAGAACATTCTTTTGATGTCACAGCTAGGTGTCGTGGGAGGAGATGCCCTGGCAGATGTGGTCCTGGGAAAGAGCTATCCTTCTGGAAAACTGACCACGACATGGAGTGCATGGGGAGATTATAGTACGGTTGGAAATTTTGGAGAGCAGGATGATACAATTTACCGGGAAGGGATTTATGTAGGGTATCGATATTTTGATAGTGTAGGTCTGTCGCCTTTGTTCCCTTTCGGGTTTGGATTGTCCTATACTGATTTTTCTCTGGAGGGGAAAGAAGTTGCAGTAAACGGCAATGTGGTGAAGGTCTCTGCAAAAGTTACAAATCGTGGCGTTAATCCGGGAAAGGAAGTTGTACAGATATATGTTACCGTGCCCTGGGGAAAATTGGATAATCCCTATCAGAAACTTGTTGCTTTTGCAAAGACGAAGGAATTGGAACCCGGTGAGTCGGAAACGATGTGCCTTTTGTTACAGATTACTGACTTGTCGGTTTATGATGCCGAGCGTGCAGCTTATGTCCTGGAGCCGGGCAAATATATTATCCGTATTGGCGCTGACAGCAGAAATACTGATGTGTGCGGTGCTTTGGAATTGGATGAAGATATGATTGTGCGTCAGCTTATCAATGTAAAAGGTACGGCAAACGAAAAAGATTGGGTACCCGAGCACACATGGAAAGCAGAGATAATAAGTCCAGCGACTATTTTCCAGATAGACAGGGAAGCTGTCCTAAAGGCAGCAGGGGAACGGACACCAAAAGAAGCGGAGCCTGACCGGAGAGCAAAAGAATATGTAGAAAAGCTGCCAGATGAAGATTTATGCCTGCTTTGTGTCGGGAGCTATAAGGACGGCGCAGGCATCGCTTCCGTAATTGGGTCAGCATCGAAGCGGGTTGCGGGTGCAGCCGGGGAAAGCTATGACGGTCTTGCATCCGTGCCATCTATAGTAATGGCGGATGGCCCTGCGGGTTTGCGTTTGAGTCAGCAGTATGTGGTGGATAAAAAAGGAATTCATGCTATAGGAGAGGTGCTTTCAGAGGATCTTGCAGATTTTTTACCAGGGATTGCAAAGAAGCTGTATAACCTTGGTAAAGGAAATAAAAAGAAACCAAAAGGGGAGATACATTACCAGTACTGCACAGCAATTCCGATTGGCACAGCGATCGCACAGAGTTTCAATCTGGATGTAGCCGAGTTTTACGGAGATCTGGTAGGAGGGGAGATGGAACGGTTTGGCGTCCATTTGTGGCTTGCTCCAGCTTTTAATATACATAGAAGTCCGCTGTGTGGAAGGAATTACGAATATTTTTCAGAAGATCCCCTGGTCAGTGGCCTGATGGGATCGGCTATTACCAGAGGGGTACAGGGACATCCCGGAAAGGGAGTTACGGTGAAACATTTTTGCTGTAACAACCAGGAAACAAATCGTTACCAGTCCAACAGCATTGTAAGTGAGCGTGCATTGAGGGAGATTTATTTAAAGGCTTTTGAAATCTGTATCAGAGAGTCAAATCCCATGGCATTGATGACGTCTTATAACTTGCTGAACGGACAGCATACCTCAGAACGAAGGGATCTGTTGGTGAATGTTTTGCGGAAAGAATGGGGATGGAGCGGGCTTGTCATGTCTGACTGGATTTTGGAAAAAACGGCAAAGAAAGACAGCAAATATAG
Source organism: uncultured Lachnospiraceae bacterium (assembly GCA_947624815.1). Classification (GTDB taxonomy): domain Bacteria; phylum Bacillota; class Clostridia; order Lachnospirales; family Lachnospiraceae; genus UBA3402. The sequence continues at coordinate 3,717 of CANQME010000081.1, read as the reverse complement.
GGGAGGGCAGGTCTTGCAGAGTGTAAAGGGCGGAAATGACTTGTTTATGCCTGGAAGCAGTGGAGATTACAAAGCTTTATTAACGGCATTAAAAAAGAAAAATCCGGAAATGGAGTTGAAGCGGGAAGATGTTGAGTATTGCGCTGCCCATGTGGTGGAAACAGCTTGGAAGGTGAGATGAAGCTTGGTTATGGGAGGTATATTTTCATGAATAAAAAAATCTTTGAACTAGCAGACTTCTGCACGGAGTACCAAAAAAATCCCTTGGGACTTGACTGCAAAAACCCTTGTTTTTCATGGAAAATAAGGTCGGCATCAGGAGCAATAAACATCAGGCAGACTTCATATCAGATTCTTATTGGCAAAAACCAAGGTTCGGATGATATGTGGAACAGTGGAAGGCAGGAATCTGACTGCTCGGTAGGTGTGGTGTATGGGGGCAAAGTCTTGGAGCCCTGCACTCGGTATTATGTTACGGTGAGCGTGTGGTGTGAAGGTTATATCGCAGACTCCGGACAAAAAACTACAGCTGAAGAAAATATAGAGGGCTGGTTTGAAACCGGTTTTTTGAACCCGTCTTTGACTGCGTGGAAAGGTGCACAGTGGATAGGTGCGCCTGAAAAATATGTCAGTACAAGGACAATGGGTGTTTTTGTAATTTCATGCAATATCAGGATTAGGGAAGGCAGCAAAAGGGCCGGGATTGTATTTGGCGCAAATGATGAACGGCTTACAGATCCCTGTAAGAACCAGTATGAGATTGCAGGAGAAAACTATATACGGTACGTCCTAAATGTGGAAAAGATCCCTGCAATGTTGGAAATATATCGTGTGGGATATGCACCGGTAGATACGGCGGAGAAGCCGTTTGCCGTTGTACCGGTTGTACATTTTGGAGAAGAGAATGCGCAGCCTGTTATTACGGAAGAAAACAGGTATGATGCACATCTGATTAAGGTGGAAGTGATTGGAGACTGCGCATTTGCTTATGTGGATGATGTGCTGGTGGATGCTGTTGAAAAGCAGTCCTTTTTTGGAAAGGAAATAAAGGCGCGACAGATTAATCCATTAGGTGATAATGACACTACAACCTTCCCCAGACTTTGTGATATAGGATATTATGTGGGGGCAGGTGATCAGGCAAATTTTGGGGAAGTGATTGTGAACAATTACCGTGCGCCTTCCAGGGAGATAGTAAGGGTGGAGGCTCCTGGTTATGTGGCCGGTTACGACACCTCTGGATACCCTGCAGAAGTCCAGCATGTATGTGATCCAAGCGTACATTCTCTTCCAATGCTGCGTCGGGATTTCGCTGTAACGGGGAATCGAAAGCTATCTGCCGCAAGACTTTATATTACAGCCAGAGGAATTTATGACTGCCGTATCAATGGGCAGGCTGTTACAGAAAGTTGGTTCAATCCTGGAGCCTCGCAGTATGACAAGCATATCCATTATCAGACTTATGATGTGACTGGTTTATTGAAACAGGGTGAAAACGGCATTGGGATTACTTTGGCTTCTGGTTGGTGGTGTGATGCTCAGACCTATGTGTTACGCAATTATAATTATTATGGTGATCGGGAATCCGTATTGGCTCTTCTCGAATTAACATATGATGATGGGACGAGTGAGAGCATTGTGACGGATCCTGAAGAATGGGAATACTATGGAGAGGGTCCATACAGATATGCCGGTTTCTTCCAGGGAGAATACCTTGACGGTAGGGCCTACCATATCTATGAAGATTTTTCAAAACCTGGTTTTCATGTGGATGGGATGAGCAGGCCAATTATTATAAATACGGATGTAATTGAAGAATATTATTCTGAAATTCCTTTTATGGGTGGGCATTGGCCTAAAGTTGATCACAGAAATACAAAGATTGTGAGCGGAATCCCGGCTCCGGTGAATGGAATTGAACGGCTTACTGCAAAATCAGTATCAGAACCAAGAAAGGGATTGTTTGTTTATGACTTGGGGCAGGAAATCGCAGGAGTTCCGATTATCCGATTCCGGGGAACGAAAGGAGAGGAGGCTGTCATCCGTTATGGTGAAATGCTGTATCCTGATCTCCCGGAATATGAAAATCTCAAGGGTATGATATTAACGGAAAATTATAGGGATGCAGAAAGCATTGACAGATATATTTTGCGTGGGGATAAAGATGGTGAGGTTTATTGTCCCCAATTTACTTTCCATGGGTACCGCTATATTGAAATTAGTGGAGTCCAAAATCCTCCCGTGCTAGAAGAGGTGCAGAGCCTACAGCTTTCTTCAGTGCGGAAGATTACAGGAAGCATGGAAACATCCAATAAGGTTTTGAATCGTTTCGTTGAAAATGTTAAGTGGTCTATGCTCAGTAATTTTATCAGTATTCCTACTGATTGCCCGCAAAGGAACGAGCGGATGGGTTGGGCGGGTGATACGCATGTATTCTGCAGGACGGGAACCTATCAGAGTGATATGAGACTCTTTTATTACCGTTATTTAGAAAACTTAAAGGATTTACAGGATGAAAATGGCCAGCTTCCCAACATTGCGCCAGTAGGAGGAGGGATTGGTGGAATCACTTATGAAAGCGCGATGATTTTTATTGTCTGGGAGCTTTATCAGCAGTTTGGAGATACAAGGGTTATTCATGAATACTATGATTCCATGAAGAAATGGATGGCATTCATGCAGGGGAAAGGTCTGCCTGGGAAGGTATATGCGGGTCCCTTGGGCGATTGGCTTGCCTTAGATGAAACAGATCGGTATTCTGTCTGGAACATCTTCTATGGCCGTGATGCGGAGCTCATGAAATATATGGCAAAGGTTATCGGCAAGGAAGAAGATGTGATTCATTTCACAGAGATTGAGGAAGAAACAAAAAAATTCTGGAATGAAGCCTTTGTAGATTCAATTACTGGGAAAACATTACGGAAGGATGGGACTATTGACGATACGCAGAGTTCTTATGCGTTGCCATTGGCATATCATATGTTCCTGGGAGAGAATAAGACCAGAGCTCATGAGCACCTTGTAAGAAAGGTTGAGGAAGCGGGATGTACAGTAAGAACGGGATTCTTCGGAACGGGAGTGTTGAATCCGATGCTTACAGAAGCCGGGAGGGTAGACCTGGCTTATCGGATGATCCAACAGACAGAATATCCGTCATGGCTGTATCCTGTTACTCAGGGCGCTACCACAATTTGGGAAAGATGGAATTCCTTTACCCGAGAAAGTGGATTTGGCGGCAATAACAGTATGAACTCTTTTAACCATTATTCCTTTGGTTCTGTACTTTCCTGGATGTATGAAACAATTTTGGGAATACAAAGGGATGAGGAAGATCCAGGGTATCATCATTTTACAATTTGTCCCGCAATTTCTGGGCTGTCTTTTGCAAAAGGCGGATTTGAAACTGCTTATGGAAGGATTGAAAGTGGTTGGGAAAGGAAAGAGAGCGGCTATCTCTACAACTGCAGAATTCCGGAGAATACAACGGCAACACTGATCCTTCCGGGAAAGGAAACCTTGAGAATAGGAAGTGGGGAATACCATTTTTCTGTTGAGCAGTTTTAATTGAAGTTTTATATATTGGGAGTAAGCAGCATATCAACTATGTGTTATGACGAAGGGAGTAAGAAGTGAGAGCCGCCAGGACTTCCTTCACAAGCTTTCTGGAACCGTCCTTTGAATTAGGGACAGAGAAGTTTTTGATCTTGGTTCCGTCAG
>CANQME010000080.1 GCA_947624815.1 uncultured Lachnospiraceae bacterium | reverse complement strand
AGTGCCCCCAAACCGGCACTTTTTTGTCTTAGAGACTCTTCCCTCCGGAACCATGAGCGCATACGGTGGGACTTCCGGCCGCGTACCCTTCACGACCGCATTTCCCCTCCATTCACACGCAGCTCAACAGCCCTCTCACCTCCGGACGAATCCTCCCGTCCTCTCGCTCGCCATGATCCTTCGCAGCCTCTCATCCATCTCCTTCACCACATCCGGAAACTCCGCCGCCACATTCGTCCGCTGCCCGATATCATAATCCATATTATACAGCTGCGGTTCCTTCGACCTTCCGGTCTCGATCCGGACCTTCGGCATATATGGGATCCCGTCGCTCGGCTCCAGATACGCCCAGTTGCCGTGCCGCAGGATCTTGCTGCAGGTGATGTCCTCCATCATCAGCTCATCCCGGCCCACAGGATCCTCCCCTGTCAGCGCCGCGTACATATCCTGGCTGTCCAAAGCTCCGCCCGGCTCGATCTCCGCGCCCAGCATATGCGCAAAGGAAGCGAACAGATCCACCTGTCCCACCAGCGCGTCGGAGACTCCCCGGCGGACAAGCCCCGGGCACCGTACAACGAACGGGATGCGGGTTCCTCCCTCAAACTTACTGTATTTCCCGCCGCGCAGCGGTCCCGCCGCACGGTGCGTCCCGTTAAGCTCATTGGCCATATCCTCGTACCCGTCGTCCAGCACCGGTCCGTTATCGCTGGAGAACAGGATCATCGTATCGTCAAGGATCCCCCTCTTCTCAAGCTCCTTCATCAGCTCCCCGACGCACCAGTCCATCTCGGCGATCACATCCCCGCGGACGCCAAGACCGGTCGCGCCGCGGAAACGGGGCGCCGGCACTCTGGGAACGTGGGGCTGATGCAGCGCATAGTAGAGGAAGAATGGACGGTCAGCCTGCCGGCTCTCCTCGATAAAGCGCACCGCTCTCGACAAAAATGTCTCCGCCAGATCCTCATCCTTCCAGGTCGCCTTCGTTCCGCCCCGCATATATCCGATCCGGCCGATCCCCTTCACGATGCTCATATCGTGACCGTGGGAGGATCTCATCGTCAGAAGCTCCGGGTTCTTATGATAGGTAGGAATATCCTCAAACGGACATTCCTCATCGTAGGACACCTCGATCGGATCCTCCGGATCCAGACCCACGACAGACCTTCCCTCCACATAAACGCAGGGCACCCGGTCGGCGGTCGCCGGGAAAATGAACGACTCGTCAAACCCCAGATCCAAAGGGGTCAGATCGATCTCCCGGTTCCAGTCGATGGGTCCGCTTCCGTCTCCCAGTCCCAGATGCCATTTCCCCACGATAGCAGTGCGGTAGCCGGCCCGTCCGAACAGCCTTGGCAGCGTATCAATGGAAGGATCGATGATGCATCCGGCGTCCCCCGGCAGAATATGCGCCAGGTCGCAGCGGAACGGATAACGGCCCGTCAGGATCCCGTAGCGGGACGGCGTACAGACGGCGGAAACCGCATACGCGTTGGTAAATTTCAGTCCTTCCCTGCACAGACGGTCCACATTCGGCGTGGCGACCTCATGGCTCCCGTAGCAGCCCAGATCTCCGTAACCCAGATCATCCGCATACAGGATAACAACGTTAGGACGTTTTGTCTGATCCATAGCTCTTCTCCTCTCTTAACGTAAAGTTTTTCAGCTTACCGTTTCTTGCCTGCCCCGTGCGGAGCAGCTCTTCCATTCCACCGATCAGCCATTCCCTCTCTCACCCCCTGTCTCCACATACACATCATACCATTCCATGCAGGCTTCGTGCCAGGTCTCCCAGGCTCTCCTGCTGTCTTCCAAAAGCCGCTCCGATTCCCGCGGCTCTGCAACCCACATTTCCTCAAGACGGGCGGAACACTCCTCCACATCCCGGGCCGTCCGTTCCAGCTTCTCGCCGGCCAGCCTCAGCCTCCAGTCCGCATACGCCTCTTCCTCCGGGATCTCCGCAAGCCTGCGGCGCTCCGCCTTCGGCACGGCGCGGAGCCCTGCGACCAGCGCCTCATCCTCCGCCGCGACGCGGGCCGTAATGGAATCACCCTTTTCCCCTTTCCGAAGGCGCTCCAGATAATGCTCATATCCGAACGGATAGTACATCGCCCTTCCGTCCTCAAAGATCAGCATGCAGTCCGCCACCTGTCTGAGGAAATACCGGTCATGGGACACGAAAAGGATCGTCCCCTCATACGCCTGAAACGCCGACTCCAGCGTTTCCTTCGCCTGGATATCCATATGGTTCGTCGGTTCGTCTAGGATCAGAAAATTTGGCCTGCTCTGCAGAAGCTCCGCCAGCACAAGCCTCGCCTTCTCTCCTCCGGACAGCTCCGACACCCTTGTCTGCGCCGCCCTGCCCCCGAAGAGGAACGCCCCCAGGATCTGCCGCACCTCCTTCTCGGTCAGAACCGGGAACCGGTCGTGGAAATGCTCCGCCACGCTCTTCTCCGATTCGATCTCCGCGGAGCGCTGGTCGAAGTAACCGACGCTCACGCCCGCGCCCAGCCTCAGACTCCCGGAAAGCGGAGATAAAAGTCCCGCCGCCGTCTTTAAAAATGTGGTCTTTCCTGCGCCGTTAGGCCCCAGTACGCCGAGCTTCTGACCTCTGCGGATGCGCAGTCCCATTTCCAGCAACGGTCTGTCGTATCCGATCTTCAAATGCTCCGCCTCCAGCACCCACCGGCTGCCCGGCGAATCCGGCGTGATCGGGCCGGTAAAGAGATGCACGTCGTCTGCTTCCGGCTTCTGAACAGGAACGGTCCGCTCCAGGATCTTTCTTCTCGAACGGGCAAAGGCAGCCTTGGCCGGCTTATGCTTAAACCGCTCGATCAGCTCCGTCAGGCGCGCGATCTCTGCCTGCTGCTGTTCGTACGCCTTCTGCTGCAGCCGGATCCGCTTCCTTTTCTCCCGGCGGTAATCGGTGTAGCTGCCGGGATACCGCGTCAGGCGGCTGCCGGTCAGCTCATAAATCACATCCGCCGTCTGATCCAGGAAGAACCGGTCGTGGCTGACCATGACGATGGCGCTGGGGTAGCTTCGGATATACTGTTCCAGCCATTCCACGGACGCAAGGTCCAGATGATTCGTGGGCTCGTCCAGAAGAAGGATATCGGGTTTATCCAGAAGCAGCCGGATCATCATGATCTTCGTCTGCTCGCCGCCGGAGAAATCACGCAGGCGCCGGTTCTTATCCGATTTGGCGAAGCCGAAACCGGTAAAAAGGCGGTCGTATTCCTTCTCATAATCGTACCGTTCGCGGCTGTAGAGACCTTCGTCCGGGTTCTCCTTCCCCCGGCCGGGACACCCGGCCAGCAGAAGCTCTTCCACCGTCTTCTCCCGTTCCCCGGGATCCGCCTGCTGCCGCAGCATGCCGACGGTCAGCCTGCGGGACTGATAGACGCCGGGCGACGTCCGTTTATCGTCCCTATCCAGCGTCAGATCCCCCTTCAAAAGACGCAGAAGCGTCGTCTTGCCCGCGCCGTTGCGGCCTACCACGGCAATCTTCTCATTCCCCTTTATCTCAAAATCGATATGGGACAGAATCAGCTCCCCGCCCAGGGATACGGTTCCATCCGTAATCTGATACAGCATACCGTTCCTTTCCGCGGCAGCTTTGCCGCCGTCTCTATACAGTGTAGCACATTTCGGTGAATTCTTCCAGAACCCTTTCATATTTTGGTCTGTTTCTGCGCATATTAAGCACCAGGCAGCGTTCCTGCCCAATCCATCACAAAACAGGAGGCACCAACATGAGTCCAAAAGAACTGGCGTATATCGAAGACGCGCTGAGCCACGAAAGCTTCATGAAGAATCAGTGTACCGACGCGATCCGCAGTCTGCAGGATCCGGAGCTGAGATCCTGCGTGGAAGAGATCCAGCAGAAGCACCGGCAGATATTTGACGAATTCTATAATCTGATCTGAGGAGGGAACCGACATGGACGACAAAGGCATCATGGAAAATCTGCTTCTGACCACCAAGGGCGTATGCGATCTGTACCTGCACGGAACGATCGAGTCCTCGACCCAGAACGTTCACCAGACGTTCGACCGGGCGCTGGACGACAGCCTGTGCATTCAGGACGATATCTACCGGAAAATGTCCGCAAAGGGATGGTATTCGACGGATAACGCGGAGATGGAGAAGATCCAGAAGGTCAAGAATCAGTTTGCGGGTCAGCAGTAAACGGGAAATGAGATGCAAAGGGGGGCTTACGGATCCGTTGGCTCCCCTTTCTCCGGCAGCTGGGCCAGGATAACGGCGGCAAAGACCAGCGCGCAGCCCATAAGCTCCCGCGCGGAAAGATGCTGACGCAGGATCACCCAGCCTGCGAGCAGGGAAAATACGGATTCCAGACTCATGATCAGGGACGCGACCGTAGGGTCGGTGTCCTTCTGGGCGACGATCTGCAAGGTGTAGGCGACTCCGCAGGAAAGGACGCCTGCGTAAAGGATCGGGGACGCGGCGGCCAGGATGGCGGGAACGCGGGGCTCCTCGAACAGAAAGGTCAGTACGGCTGAAAGCGCCCCGGCGGTGAGAAACTGAACACAGGAAATCAGGATCCCGCCGGACCGCGGCGAGACCCGGTCGATGACCAGAATGTGGACCGTAAAGCTTACGGCGCAGAAAAACAGGCAGATATCGCCGCGGTTTACCGTAAATCGTTCCGTGACGCACAGCAGATACATCCCCACTGCGGCCAGCGCCACGCTGACCCATACCAGTCCGGGAATGCGCTTCTTTAAGAAAATGCCGCAGACAGGTACCAGGACGATATAGAGCGCCGTGATGAAACCGCTCTTGCCGACCGTGGTCATGGAGATCCCGATCTGCTGGAAGCTGCTGGCGACGAAGAGTACGGCGCCGCAGGCCAGACCTCCCTTCACGCCGTCCCCGACATAGCGACGGATCCCGGTCCGGCCGGCCGCTTCCGGCGTCCCTTCGCTCTCCGAAGCTTCATTCCTCCTTGCGGCCTCCCTGCGCACCGTAAGCCAGGCCGCCGGAGCCAGGACAAGACCTCCGATGAGGAAACGGCACATGTTGAACGTGAACGCCTCTACATAGTCCATTCCCACGCTTTGGGCCACAAAGGCCGTTCCCCATATAAACGCTGTCAGAAGCAGCAGACCGTTGCTGCGCATCCTTTTCATAATCATTCCTCGTAAGCGGCGAAGCCGCTGCTCCTTTCCTCCGTCCCGTCGGGACAGATCCACAGCGCTTCCACGCCGTCCATACTCTCGATCAGCGCCAGACCGTCCTTAAGCTCCATATTAAAGACCGCGGTCGACAGCCCGTCTGCCAGACCGGAATCCCCGCAGAGGATCGTGACCGAGGCGTACCGGTCCCAGGGCATCAGAAGCTTAGGATGAATGATATGGTGGTACCGCACGCCGTCCACCTCATAATACCGCTGATAGGTTCCGCTTGTCACCAGGGAACAGTCGGCCAGCTTCACCGTATGCAGATACGCCTCCGTACTGTCCGTATCCGGGTTCTGGATCCCCACGGACCACGGTTCGCCGGCGCTTTCACGCCCGAAGAAGCTTCCAGAAGCGCTCCCCGGCTTCCTTCCGACCGTGCGGACATTGCCGCCCACGTTCAGCATAAAACTGGTAAGACCGTCCTCCTGCAGCTTTTCGCATACCAGCTCCGCCGCGTATCCCTTGGCGACGGCTCCCACGTCGAGGCTCATCTCCGGATCCGACAGATAGACCGTCGACGCGCCCCGGTCGATAAGCAGATTCCCGATCTCCGTATGCGCGGCGGCCTCCTTCAGAAGCTCTTCCGGCGGAACCTGCGCCTGCGCCGGATCAGCCAGGGCCGCTTCCCGGTAGTCATGCCAGACGGACAGGACGCTTCCCATAGCCACATTGACCGCGCCGCCGGTCTGTCCGCAGAGACCCACCGCCTCCTCCAGAAGCCCCAGAATCTCCTCTTCCACCGGCACCGGCGCGATACCGGCGTTGTCGTTGACCGTTTTCAGATTGTTGATCCCCTTGTAATCGTGATAAATATCGAACAGGCGGTGATACCTGACCATCCGTTCATGCATGTCCTCCGCGTAACGGTTGAATTCCTCCTCATCGGCCGCGTATGCGGTAAAGACGGTCACGGTATCAAACAGGTCAAAATACTGGGCGCTGTACCGGTTCAGCCGCCTTCCGCCCGCTCCGCACCCTGCCAGAAGCGAAACGATAAGCACGGCAAGGCAGAGTGCAGCCCTGCGCCGCCCTTTAGCGCGCGAACCGAACCTGCCGGCCCTTCTGTCCGTCTCTTCCGGCCGCGCCGTTCCCATACCGGATCCGGTACCTTCTGCTGCCTGCATGTCCAACGCTCCATCCTCTCCTGCGGCCGGCCGCCCACAGCCCGCCGCCCCTGTCGTGCCTCACCGCCGCGTCATTTTCTTCGAAATTCCCGGCAGAAATCAGTCTATCATATCCTCCGGTCCATTTCAACCGCTTCTTTGATTTCAAGTTTTATTAACAATTTAGAAAATTATTAACATTTTCGAAATACCCTTGTATACAAACTTCAACCGTGCTATAATGCACGATTAGAAAGGAAAGAAAATTATAGTGAAGGTGGGGGCATGAGAGAACTGATCAAGAAATACAGACACGCCTGGGTGGCCGTTTATTTCCTGCTGTACATGCCATGGTTTATCTGGCTGGAGCACACGGTGACCCAGGATTTTCATGTGATACACACCTGGCTTGACGATATGATCCCGTTCTGTGAATACTTCATCATACCGTACCTGCTGTGGTTCGTGTATATGTTCGGAACCGTATTATATTTCTTCTTTGTGAATAAGAGGGATTTCTACCGGGTCTGCTCCTATCTGTTCGTAGGAATGACCATCTGCCTGATGATCTGTACCGTCTTTCCGAACGGTACGGACATGCGGCCGGCGGTCGACCCGCAGAAGAACGTGTTTGCCTGGCTGGTATCGGTACTGCAGGGGATCGACACCTCGACCAATATCTTCCCGAGCATCCACGTATTCGACTCCGTGGCCCTGCATGTGGCCGTTGTGAAGAGCGAGAGCCTGAGAAAGCACCCGTATTTCCGGAAAGTGTCGCTGGTGCTCTGCATTCTGATCTGTGCGTCGACGGTATTCTTAAAGCAGCATTCCGTCGTGGACGTGCTGGGAGCGTTGGTGCTGGCCTATCTTCTCTATCCGATGGCCTACGGTTCTTCTACCTACGCCGCCGAGACGCGGAGATTCCGCAGGAAAGCGCTTGGCTGAGGACGGATATACAGGAAGCTGCGACGTTCTTCCCGCTTAGAGACAGAAACCCCCTTCCGGCCGGTTACGAAACCGGCGGAAGGGGTTTCTTTTATATTTTATACTTTCGCAAATCCCACCGACGTCAGGAACCGCTCAAACGCCTCCCTGCCCGCTTCGGTGCATTTATAGACGCCGGCATCCTCCAGTACCTTCTCGAATACCAAACCAACCTCGGTCTTAAGGATCTCCTGCACGTTCTCCTCCGTGATCTTCCCGTACTTCGGCACGAATTCCTTCACCCAGTCCGCATGCTTGGCAATGGCCTCCTCCGAAGCCACATCCTTTCCGGCGACCAGATACTCGCCCAGAAGCGCCAGCTCGTCCTTTAAACGGGCCGGAAGCACCGCCAGGCCCATGACCTCGATCAGGCCGATATTCTCCTTCTTGATGTGGTGCAGGTTCTGATGCGGATGGTAGACGCCCAGCGGGAATTCCTCCGTCGTAATGTTGTTGCGCAGCACCAGATCCAGCTCGTACTTTCCTTCGGCCTTCCTGGCGATGGGCGTGATCGTATTGTGCGGCTCGCCATCCGTTTCCGCGTAGACGAACGCCGCCTCATCCGTGTAGCCCCTCCACGCAGCCAGGATCTCCGTCGCCAGCTCCACCAACCGGTCCGAATCATCCGCGCGCAGGCGAAGCACCGACATGGGCCAGTAGACGATGCCGGCCTCCACGTCCTCATAGCCGGCCTTCGCATACCGCCGCTCCATGGGAGCCTTCGCCATGGCGAACGTATAATGCCCGCCCTGGAAATGATCGTGGCTTAAGATCGATCCGCCCACGATGGGCAGATCCGCGTTGGAGCCCAGGAAATAGTGGGGGAACAGCTTCACGAAGTCAAACAGCTTCTGGAAAGCCGCCCTCTCGATCTTCATCGGCACATGCTGTCCGTTAAATACGATGCAGTGTTCATTGTAATAGACATAGGGCGAATACTGGAAGCCCCACTGGCTCTGGTTGATCGTGACCGGAATGATCCGGTGATTGTCCCGGGCCGGATGGTTCACACGCCCCGCGTAGCCCACGTTCTCCATACACAGAAGGCACTTGGGGTAGCCGCTCTGCTTCGCCAGCTTGGCCGCCGCGATGGCCTTTGGATCCTTCTCCGGCTTGGACAGATTCACCGTGATGTCCAGATCGCCGTACTTGGTCTTCGTCACCCATTTCATATCCCTGCAGACGCGGTAGCGGCGGATATAGTCGGAATCCTGGCTCAGCTTATAGAAATAATCCGTCGCCTCCTCCGGCGAACGGCCGTACTTCTCCCAGAAGGTATCAATCACCTCGTGAGGCATCGGCATCAGGCAGTTCATCAGCTTCGTATCGAACAGGTCGCGGTAAGTGACCGTATTCTCCTTCAAAACGCCGGTCCCGGCGGCGTAATCCAGAAGCTCGCCCAGAGTCGCCTCCAGATCCGCGTAGTAAGGACGGTCTCCGGCTCCGCCGTTCTCATTCGCCTGCGGCGCCTCGTACTCATCCATCTGCATCTGCTCCAGGATCCGGTTCACCGCGTAGATGCGGTCCACCTCCCGGATCAGTCCCGCGTCGATCCCATACTGTACCAGTTTCGCAATCGCTTCATATACCATACCTGTCCCTCCTGCCGTTCATTCTCATACATTCTTCCCTGTGTCGCCGTTTTCCTGCAGAAAGCCCTGCACCGCTCTTCGGATCCGCACCGTCACCATGCCGCCCAGCAGCCCGATCACCGCGCCCGCGATGCATCCGGCCGCCAAGAGAAACGGCAGATAGTAAAATACTCCCGCCGTCTTCGTCACAAGCGCCGCTACCGTCAGCTGACCGATGTTGTGTCCCACCCCGCCGATCACGCTGACGCCGGTCTGGTCGAAGCGTCCCAGCTTCTTTGCGATCACCATCAAAAGGAGGCTTAACGCCCCGCCCGCCAGACTGTACAGCATGCTGAAGGTATTGCTGAACGTAAGCCCCACCAGCACGATCCGCAGAAGCGACACCGCGGCGGTTCCGGCCGTACCCACGGTGTAAAGTCCCACGACGGTCACCAGGTTCGCCAGTCCCAGCTTGACGCCGGGAACCGGGACCGGCAGCGGCAGGATGGCTTCCAGATAGCTGAGGATAAACGCCAGGCCGATCAGCATTCCATAGACCGCCGCCCTCGGCGCAGCTCTGCGCAGCTTCATCTCCGTCCTCCCGTCGTGTGACATTCTCTTCCCGTCTATTCTACCACAGGGCGGACCTTCACGCAAGGATATGCGGAAGATTCCTTACGCCCCTTTCGGTTCCCTACGCTTTTTTGAGGAAGCCCACACCAAGCGGATAGGGACCGGTATGAACGGCGATCGTGGCACCGATCTGGTACATCTGGATCTGATCCACATCCAGGATCCCGCGAAACTTTTCCCGGATCCTTGCAAGAAACGCCTCCGCCTCCTGAATATCGTAACCGTACCCCACATCCACGATATAGTCCGCCATATTCTCTCCGGCGGCCTGCAGGGATTTCACATGATTATCCAGAAGATTCACCACGGCGTCCAGTGATTTTCTGCGGCTTCTCGCCAGACCCGACGGGAAGATCTCGCCTTCCTTCAGCGTGATCAGCGGCCGGATCCCCAGCACGGAGGCCGCGAGTCCGGAAAGCTTCCCGATCCGTCCCCCATGCTTTAAATAGTCTACATTCCCTACCGTGAAAAAGATCCTGCCCGTTTCCCGGATACTCAGAAGACGCCGGATGGCTTCCTCATAGGGTACGCCCTGCTCTCTCAGCTTCACCGCCTGCAGCACGTACATACCCTGCAGAACCGTGTTGATCGTGGAGTCGATGACCTCGATCTTCGCATCCGGGTAAGTCTCCAGCAGAATGCTCCGGGCGTTCATCGCCGCCTGATAGGAGCCGCTGAACTTCACGGTGATGCAGATGCAGATGATCGGAATTCCCTGCTTTGCATATTTCTCAAAAGAAGCGACGAAGTCTTCGATCGACGGAAGGGAGGATTTGGGAAATACGACGTTCTCCTTCTCCACCATCTGATCATAGAACTTCCGTATCGGCATCTCCTCGATCTCCTTATAATACGTCTGTTCGTCAAAGGAGACATAAAACGGAATTACCTCTACTCCTTTCTCCTTCGCCAGCTGCTCCGGCAGATCGCATGACCCATCGCTGATAATCTGATACATAAGCTCCCCTCTCGCTGTCTCGTGTAGTAAACTTTGTGATTTGGTTTCTGTATTTCGGTATATAGTTTATTTTACTACATGTTGCGGATTTTGCAAGCTGTTTTAGCAGAAAACGATTGACGCTGCGGCGCAACAATGTTATGCTTACCGCAATGACATAACGTCACAAACTGTAAGGATCATGCAGCGGCAGAACGCCGCCCTGGAAGGAACGTGTGAAATGCTTCATCATAAAAACGGGGAGCGCACGAACGTGCACTCCCGATCCAGTTTCTGTCTTGCCGCATCCATTCTCCTGGCTGCCGCCGTCCTCTATCTCGGAGGACTATGGCTCAACCGCGCCCCCGCAGCGTATGTGACCGTATCGGTGGACGGAGAAGAGATCGCGCATTTCAGCCTGAACGAAACGACCGAATACCTGATCGACGGATACGCCGGCGGCACCAACCGCCTGATCATCCGGGACGGGGAAGCCTGGGTAGAGGAAGCCTCCTGCCCCGACAAGCTTTGCGTCCATCAGGGCAGGATCCGCCGCACCGGCGAGATGATCATCTGTCTTCCCAACCGGGTGGTGGCGGAGGTAACCGGACAGAACCCTTAAAGACTTCTCCCCTCTATACGATGATCTTCGACGGGCACTTGGCTGCGCATTTGCCGCAGTTGGTGCATTTCTCATAATCAATGACGGCCAGGTTGTCGACCACATGAACCGCGTCGAACTCGCACTGTCTGGTGCAGAGCGTGCAGGCAATACAGCCATTCTCGCACTTGGCCTTCACGTCCTTGCCCTTGTCATGGGACGAGCAGCGGACCAGATGCTGGGCGTCGTATGGCACCAGCTCGATCAGATGATTGGGACAGGCGGCGACGCATTTGCCGCAGGCCACGCATTTCTCCTTATCCACCACGGCCACGCCGTCCACCACATGGATGGCGTCGAATGCGCATGCTTTCACGCAGGTGCCGTAACCCATGCAGCCGTAGGCGCAGGCTTTCTCGCCGGAGCCGGGAACCACGGAGATCATCCGGCAGTCGTCGGCGCCGTAGTAATTATACTGAACCCTGGTCCGGTCGCAGGTACCCTTGCACTTAACGAAGGCCACTTTCTTCACGCTTCCGCCGGCGTCCACGCCCATGATCGCGGCGATCTTATCCGCCACGGCGGGGCCGCCCACGGGGCAGGCGTTGACCGGCGCCTTGCCCTTGGCGATGGCGTCCGCCAGGCCGTCGCAGCCCGGATAGCCGCAGCCGCCGCAGTTATTGCCGGGAAGCTCGGCGCGGACCAGCATCTCCTTCTCGTCCACTTCTACTTTAAACTTCTCGCTGGCGATCCCCAGAAGCACGCCGATGATGATTCCGATGGCTCCGATGATGCCGGCCGCTAACAAAAGTCCACTCATAGCTTCGCACCCTCCTTATCAGATCAGGCCCGCGAATCCCATGAACGCGATCGCCATAAGTCCCGAGGTGATCAGCACGATGGGGGAACCTTTGAATGTGAACGGGATGTCATTGTCCTCGATGCTCTCACGGATGCTGGACAGCAGCACGATGGCGATCGTGAAGCCCGCCGCGGTACCCAGACCGTTAAAGACGCTCTCCAAAACGCCGTACTCCGACTGCACATTGGTCAGGGCAGCGCCCAGAACCGCGCAGTTGGTGGTGATCAGCGGCAGGAACACGCCCAGCGCCTGATACAGGGACGGGACGCTCTTCTTAAGGAACATCTCCACGAACTGCACCAGTGCCGCGATGACCAGGATGAACGCGATGGTCTGAAGATAGGTGACGTCCAGTGGTACCAGCACGAACTTATAGATCAGGCTGGTCACAAAGCTGGACAATGTAATTACGAAGATAACGGCTACGCCCATGCCCACGGCCGTGTCCGTCTTCTTGGAAACGCCAAGGAACGGGCAGAGTCCCTGGAACTGACTCAGGATGATGTTGTTCACCAGGGCGGAGCCTACGATGATCAATAACAAAGATTTGACTGCATCCATCTCTTACCCCTCCTTAACTGTTCTTATTAAGCTTCTCAGACAGCTCGGACTGCTCTTTGGCTACCGCCGCCTGCTTCGCAGCCAGGGCGGCCTGCTTGGCCTTCAGCGCATCCTCTTCTGCCTGGAGACGTCTCGTTTCCAGCGTGGCGTGATTCGCCATGCAGGCGGAACCGGAGCAGTGCATACAGTCGCCGCCGCAGGCCAGCACCGAGCCGTTGCCTTCCACGTTCGTGGCCGACGGCATCTTGAACTTGTTCTGCAGGGCGGTCAGTCCGGCCAGCACGAAGAACGCGCCGGGCGCCAGACCGAAGATGGAGATCCGGTAATCTTCCGGGATAATCGCGAATCCGAAAGCGGAGCCGGAGCCCAGAAGCTCGCGGACCAGGCCGATGCAGGTCAGCGCAAGGGCGAAGCCGAGACCCATGCCGATGCCGTCGAACGCGGACTCAAGAGGTCCGTTCTTCGCGGCGTACGCCTCCGCGCGGCCCAGGATGATGCAGTTAACCACGATCAGCGGGATGAAGATTCCCAGAGCGTCGTTTAAGCTGGGCAGGTACGCCTGCAGAAGCAGCTGCACGATGGTCACAAGCGACGCCACGATCACGATGTAGGACGGGATACGCACCCGGTCCGGGATGATGTTACGAAGCGCCGAGATGATCAGGTTGGAGAAGACCAACACCGCCGTGGTGGTCAGTCCCATGCCGAGACCGTTGATGGCCGAGGTGGTCGTCGCCAGCGTCGGACACATGCCCAGCATCAGCACAAACGTCGGATTCTCTTTGATAATACCGTTATATAAACGTTCTATACATTTGTTCATGCTCCACACCTCCTACTGTCCCAGACAGCTGCGGACGAAATACAGCGCGCTGTTGACTGCGCCGGTCACCGCACGGCTGGTGATGGTGGCGCCGCTGATGGCGTCGATCTCATTCTCGGCGGACGCGCCGGACTTGGTCACGGTGAATTCGTCCACCTGCTTGTTCGCGTACTGCGCCTTCCACTCCGGCTGGCTGGCGTTCATGCCGAGGCCGGCCGTCTCCGCCAGCGTCAGGAATTCGATCCCCTTGACTTCGCCTTCGGAGGTGATGCCTACGGACACGGTGATATTGCCGCCGTAGCCGTCCTTGGAGGTCGCGGTCACCACATAGCCCAGGACGCTTCCGGAGCCGTCCACGCCGGTGACGCACTCGTCGATCAGAACATTGCCGTAGCTTAGGCCGGAAAGCTCCGCGTTGGCCTTCTCAACAGCCGCCGCATAATCATCCGCCTTAAAATCCGCCGCATCCGCCAGCACCGTCCGGTAAGCTTCCTTCTTCGCCTCCAGCTGGGCCGCCGCGATGGGCTCCTTGGTCACCGTGTAGACGCCGCCCAGGCAGGCGCCGGCGACCAGCGTGATCGCGAACAGGATCAGAGCGTCTTTCATAAATCCTAATTTGCTCATGCCTTCTTGCCCTCCTTTCCAAACGCGACCGGAAGGGTGTATTTCTCGATCAGCGGGACGAAAAGGTTGCCCAGGATAATGGCGTAGGACACGCCCTCAGCCGAACCGCCGAAGATGCGGAACAGGCCGGTCAGAAGTCCTAACAGCACGCCGAACACGATCTGACCCATGGGGGTGATCGGACTGGTCACATAATCGGTCGCCATGAAGAAGGCGCCGAAGATCAGGCCGCCGCCGCAGATCTGGGCCAACACGTAATTGATATCATGCCTGCCGAAGATGAACGCGAAAACAGCTACCGTCAGTATGTAAGCTCCAGGAATCCGGATGCTTATGACCTTCTTGTACAGCAGGTACGCCGCGCCGATTAAAAGAGCCAGCGTAGACACCTCGCCGATGGTTCCGGGGATCCGGCCCACGAACATGGCCGCCACATCCACGGTCTCTCCGTTCTTCAGAAGCGCCAGCGGCGTCGCGCCGGACACGCCGTCCAGCGTAAAGCCCGACATCTTCTGGGCAAAGGAGATCAGAAGGAAGCACCGGGCCGCCAGAGCCGGGTTCATGAAGTTCTGGCCCAGACCGCCGTAGAGCTGCTTCACCACGATGATGGCGAAGACACCGCCCAGGCAGGGGATCCAGACCGGGATCTCCGGGGGCATATTCAGTCCCAGGATCAGGCCGGTCACCACTGCGGACAGATCGCCTACGGTCACCGGCTTATTCAGAAGTCTCTCAAACAGATATTCACTGACCACACAGCTTAGAACCGTCATGATCAGAACCAGCGCCGCATGAACGCCGAACTGCCATACGCCGTAGACCGCCGTCGGGATCATCGCAATGATCACGTCGCCCATCAGGTTGGACGTGATCACGTCACTGCGGACATGGGGCGAGGAAGAAACATTTAACAGCTTACTCATTTTCTGCTCCACCTCCCGTTTCGATGTGACGGCACGCCCGCTTCGCGGACCTGCCAGATCGTCGTCGGACATTCCAAGAAAATGCTTTGCATTTTGTCCTCCTCCTATTTCCTGCGGGCGGCCGCAACGGCCTTGCGCATCTCTTTGAACGACTGGGTCAACGGTTTCCTGGCCGGACAGATGTAGGAGCAGCAGCCGCATTCGCAGCACTCCATGCCGTTCAGCTTCACGAACGCGTCCAGGTCATGGCGCAGCGCGGTCTTATACAGCTTCTGCGGCACCACGCGTCCCGGACAGACCTGCACGCAGCGCCCGCAGCGGATGCAGGCCGTCGGCTCCATCTCCGCCACCGCGTCGTGGCTTAGGCAGGTCAGAGACGACGAGGTCTTGGCCACCGGGATCGTCAGATCGAAAAGGGCCTGACCCATCATCGGTCCGCCGGAGATCACCTTCTCCGGTTCCGTCTTAAAACCGCCGGCCGCGTCGATCAGCTCCTGATAGCAGGTGCCCAGACGCACGCTGAAATTCTTCGTATTGGCGATGGCGTCGCCGGTGACGGTCACGGTCTTCGTCATCAGCGGCGTGGACTTGCATACCGCCATATAGATGGCCGCCGCCGTATCCACGTTGTCCACGATGCATCCCACGTCCGCGGGCAGCATGGAGGAATTGATCTTCCGTCCGGTCACCGCGTAGATCAGGGTACGCTCGCCGCCCTGCGGGTACTTGGTCTTCAGCGGACAGACCTCGATGCGGGGTTCGTCCTTCACAAGCTCCGTCATCTTCTTGATGGCCTCGGGCTTATTGTCCTCGATGCCGATCACGCCCTTCGCACCGTCGAAGAGCCTTAAGATCACCTTCAGGCCGCCGATCACCTTCTCCGGCTCCTCGATCATCCTGCGGTAATCACTGGTCAGGTACGGCTCGCACTCCGCGCCGTTGATGATCACATGGTCGATCTTATCCGGCTCCTTGGGAGAAAGCTTCACCTGGGTCGGGAAGCCCGCGCCGCCCAGACCCACGATACCGGCTTCCCGCACGGCGTCGATGATCTCTTCCTTCGTCATGGTCTCCGGATCCCTCTCCGCGCCCATGCCCTCGATCTCCGTGTACTGGCCGTCATTCTCCACGATAATGGAATCCACCATGGCGCCGGCCGCCGTCCTGCGCTTCTCGATGCCCTTCACCGTACCGGACACGGACGAAAGGACAGGAGAAGAGACAAATCCGCCGGCTTCCGCGATCTTCTGCCCCGCCAGCACCTGGTCGCCCTTCTTCACAAGGGCCTTCGCCGGCGCGCCGATATGCTGGGACAGAGGGAAAACCAGCTCCCCTTTGGGCATCAGCACTTCGATCGGCTGGTTCTCGGACAGTTCCTTCCCCTCATAGGGATGAATGCCGCCAACAAATGTTGCCAATCCCATTCAA
>CANQME010000079.1 GCA_947624815.1 uncultured Lachnospiraceae bacterium | reverse complement strand
CCGTATGCTCCTGACCGCTATCTGGCACATACTCTCAGACCGGAAACCATACTCTCCGGATGGCTACCTGGCCTCCCGGCCTGTGAAAAAGGAAAAAACACTTACCATTTCACAGGCGCTTAATCTTCTGAAGCTCCGCGGATATGTCATTAAAAATGACGTTTCTGCTGTTACTTCTTGATTAAGCCGTGTCTATATCCTTTTAGAAGCCGCCCTTGGGAGGCTTATTTGCCGTGTCTTTTATTTTTTCTCTACCCGCTGCTCCTTTGTTTCACACTTCCTCTCCTTTGAAAGAGTTCTCTTTATTTCTCATCTGGGAGAATTTCTACCACGTCGTCAATTTTACAATCTAAAACACTGCAAATCTTAGCCATAACTTCCATGGTCACATTCTCATTATTAGCTAGCTTTGTCATAGTACTGTTTCCAATGCCAGCCATCTCTCTCAGGTTTTTTTTCTTCATGTCTTTATCTATCAGTAGTTTGAATAATTTTTTGTAGGATACGCTCATAGATCCTCCCGAATGTTTAAACAACGGTGTATGTCGTTTGTTTGCCAGCCATGTATACTGAACCGAACTCAATAACACCTGTCTATAATTTACCGTAATACAGTATAACACATTCTCCCGATTTTAGGTATAAAATGTTGCGGTTTGGGTTTTTTTCTTGCCCATACGTAAAAAGGGCACCCAACGCTCCAAAGGGTAAATAGCATGCCGAGATTCCCACTTTGTAAACGACTTTCCCGTTTTGTAAACGAGAGTTGGAGTAAAGAAATAGTCAGTTGATGTAAAAAAAGAGTATTGGTTCCTTGAGGTATAATGATTTCGACCAAAAAAACAAAAACCGAAAGGAGTACCAATACTCATGGATATTATAGCATTAATCAGCGAACTTGTCAGCGGTTTATTGA
Organism: uncultured Lachnospiraceae bacterium; assembly: GCA_947624815.1. Taxonomy (GTDB): domain Bacteria; phylum Bacillota; class Clostridia; order Lachnospirales; family Lachnospiraceae; genus UBA3402. The sequence continues at coordinate 15,505 of CANQME010000079.1, read as the reverse complement.
ATGCGGAAGCCTCTTTAAAATCTGATACTTTAGAAATTGGGAGTACATAAAATCGCCCTTATATAGTCCCCGACATAATATTGAATTGCTCTAATTGCGTTATTCAAACCATCTCACAAAAACTATTTATCCCGCTTAACCAACTTCGCCGCACATTCCACATGGTTTGACACGTCCATTTTGATGTCAGAACCTACCGACGTTCGAGGAAATAAATCCAACCGAATACATCGGAAAATATCGGATTTTTGCTTCGTTCGCCTCAACCCTTGTCCGGTCCGCGAGTGCACGGGATTTCATCGTCTTAACCCTAATACCCGCGGTACTTCCTTGCGCTCCTCTGAATCAACTCGTGTACTTCATCAGCATCAATTACGCTCCCATTCTATTTTCGCCACGATCATACATGTAGGATTCAAAATCAAGATCCTCTTTGTGTATCCTGGTTACTTTTCCGCATCGATCACAGCGAATAAAAATATCTCCTAAAAGCTCCATCATACAAACATCTCCGTATTCCAAACCAGATTAACCAGCTGAACAAGAAGCTGAATCCGCTCTGTAATTTCTGCTTTGCCGAACCGTGCATATGGCTTGAAACCCAGCCCGTTGTCTGCAATAAATTTCTTAAACTTCGGATTGTTCTGGTACGCTTGATCGCCAAGTGACTCCGTGTATATATTCCCCTCATTGGAGCAATACTTCGAGAGCTTGTAGTCGTATTTAGAATCATTCAGGCTGGCGTTAATGCTCTTATGCAGGAGCAGCAACGCACCAAAACTATTTCTCCAGCGCCTGAATTCCTCCTGATCAGTGTATTCATTGATGAACCACTCGTAATGATCCGTGATGATATGCTCAATTTCAAATGGATTCTTTGTCTGCGTATTCATGTAATTGCAGTAGTTTGAAGCCACTCCCGTCTGCTCCTCAATGTAACCAGTGATGCGGGCGAGCATATTCTTGATGTACTTTTTGGTAAAGCTGTTCAAACGCAATTCCGGAAGCGCTGCAGCCGGATCATAAGCAAGGTTCTCATATTGGGCTTTCAGACGAGCCTTCAAGACCTCGATAGAACAGCAACGAATATTCTTCGTCACGTTAAATACATAGTTCTTGATCGTGCTGTAGTCGACAGATTTATAGTTTGTCACTCTGGCAGTAACAAACAGATCAATGAATCGAGCGACCAGATTCATCTTCTCAATGATGACTGGCCAAATATCCTCATAGCAGATCGGTGCCAATAACAGCTGTGGCTGTAAAGTAAAATTGACCTGCGCATTATAATAGATGTATTTTGTTTCTTCCACGAAGGTGTTCTCTGCCTCGCGGATTTTTTTATAAACATCGGCAAACTTCGAGAACTTCATGATAAACAGCTCAAAATCATCCGTAGAAGAAAGCCCCAGCTTATCACGCTCATCGCGCACCCACTTATGGAATGAACCACCGATGATATCAAAGTCCTGATTAACAGCACCGGCTTTCGTTTCACGAATAGTCTCGGCATATTGTGCTCTCAGCCACGCTTTGATAAAGGTCTCATCGCCCTTATCATCGTCTTTTTTAAGGGCAAGAACTTTGTCCTTCCATATATCATTGAGCTTTTCACGTTTGGTATCGTCTTTGATTTCGGATAACAGATAGCCCTTCAGCATTTCAGTCGATGTAAGGCTAAGGCCGCGGTCATTCATTGTCACGAAAACCTTATGCGCGTCCTGCTCTGTGGTTGCCACAATCTCGATGAAGAAAACCTTCTCAGCCAGCCAATCGCAAAAGTGCAAAAGCATATCATCCGTAATATCGTCGGCAGGAAATACGTCGATGATATCGTTGTATCTGCCATAAAGGTTTTTCACCGATTCTCCAACATCAGTTGTATCGAATGGCTGATCATTGAAAATGGCATTCATGCAATCAGACCGGTCCTCAACATTGATATTGAAAGATTTCGTACCATAAGCCTCTGAGAAAATCATCTGTTCGATCATGCTGTAACTCTGTCCGAGCGCGCGCAACCGATTATTGAGGTACATCAACAGAAGGGTAAGCGAAGAAAACCTTTGCTGCCCGTCGATGATGGCGTTCTCTCTTCCGGCGAGGACGATGGAGCCCATAAAATAAGCGCCATAATCCTGAACCTTCTGACGACTATCACCGGGAACATAGTAATCCAAAAACTCTGACGTCAGGTCGTCAATTAATTCTTCGATATGCTTTCTCTGCCACATGTATTCACGCTGATAGTAATGGATGGAATACTTCGTGTTCTGCAACAGTTGCTTCAAACTCTTGGGAGAGCCTTCAATCTTTTTCATAAGTTTCCTCCGCAATCACAATTTCATCATAGATGGTGTTCTGCCGTTCCTGTAAGTCCCGATATTTGCGGTAGTAATGCGGGTCACCGAAATCCAGCCGGTCGATTTGCTGTCCCAGCCTGTCCTTCGTACCCGTAAGCTGACGGAGCTTCTTTCGCTTCAGCTCCTTTTCCAGATTATAGCCGTAAGGAACAAATCCGTCGTTCCACTTGCCCTACCGCGCTTTCTGGCGGCGGCCCTCCATGGTCTATACAAGAATGTTTTCCCGCTCAATCTCCGCCACGGCGGACAGAACGGAAATCATCCGCTTGCCGGAATCCCTGGAGCTGTCGATGCCGTCCCCCACACACAAATCAGATTAACACCGTAATCCTGCATCCGCTGCAAAGAGGTAATGACATCCGCTGCATTTCGTCCGAATCGGGACAGTTTGAATACCAGCACAAAGGATACGCCGTCTTTTCCGCCAACCCGACTTCTAAACCGACATTCTTTCCGACATACTGTCCGTTTGGAGTTTTATGTAATTTCTACATCAATTCACAATCTTCCAGTATCTTCTCTATAATCTCCCAGATCATCAGCGATGGATTTTCCTCGTAATACGAGTATCCTCTATACTGATGCAATGTATAACCGTTCTGCTCATTAATCTCCATAATAGCTTTTGCTCTTTTAACAGCTTCGATCACATCCCTCAGTGTCAGTTTCTTCAGACACCTCTTAAAATTCGCCTCATGCTTGAACTCATCCATGTTCTCAAAGCTTTCGTTGTAGGCCTTATTGATCGGCGTGATGTATTGTTTTCTGCGTGAAAACGATCCACGGCAATCCATTTTATGAAGAATCATCCAGAGATCAAAGGTAAAGTTACTGTAACCAAATTTGTAGGTTATCTGTTTCTTAAGACTCCTTGTGTCAGCCATACGATCCATGGTCTCTCTAAACTGCTTCACATGAACCTCTTCAGAGCTTTCATAATCAGACAGATGCCAGATTTCAACCTTGTCTGTTATTGCAAGTGACTTGGCACGCTTCAGCGGATCCTTCTGGATCTGTTTGTTAAAAGAGACCCTGCTGACAGCCTCAGGAGCATTATTGATCTGATCCTGAAGCCATTCCAGATACCACTGTTCTGTTTCTCCCTCCACGCTGAAATAATACTTCTGAGTACTTTTACGCTTGATCATTCAGCCACCTCCCCTGCGAGAAGCTCTTCAAAGATCGGCGTAAAGTCGATATCCTTTATCGCACCATAACGTCCGACAAAATAATTCTTCATATAATCTTCATGCTGTCTCACACCCCTGTCACCTGTAGTTCCAAAGTCTGACAACGCATAGAGGATGCTCTGGTTGGTATCTTCCTCACGCTCTACAAACTTGATCTCATCCCTCCGAAAGATATTGGAGTTTAGGAAGATTGGATTATGTGTATTAAAAATCAGCTGTGCATGCTTTACATTGATGTCATCATTGTGGAACACATTGATTATGCTGTTAAGCGCCATCGGGTGAATCGACGCATCGAATTCATCCACGATTAGCACCGCACCAGTAAGCAATGCCTTTATAACAAGCGGAAAGATCGTGATGAAGCGGATCGTTCCATAGGATTCAAAAATATCTGTGGCAATTGCCACATTCTTCTTATTCTTCAAACCATTAAAAATTGAGCAAAGCCTTGTTTCAGACTCATCATCAGCCACCACATACCCAACTGCATTGGAATTGATACCGAATATCTTCGCAGCATCATTTGTGGTCTTCTCAATATAGACTGTAGCTTTCTGCGGATCTGAAAAACGTTTGATCAGCTGTATGGAGTCTGCCCTGCAGATTACCATAAACTTATTTGCAAACCAATCAGTAATCAGCTTTGCAAAGGTCCTGGAATAGATAAGCCTGAATCCATTAGCCAGAAACAACTCATCCGGATTCAATCCGCGTTCTGCAATCTCCAGCAGGTTGTCTGAAAAATCGTTTTGCATGTGATCTGTGATAGATTTCAAAGTTCCGATCTTCAGATGATCGTTCCTTTCAAATACCATCTCCCCATTAACCGTCAGACACTCTCTGATAACTTTTCTCGTTGCTTCGGTCTCCATGAAGGCTCCAAGGTAGATAATAAGCTCATAACGGATCCTGTATCCGCCCTCCGTGAAGTCAATCACAAATTCCACCGGCTTGCCATCGCCATTCTGATTGTTTGGTATAAGTTCCAGATTAGCTGCTGCCGGATTCGGCATCATCTGCTCTTCTGTGTTTCTGATGTTGCCTCGGAGCACGATTGCCCTCAGAACATCCATTGCACCGATAATGTTTGTCTTGCCAGACGCATTGGGACCATACAATACAGAAGTACTAAGGCCACGGATTTCTTTACCATTAATCTTTTCCCTGCACAGGCTATAGTCAAGTCCCTTCTGCTTTGGTGCTGCCGTCATAATCAAGTCAGCTTCCTCAGAAAAGGACTTATAATTCCTGGTTTTGAATTCCAAAAGCATATCACCATCTCCATTTTGCAAAATTTCTACAAAATCATAACTATATTATAACTAATACAGAGGTAGAGTCAATATTATTTCCCCGGTTTTGCAGAATTTATACAAAATGCAATTTCGTAATATTTTGCCTGTCATGGATCCTCTTCTCTCTTGATGCGATAGTAGTCTTCCAGATCCACATCGATCCTGACTTTTGCATCAGGTTTTCAGTTGCTTAACCAACTTCGCCACACATTCCACATGCCCCGTCCACCCAAACATATCGCAACACCTCACCTTTTCAAGCGCATACCCCTCCCCGCACAGGTACTTCAGATCCCGCGCCAGCGTCGCCGAGTCGCAGCTCACGTACACCACGCGCCGCGGGGCCATCTTCACGATGGTTTCCAGGCAGGCCGTATCGCATCCTTTCCGGGGCGGATCCACCACGACCACGTCTGCGGCGATGTGGTTCTCCGCGTACATCCGCGGAAGCACCTCTTCCGCTCGGCCTTCGAGGAATTCTACGTTAGTCAGGCCGTTTAGGCGGGCGTTTGCGCGGGCGTCGGCCACCGCCTGGGGCACCGCCTCCACACCGTAGACCTTTCCCGCCTTCTGCGCCAGGAACAAGGAAATGGTCCCGATCCCGCAGTACAGGTCCCACACGGTCTCCGTGCCGGTCAGGCCAGCGTATTCAAGCGCCGTGCCGTACAGCTTCTCGGTCTGCACCGGGTTCACCTGATAGAAGGACTGGGGAGAGATCCGGTACTTCACGTTGCCGATATAGTCGGTGATATAGCCGGGGCCAAATAGGTCGACGATCTCTCGCCCCAGGATCACATTGGTGTCGTCCGTATTGATACAATAGGAAATGCTCGTCATGCCGGGCAGCTCGCGCAGGGCGGCGGTCAGCCTGTCCGCCGCCGGCAGCTTCCGGCCGTTGATCACCAGGCAGACCATCAGCTCACCGGTGCGAAAGCCCTTGCGGATCAGCGCATGGCGCACCAGGCCGCGGTGCGTCGCCTCGTCGTATGGGGCGATATGGTTGTCCCGCATATACTGCTTGATGATCGAGAGAATCTGGCGGTTTTCCTCCACGCCCAACAGGCAGTCGTCGTGTTCGATAATGGCGTGGGTCCGTCCGGCATAGAAGCCGGTCACGATCTCGCCGTTTTTATCGAAACCGAACGGAACCTGGGCTTTGTTACGGTAGCGCCAGGGGTTATCCATGCCCATAACTGCATAGAAGGGAATCACAGGCACGTCACACGCAGCGCACGCCGCTACGCCTTCTCTGCTTCCCTCATCTGCATAACCTGCACCTATCGCAAGCTTGTCCTCCCGAGCCGCCTCAGCGCCTTCCCCGCCGCATACCTCCGCGCGGTCCGCGCCTGCAGGAGTCCTTCCCTCACAATCTCCCACATCCGCCTCATCCACGCGCCGCAGCGTCTCAAATCCCCCGATCCGCCGCAGGTTCTCGAACACCTTCCGCTCCTTGAACTTCAGCCCTTCCTCATAGCTCATCGCCTGCAGTTGGCATCCGCCGCACTGCCGGGCCACCGGGCACGCCGGCGTGATGCGGTGCGCGGACGGACGGATCACCCGCTCCAGCCGCGCGAAGCCGTAGGACTTCTTCGTCTTCATCACCTTCGCCTCGACCACGTCGCCGATGACCGTGTCCTTGATAAACCAGATATATCCGTCTGTCTTCCCGATGCCGGAGCCGTCCTCCGACAGATCCTCGATCGTCACCGTAAACCTGTCGTCCTTCTTCCAGGCTGTCATTCCATCCGCCATATTCCGTCCCTCGCCCTCTGTTCTGTCTTCTATTCTGCCCGCTGTGCCGCCGTCCACTGTTCTGCCTTCTATTCTGCCCGCTGTGCTACCGTTCGCTGTATTACCGTCCGCCATTCTGCCGTCCTCCGCCGTGCCACCATTCTCCACTGTGCCGCCTTCTACCGCTCTGCCGCCATTCCACCGTCCCCCGCTCTGCCGCCGTCTGCCGCGGTTTTCTTCTTCTTATATTTCGGTTTTCGTAAGATTATTTAAACTTCTTTAAGTAAAAAAACAAAGTCTATTCACATTTGTCTGCTATGATAAAAGCATTCCGGAGATAACTTCATACGGCCGGTCCGCTGCCTCCTGTGAGCCTTATAAGCGGCGAACCGCCCGGCGGATACTCGGAAATGGGGCCGATTTGGATGGCGCATACCAACGCGGCCTCGACTAACAACTCAAGCCACGCTGCTTTTTACATAGACATACCTTTAACCTCTTATTTTATGGAAACAAAATGAGCTGCCGTCTGACGGTTTCGGACGGACAGCTCATTTTGTTTATACCGGTCTCTACTCCGACGTTCGCCGGAGGTTCGTCTCCAGGAATCGGTTATATCCCAGCCAGCCCTTGCCGTCCCCGCCGCTTCTCAGAGCCTCGATCATGGTTTCCAGCTTCGCGTCCGTATTGTCGGCGAAGCTCAGCGCCAGCGCCTCCAGAAGCGCCGGCTTCTTCGGCGATCCGAATTCCAGCTCTCCGTGATGGGCCAGGATGCAGTGCAGAAGCTCGGTCCGCAGCTTCTCCGGAAAGCCCTCGATCTGCAGGCTCCTCTCCCGTACCATCTCCGCGCCGATGACGATATGTCCCAGAAGCTGTCCCTCGTCCGTGTAGTCGTTCTCCGGCAGGACGGACAGCTCGCGGAGCTTGCCGATATCGTGGAACATGGCCGCGCTGATCAGCAGATCCCGGTTCAGCTGGGGGTAATGTCCCGCCAGGAACGCGCAGATGTCCGTCACGCTCAGCGTGTGCTCCAGAAGTCCTCCCACGAACCCGTGATGGACGCTCTTGGCCGCGCTGTGGAACCGGAACGCCTTCGCGAATTCCGGATCGTCGATGAAATAGGACGACGCCAGCCGGTTCAGGTACGGGTTCTTCAGCGACCGCGCGTATTCCTGCAGCCGGGCGTACATCTGGTCAATGCTCTTGCCGCTGACCGGCAGATAGTCCTCGGGAACGTATTCTCCCTCGTCCGCCCTGCGGATCCTGCGTACGTTCAGTTGGTGGCTTCCCTGGAACACCGTCACATCCGCGTCCACCCGGACGTAGTCCAGCGCCTCGAAGCTCCCGATCCCCGGCGAGCCCAGATCCCAGATCTTGGAATCGATGGTTCCCGTCTTATCCTGCAGCACCAGATTGCCGTAATCCTTGCCTGCCTTGGTCTGGGCGATCTGCCTGCTCTTGCACAGATACACCTCAGAGATCCGCATGCCCTCTTTCAGCGACTCGATATACTTCATGTCTGCTCCTGCCTTCCCGCAAGTTTCCTGCTATCCTGTGAACCTTACGCGGCCCCGGCCGCTGAAAGCCAGGCGTATCACCTGGCTCCCACGTTCACCTGATATTCCAGTTCAATATATTCGTCAGCGCCCCTGCGCTGAACCACGACCGTCGTCTGATCTCCTTCGCTCAGAAATGCGATCTGGGTCTGGAATTCGCTGATCTTCTCCACATCCGCCTCGCCGATCCGCACGATGATGTCTCCGCTCTGGATGCCCGCGTCGTAGGCCGGTCCGTCGATGCTGCACTCCGACACGTAGATCCCGGCCGGCATGCCGCTTTCGATCATGGCCTCGCTGACCTCCTGCGGCAGGATCCCCAGGTACGGAAGCGAGAAGCCGTTGGACATCTTCTCCAGGATCGTCTTGTAATCCGAGATCGCCCTGACGACCGCGATGCCGCTTCCGCTCTCATAATCGCCGGTCACCCAGCCGATCAGCTCTCCCGCCGTATTGATCAGAAATGTCCCCGCCGCCGCGTCGGCTGTGATATCCGCATACAGCAGCCGCGTGATGCCGTCCGGCACCTGAACGTTGCGGACGATTCCGGCCAGGAAGCCATACGCACTGGAATGGACGGTACCCGCAGGCGCGCCTATTGCGATGACCACGTCTCCCTGCTTGGCCAGGAAGGAATTCCCCAGCGTCAGCGCCGCGACCCGGCTTCTGGTGGATTCCTCCAGTTCGTCCAGAGATACGCTTACGACCGCCATGCCGGTGATGCTGTCGGTCTGCCGCACCGTGCAGTCCGCCTCATTGCCGTCGACGAACGTGACCCTAAGCGTATCCGCGTTCTCGATCGCCGCCGCAGGCGTTAGGATCATCATCTCCTGCTCCGTCGCGGCGATCACGGCGCCGGCGTACAGACCGGCCGTCTCGATCGGGTTGTCGAACCAGTCCCGTTCCTGCCGCACCGAATGGATCACGACGATCCCGTCGTTGGCTGCGGTCGTCACTCCGCGCAGGGAGGTATACATGGAATTCAGGTCGTCGACCGTGTATTTGTACTGCTCGATCGCCGACTGAAGGATATCCTCGATCGGTTCCGTCTCCGGTTCGGTCTCTGTCTCCGTCTCTTCCTCCGTGGTAGGAGGCGCCGTCGTCTCCGGAGGCGTCGTCGTCTCCGGCGCCGTCTCCGTGTCCGTAGGGATCGTCACGGTCGGGGCCGTAGGAGCGGCAGTCGTCGGAATCAGATAACGCTCCGCAAGCGGCCCGGCCACGGCAAAGCTTGTCCCGGCTGCTATCCCGGCGACGGCCGCAAGAATCACATAGGCAAATACGCGAAATGCCATCTGCTTCTTCGTTCTCGGCGGCTTCGCCACCTTTTCTCGTATAAACGGGCGTTTCCTCTCCGGTTCCTGGGCGGAACCATTTTTATCCGACATTCCTGCTCTCCCTTCAGAGAATCTGTCTCTATTATAGATTCTGATGACGATTTATGCAAGTAAAACCGTGGTTTCGTCCTGTTTTTTGAGATATTTTTCCTAAAAATTAGAAAAATAGAAGGCAGACCGCGTCTATCTGTGGTATACTTTTATCAAACCTGACGTTAATACCATGAGGATCGATCATGAACGAAAAAGTATTAAAGACCCTTGAATACGATAAGATCATCGCCCAGCTGGCCGGTTACGCTAGCTCCCCGCTCGGCCGCGCGCAGTGCCTGGAGCTGGTTCCTCTTACGGATATCGGGGACATTACCCAGGCCCAGCGGGAGACCTCCGACGCGCTGACCCGGGTGCGGCTGAAGGGAAGCATTTCCTTCACCGGCCTGAAGGACGTGGGCGCTTCGTTAAAGCGGCTGGAGATCGGAAGCTCCCTATCCGTCTCCGAGCTTCTGTCTGTCAGCGCCATGCTGACCATCGCGGAGCGGGCCAGGGCCTACGGACGCCATGAGGTGAGCGAGACGCTGCCGGACGATTCCCTGGACGGGATGTTTCGCATGCTGGAGCCGGTGACGTCCTTGAACAATGAGATCAAGCGCTGCATCCTCTCGGAGGAGGAGATCAGCGACGACGCCAGTCCCGGGCTCAGGCGGGTGCGGCGGTCCATGCGGGCCGTCTCCGAGAAGGTCCATAACCAGCTGAACGCGCTGCTGAATTCCAACCGCACCTATCTTCAGGACGCCGTCGTCACCATGCGGGACGGCCGTTACTGCCTGCCAGTGAAGGCAGAGCACAAGTCCCTGGTCGCCGGCATGGTCCACGATCAGTCGTCCACCGGTTCCACGGTATTCATCGAGCCGATGGCGGTCGTCCAGCTGAACAACCAGATGCGGGAGCTGGAGATCCAGGAGAAGAAGGAGATCGAGGCGGTCCTGGCAGAGCTGAGCAACCAGACGGCGCTTCATATCGAGGAGATCCGCGTCAACCAGCAGGTTCTGGCGCGGCTGGATTTCATTTTCGCCAAGGCGTCCCTGTCCCGCCATTTTAACGGAAGCGAGCCGAAGTTCAACGAAGACGGCTGGCTGAACATCAAGGAAGGCCGTCATCCGCTCCTGAATCCGGACACGGTCGTTCCGATCAATCTCCACCTGGGGCGCGATTTCGACCTGCTGATCGTCACCGGACCCAATACCGGAGGCAAGACCGTTTCGCTTAAGACTGTCGGCCTGTTCACGCTGATGGGACAGGCGGGCCTCCATATCCCGGCCTTCGACGGCTCGGAGCTGGCGGTCTTCGAGGAGGTGTTCGCGGACATCGGCGATGAGCAGAGCATCGAGCAGAGCCTGAGCACCTTTTCCGCCCATATGACGAACATCGTGTCGATCCTTGAGAAGGCGGATTCCAATTCCCTGTGCCTGTTCGATGAGCTGGGCGCCGGCACGGATCCGACGGAAGGGGCGGCGCTGGCCATCTCCATCCTGACCTTCCTTCACAATATGAAATGCCGAACCATGGCCACGACCCATTACAGCGAGCTGAAGGTCTACGCGCTGTCCACGCCCGGCGTGGAGAACGCCTGCTGCGAATTCAGCGTCGAGGATCTGAAGCCCACCTACCGGCTGCTGATCGGCATTCCCGGCAAGAGCAATGCATTCGCGATTTCGAAGAAGCTGGGACTGCCTGATTTCATCATCGAGGACGCCCGCACCCATCTGGAGACCAACGACGAAGCCTTCGAGGACATGATGGCCCACCTGGAGGAGAGCCGCGTCCTGATCGAGAAGGAGCGGGCGGAAGCGGAAGCCTATAAGGAAGAGGCCGCCCGCCTCCGGGAACGTCTCTCCCAGAAGGAAGAGCGTCTGGACGAGCGGAAGGAGAAGCTTCTGCGGCAGGCCAATGAGGAAGCCCAGCGGATCCTGCGGGAGGCCAAGGAGACCGCGGACCAGACCATCAAGAATATCAACCGTCTGGCGGCCTCCGCCGGCGCCGGCAGGGAGCTGGAGGCCGAGCGGGCCAGACTGCGGGACCAGATGAATAAAGTGGACGCCAGGCTGGCCGTCAAATCCAAGGGCCCGAAGAAGACCATTTCTCCGCGGGCGATCCGCGTCGGCGACGCCGTGAAGGTGCTGCCGCTGAACCTGACCGGCACCGTCAGCACGCTGCCCAACGCCAAAGGAGACCTGTTCGTTCAGATGGGGATCCTGCGTTCCCAGGTGAATATCCGGGATCTGGAAATGATCGACGAGGCCACGGTTACCGGCCCCGACGGCGCGGCCGCCGGCAGTTCGCATAATTCCGGGGCAGGCGGCATCAAGATGTCCAAGTCCCTTTCCGTCTCGCCGGAGATCAACCTGATCGGCAAGACGACCGACGAGGCCATCCCGCTTCTCGACAAGTACCTGGACGACGCTTATCTGGCCCATCTGCCCCAGGTGCGGGTCGTACACGGCCGGGGCACCGGCGCGCTGCGCGCCGCCGTCCACAAGCGGTTAAAGCGGCTGAATTACGTGCAGGAATTCCGTCTGGGCGAATTCGGCGAAGGCGACGCCGGCGTAACGATTGTCATTTTCAAGTAAAGGAGAATTCCCATGGCTGAGAAACAGAAAGTCCTGATCGTTGACGACGACGCCAACATCGCGGAGCTTATTTCCCTCTATCTGACCAAAGAGTGCTACGAGACGAAGATTGTCCTGGACGGCGAGGAGGCGCTGCGCGTCTTCCCCGTCTTCCGCCCGAATATCGTCCTTTTGGATCTGATGCTGCCCGGCATCGACGGCTACCAGGTCTGCCGGGAGCTGCGGGCCTCCTCCCAGGTGCCCATCATCATGCTCTCCGCCAAGGGCGAGATCTTCGACAAGGTCCTCGGGCTGGAGCTGGGCGCCGACGATTACATGATCAAGCCCTTTGATTCCAAGGAGCTGGTGGCCCGCGTCAAGGCCGTCCTGCGCCGGTATCAGACCGTTCCCTCCGCTTCCCCCGCCCCCGGCGCGGATCAGCAGGGCGAATATGTGGAATATCCGGGTCTGATCGTGAATCTGACCAACTATTCGGTCATTTACCAGGGTCAGTCCATCGACATGCCGCCCAAGGAGCTGGAGCTTCTGTATTTCCTGGCTTCGTCGCCAAACCAGGTCTTTACCCGCGAACAGCTCCTGGACCATATCTGGGGCTATGAATACATCGGAGGCACCCGCACGGTGGACGTACATATCAAGCGCATGCGGGAAAAGATCAAGGACAACGACAACTGGGCCCTGACCACCGTCTGGGGCATCGGCTATAAGTTCGAGGTGAAACGGTGAAACGGAGACATTCCCTCTACTACAAGTTCATACTGGGCTATCTGGTGTTCGGCATTTTAAGCTTCGTCACCATCGCCACGATCGGTGCCGACTGGACTTACCGGATCCTTCTGTCCAACCGGGCGGAGAATCTGTACGACGAGGCCAGCCTGCTGGCCTCCCGCTACTCCGGGATCTATAGGGGTTCCCCCCAGTCGGAGGACGATACCCAGTCCCTGGTGGAAGCCGTGTCCTCCTATCTCCACACGGAGATCTGGATCGTGGATACCCGCGGAACCGTGGTGGAAGACAGCGTCCACGGCGCCCGTGTATCTACCGTCATCAAGAATTTCGACCCGACCTTCACCGGCAACCGGGGCTACGCCCTGGGGAACTACCATAACAGCTTCAGCGGCAGCGTCTTAAGCGTATGCGCCCCCATTACCGGCAATTACGTCACTCACGGCTACGTGCTGATCCATCTTCCCATCAGCGAGATCACCCATCTCCGGGATCAGGTGCTGAACGCCCTCTATGTGACCTTCTGCATCATATTCGGACTGTCGCTGATCATCCTTCTGGTCTTCACGGTCACCGTGTATTTCCCGCTGCGCAAAATCACCGACGCCGCCGAGCAGTACGCCGAGGGCCATCTGCAGCACCGCGTCGTCCTGCATACCCAGGACGAGGTCGGCTACCTGGCCGACACGCTGAATTACATGTCCGAGAAGCTGGAGAAAAGCGACGAATACCAGAAGAACTTCATCGCCAACGTATCCCACGACTTCCGCTCACCGCTGACTTCGATCAAGGGGTATCTGGAAGCCATCCTCGACGGCACGATCCCGCCGGAGCTGCAGGAGAAATATCTCCATCTGGTCATCTCCGAGACCGACCGTCTGAACAAGCTGACCCAGGGGCTTCTGACCCTGAACTCCCTGGATCTGAAAGGCCACCTCACCCGGACCAATTTCGACCTGAACCGGGTCATCAAGGACACCGCCGCCAGCTTCGAGGGCACCTGCAACGCCAAGAACATCATTCTGGATCTGACCTTCTCCGAGAACTCCACGATGGTCTACGCGGACATGGGCGAGATCCAGCAGGTCCTCTATAACCTGATCGACAACGCGATCAAATTCAGCCATCACGATTCCACGATCTTCATCCAGACCTCCATCCGCTACGAGAAGGTCTTCGTCTCCGTCAAGGATACCGGGATCGGGATCCCAAAGGACAGCCAGAAGAAGATCTGGGAGCGCTTCTATAAGACGGACCAGTCCCGCGGCCGGGACAAAAAAGGGACAGGCCTGGGCCTGTCCATTGTAAAAGAAATTATTCAGAATCACGGTGAGACCATCGACGTCATCAGTACCGAAGGCGTCGGAACGGAATTCATCTTCACGCTGCCCCGGTCGGCGGACGCCTAAGCGCCTGCTGCCGGTGCGGGTTCCGGAGCTTATCCCTGATTCCCCGCATTCTTCTCCCGGTACGCCGCCAGCAGCCGGTTGATCCGCTTCGTCGGGTTCAGTAGCTCGCTTAAGGAGGCGTCGTGGTTCAGATTGTCTATGATCAGAGCGATATACTTGCTCATGTCCACGTTAATGTAATACGGCTTCGACAGAAGGGCCGGCGTCTGATACACCAGGTTCGTGGTCAGGATCCGGTCGATCAGTCCGTCCTCATAATACTTGTCAAACTGGGCCAGACCGTTGGTAAACAGTCCGAACGTCGCGCAGGCGAATACCTTCCTCGCCTTTCTCCGCTTCAGCTCCTTCGCCACATCCAGTATGCTCTCGCCGGACGAGATCATATCGTCGATGATCAGCACGTCCTTGCCCGCCACATCAGATCCCAGGAATTCATGGGCCACGATGGGATTGCGTCCGTTCACGATGCGCGTATAGTCGCGGCGCTTATAGAACATACCCATGTCGAGCCCCAGCACGTTGGCGAAATACACGGCCCTGGTCATGCCGCCCTCGTCGGGGCTGATGACCATCATGTGGTCGCTGTCGATCTGCAGATCCGTCTCGACCTTCAGAAGGTACTTGATAAACTGGTAGATCGGCTGTACCGTCTCGAACCCGATCTGCGGGATCGCGTTCTGCACCCGCGGGTCATGCGCGTCGAACGTGATGATATTCTGTACGCCCATGTTCGCCAGCTCCTGAAGCGCCAACGCGCAGTCCAGGGACTCTCGTCCCGAACGCTTATGCTGCCGTCCCTCGTACAGAAACGGCATGATCACATTGATCCTGCGGGCCTTGCCGGCCGCCGCCGCAATGATCCGCTTCAGATCCTGAAAATGATCGTCCGGGGACATGTGGTTCGTCTGCCCGCACAGCGAGTAGGTGAGGCTGTAATTACACACGTCTACCATGATATACAGATCGTCGCCGCGGACCGACTCCTCGATCGTGCCCTTGGCCTCGCCGGAACCGAACCGGGGAGTTCTGCTTTCGATGATGTAGGAATCTCTCTGATAGCCGGCGAATGCGATGGTAGACTTGTGCTCGCTTTCACGTTCGTGTCTCCAAGTAACAAGATAATCGTTGACCTTATCTCCCAGTTCCCTGATACTGCGGAGCGGAACCAGTCCCAGCGGGCCCACCGGAATCGTTTCAATGGTCTTCTCTTCGTATATCATGTTTTCCTCCAATTAAGCAGTACAACGTGAGCGACGTAATCTTTATACCAT
>CANQME010000078.1 GCA_947624815.1 uncultured Lachnospiraceae bacterium | reverse complement strand
GTTATGGATCGGGTCGAACGTGCCGCCCATAATTCCGATTCTGGCCATATCCGGAGACTCCTTATCATTTATCGTAACTGTTATCGCGGAAGTACGATCTTCCGCTTAAATTCATCCTTCGCCGGCTTGTAGAGCACGATCTTGCTTCCGATCACCTGCACCACCTCAGAGCGCGTGCGCTCCGCGATCGTCGCGGCGATCTCCCTGCCATCGTCCAGGCAGTTCTTCAGCACGTTCAGCTTCACAAGTTCCCGCGCCTCCAGCGCCTCCGCTACCGCCTTGGTAAGCTCCGGCGTCACGCTGGATTTGCCCACCTGGAAAATGGGCTCGATATTCATCGCAAGGCCCTTTAAATAGGACCGCTGTTTCGAAGTCATAAATAAATTCTCCTCTGCCTCTTCCGTGAGGGCGCTTTGGCCGCAGGCAGCCTGTCCGCAGCCGCATCTTCCTGTTACTTATAGTAGTCAAACGCGAATCCGTACATCCGCACCGTGTCTCCGTCCTGAATCCCGGCCTCCTCCAGATCCTTCAAAATACCGGTATCCTTAAGGAAATTCTGGAAGAAAAGAAACCCCTTCTCCGATTCCAGATTCGTATAGCCCAGCATCTTCTCGATCCGCGGTCCCTCGACCACATAAGCGCCGTCTTCATCACGCTCAATGGTATAGGGCAGGTTCGATCCGGCCCGGAGTACATTCACGTCAAATTCCTTCGCAAAAACCGTCGGCGTCCGGTCGACTGTCTGAAGAAGCTGGTATACCGCGTACAAAAGCTCCTTCACGCCTTCTCCGCTTACCGCCGAGACAGGAAAGACCTGTATCCCCTCCGGCTCAAACGCCGCTTTCAGACGGCCCAGCGGATCCGTATCGTTGCCCTGGGCGTCCAGCGTTCCGTACATGGCGTCGGTCTTGTTGGCGGCGATCACCTGCGGACGCTTCAGAAGCTCAGGATCATACTTCCCAAGCTCGTCGTTAATCACGCGGATATCCTCCACCGGATCGCGGCCTTCGGTAGACGCCGCGTCCACCACATGGACGAGCACCTTCGTCCGCTGGATATGCTGCAGGAAATCGTGACCCAGTCCGACGCCCTCCGACGCCCCCTCGATCAGTCCCGGAATATCCGCCATAACGAAACCCTGGCCGTCTCCCAGATCGACGACGCCCAGATGGGGATCCAGCGTGGTAAAATGGTAGTTGGCGATCCTGGGCCTGGCGTTGCTGACCCTGGAAATTAGGGTGGACTTCCCGACGTTAGGGAAACCGATCAGCCCTACGTCGGCGATCACCTTCAGCTCCAGCTGTACCCAGAGCTCCTGGCCCGGCTGGCCCGGCTGCGCGTACTGGGGAGCCTGCATGGTGGCCGTGGCGTAGTTCATATTGCCGAGACCGCCTTTTCCGCCCTTTAGAACCACCTCGCGGCGGTTTTCACCCGACATGTCGGTTATGACCTTACCCGACTCGAAATCCCGGATCACAGTGCCCTCAGGGACCTTGACGATCATGTCCTCGCCGTTCTTGCCGCTGCAGCGCCGCTTGCCGCCCGGTTCGCCGTTCCCCGCGGCGTACTTGCGCTTATAGCGGAAATCCGTCAGCGTGTTGAGGCCGTCGTCCACAACGAAGATCACGTCTCCGCCGCGTCCGCCGTTGCCGCCGTCGGGTCCGCCGGCCGGTACGTAAAGCTCCCTGCGGAAGCTTACGTGGCCGTCGCCGCCGCTGCCGGACTTAATGAATATTTTTGCACGGTCTGCAAACATAGATTCCTCTTCCTGCCGTTTTCTGAAAAAGAAGGCTCCATACGGTCAGGTATGAAGCCTTCGGACAAATCTCATTACTCAGCTGCTTCCGCTCTCGGATATACAGAAACCTGCTTCTTGTCTCTGCCCTTCCTCTCGAAGCGGACAATTCCGTCCACCTTGGCAAACAGGGTGTCGTCTCCGCCGCGGCCTACGTTGTTGCCGGGATGGATCTTGGTTCCGCGCTGCCTGTAGAGAACGTTGCCAGCCAGAACGAACTGTCCGTCAGCTCTCTTCGCGCCGAGACGCTTGGACTCGGAGTCACGTCCGTTCTTCGTAGAACCAACGCCCTTCTTGTGAGCGAATAACTGAAGGTTCATCTGAAACATGAATCACACCTCCTCAAATCGAATGCTGATATATGGTTCCCCGTATGCCTCCTCGATGTTCATAAGTCCAAACACCAGGGAGTTCATCAGGAGATTTGACTCGGAACTGATGACGTCCGTAAAACGGAAATCAAACATCCCCTCGCCTTCATCCTCATCCGCCGTAAAACGGTCGTCGGTAAAATGCTCCACCGAGTTGGCCATGTTGAGCGTCATCGCGGACACCGCCGCGCACACGGCTTCCTGCCCTTCCTGCGGGTCATCCGCAAGTCCGGCGTGGCCGGTCAGATGAATGCCTCTGTAATTGTGTCCCGAATCAACCAGTACTGTCACATGAATCATACGATCAATACGCGCCCTTCGCGCGTCTTATACCGGCCTGCGCCGGCACACGGTCATGCGTTGATCTTGTCGATCTTAACCTGGGTGAACAGCTGTCTGTGACCGTTCTTCTTGTGATATCCGGTCTTCCTCTTGTACTTGTAGACGATCACTTTCTTCGCTTTCCCCTGCTTCTCAACAGTCGCGGAAACGCTGGCTCCCTCGACAGTCGGGCATCCGACCTTGAGTTCTCCGTCACTCACCGCAAGCACCTGGTCAAAGGTCACGGTCTCGCCAGCTTCTGCTTCAAGCTTCTCAATCCTAATGACATCGCCCTCGGATACCTTATACTGCTTACCGCCGGTAGCAATAATAGCGTACATACATGGCACCTCCTCTTTATCATTACTCGCCAATTACGGTGTCCCCGCAGCCTGTCCGCCAGGCGGATGCGGCCCGGAATCTTTCAGAACCTCATTGTGCGGCACACTAACAAATCATATCATCCGCGGCGCAAAAAGTCAACCGCTAATTTGGAAAACTTTGCGGAAAATCCCGCAAAAAGTCTATGTTTCCGGACTTGCGCCCCTTGAAAAATGCATGTAATCCGGTTCGCTGCTCCAGCTTCCTCCCCAGGTGAAGCCCGCGTCGGTAAAGAGCCGGTAGCAGAGATCATCCTCATCGATCTTATGGGCGAAATCAAGACTCCGGTCCATATAGGCCCTGCCGTTTTCCGGCGCACAGCCTTCGCCGCCGTCCGTCACATATGGGTTATAGAGCGGATTGATGTCGATGGCGACGCCGAGCGCGTGAAGGGACATGCTGCCGCTTCCCGCCACGGTCCGGTAATTAAAGCAGGACGTGTTATTGTCCGCACTGGACGCGTCGTCGTCTGCGCCGTACTCGTCCACAAGCACGATCTTCTCGATCGGATATTTCGCCTTATACAGGCGGTGGAAAATGGACAGCATATCGCTGCTGACGGAACGATTGCAGACCAGCTCGCCAACGCGGATATTGCCGTTAAAATCGTAATGGAGAAGCCTCAGATACCGAAGCTCGCTTCTGGGCATCGTGCAGTCCTCCCGATAGGACTTCCCGTAGATCCGGTCAAATATACGGTCCGTGATCTCGCTTTGCCAGAACAGATCGTCCTCTCCCACCAGCTCCACCTCCGCCTCCGAAAGGACGCTTCCGACGCTGGTGTCGATCTCCCCGGCGACGGCTTCCTCCGAAGACGGAACCGTCTCATCTGCAGAAGAAGCTTCCTGCTCCGGCGGTGTCTCCTCAGGAATATCCTCCAGGGCGGTCCCTGCCCCGGATGCAGACCCAGCCGCGCCCTCCGGCAATACATTCTCGTCCGTTCCGGCTCCGGCGAACGGATAGACCGACTGATCGATCACGATCCGTCCGGGATACCGGTCCATATCGGAAAAGCCGGTCGTCTCATAGACGATCTTCTCGTAATGGCCGCCCAGCACACCGCAGCCGGCCGTAAGAACGGCCGCCGCCGTCAGTACCGCCAGGGCCGCTCCTCTCCTTCTGAGCTGTCGAAACAAACGGAATTCACACATAGAGCTCTTTCAGCCGTTTACGGTCGATCTTTCCGTTGGCGTTGTGCGGCATTTCCTCCAGATAGATATACTTGTTGGGCATCATATACCTGGGGATCCGGCCGGAAAGCGTTTTGGAAAGAACGCGCTTGTCCAGCTGCGTGCCGGTATACAGAAACAGGATCATCTGCTTTCCCCTGTCGTAGATGCAGGCGCAGTCGCGGATCTCCGGGATCAGCCCCGCCGCCGCTTCGATCTCTCCCAGCTCGATCCGGTAGCCGAGCCGTTTGATCTGGAAATCAAGCCGGTCGTGGTACAGCAGCTCTCCGCGGTCATTGTAGCTGACCAGATCGCCGGTCCGGTAGATAATCTCCGGATAGGCGGAATTTAACGGGTTCTGGACGAACCGTTCGGCGGTCCGTTCCGGATTATTGTAATAACCGCTCGCCAGCGTACAGCCGCGGACGCACAGCTCTCCCTCTTTTCCGCTTCCCGGAAGCACGAGCCGGTTCTCCTCGTCAAGCACAAGGATATCGATATTGCCGCAGGGCCGGCCGATCGGCAGCGTCTCGTCATCGGAGAATTCCCGGTCCAGATTGTAGTAGGTGCAGACATAGGTCTCCGTCGGGCCGTACATGTTGCAGTAGAGCGCATCCGGTACGTATCTGCGCCAGTAGTTCAGCTGCTTAAGCGGCATGACCTCTCCGGCAAAGAAGACGTAACGCAGGTACTTCGGGACCTCCGCCTCGAATCCGCGCAGATTGGCCACGACGCTGAGCGCAAATGGAACCCAGAAGATCGCGGTTACGTGATGTTCGTTCAGAAAGGCGATCAGATTGGCCGGGAAGGTAAAATGCTCCTGCGGGATTATGACGGTGCTGCAGCCGAATTTCAGAGGACAGTAAACGTCATGATCCGACACGTCAAAATAGAGAGGGACCTGGTTGCCCAGTATGTCTTCCGGTCTGAAATCGTATTCCTTCTCCAGCCATTCCATATTGTTGATGATCACGCGGTGGCTCACCACGACGCCCTTCGGAACGCCGGTGGAACCGCTGGTAAACAGGATGTAAAGAGGATCCGAATCGACCTGGCGGCTGCGGACGGATGCCAGAAGCGGCGCATTCACCGGTTCCTGCGAAAGCTCGTCAAACAGCCAGACCGGGCACGTCAGATCAAGACCTGCCGCCAGCTCCGCCTGAGCAGGCTCCGTGATCACGGCAGCCGGTTTAAGGACCGAAAGGATCGTGAGGATACGGTCGGCAGGCATGGAAACGTCGATGGGGCAATAACAGCATCCGCCATAGACGATGCCGAGAAACGCGACGATCATCGACGCGCTCTTCTCCATCAGCACCGCCACCGGCTTCTGGTGGGCGTCAAGCGCTCCGATCCGGCTCCCGATGGCCCTCGCGGTCCTGCCGGCGCGGCCAAAGGTATAGCGCTCCCTGCTGTCTTCATAAGCACAATAATCCTGGAAGCGTCCTTCGGACGCCTCCAGGAATTCCAGCACGCTTCTTATCATGGCTGCTCCTTACTTCTTCTCCGGCATTACCAGATATTCGATTCCGTCGACCACGTTCTTCGTGGTATAGATGACCAGCTCTGTCTTGCCGTCGTTGACGCGGTAGACGCCAAATTCTTCCGTGTATTTGTCCTTGTATGCCTTCTTGACGTCGTCTGCAGTTGAGCCGATCTTGATCCCTTCTGCGGTGGCCACGGTGTCGTTTAAGATATAGACCGAAGCGATGCACTCCTTGCCGTTGACCGGGTAGGTGCTGAGCTCAAAGCCCTTGTAGGTGTAAACCTTGTCCTTGCCCTGGTAGGCACAGCTGTCCTGCTCGAAGGTCTTCTCCGGATCGCCCAGCGCCTTAAGGATCGGAGCCGCCTCCGCACCCATGGTCACGGTGACTTCGCCGACCACGAAATTGTAGGCAATCTCCTCCTCGGCCTTGACCTCTGTCTTCTTCCCCCAGGACAGCCCATAGGACGTCATGGGCATGGCGGCCATCGACACGATCAGGCCGGTCATCGTCAGATACTTCATAACTTTTTTCATTCCCGTTCCTCCTTACTCCTCTGTTTTAAATTGTTTCAGATAACCGAACTGCGCAAATTCTCCCTCCTGCTGCGCCTTCATGCTATCATAATACAATTCCTTTTCCTGCCAGACGGCAGACAGTCCGCTGTCTGCACGCCGGTCCTCCGCTCCCGCCTCAAGAAGGAGCGGTCCCAGATAGCGGGACACCTTCTCGGCTCCGTATACGTTCATATGGAGACCGCCGTCATAGGTATCCTGTGAAAAATCGATCCCGATCTCGTCGATCGCATCAATGCAGTTGATATAGGTCAGACCATGCTCCTCAGCATAGGATACGATCTGTTCCTCCCACTGGTCATGCCAGGCCGGATACAGCGACGGAGCTTTCATCAGGATAAATGTGATCCCGTTGGCCTCGCACAGCCCGCGCATACGCTCCAGATAATCCCAGGCCCTGTCGTCGAACGAATAGTCCGCCAGACGCCTGGTAGTCGGGAAATCGCCGGCCGGCCTTACGTCCGCCCGCATATAGTAACCGTTGTGGGTCACCTTGTTCCTGCGGAAATAATACGTAAAATCATCCGGCTCCAGCTGGTTCCACCGGGAATGGAACCGCAGCAGCGGAAAGATATATTCGATCATATGCTCCTCTTCCATCGCTGTCTCCCGTATGGCGTTCCATTTGGAGGAGGACCAACGCATGCCGTCAAAGGTCATCCGGTTGTAGGTCTCATTCGTCTGTTCATACTGCTGCATGGCGGAAACGCTGAACACGACCGCCTTCGGCGTTTCCCGCTTCAGGGTCTCCTCCAGCAGATAATAGGACTGGGCGACCAGCTGCTGGGCGCTGCCGCGGATATAACTGGTGACGCCGTATTCCCGCCACAGTACGATCGGCGATATATTCTCGTAGACCTCGCAGTCCCCCAGAAAGATCACATCATGTTCCGACGGATCCTGATAATATTCGCCGATAAACGCGCCCTCCGTCACAAGGCCCATATACTTGGGGACAAGCAGCCTCTGAAGGCCCGAAAGCACGATAACCGACGCCAGAACAAGGATCAGGAGCGTCACTAACGATCTCTTTCTCATCATGCCGCCTCCTAAAACTGATTATAAATAAACTGGCTGGCGTCGTAGCCGTGCCCGTAGGCGCCGGTGATCAGTACGACGAGAAACAGCCCGAAGATCGCCGCATACTGAAGCCACACGGGCTTCTGATCCAGCTTTTCCCGGAACATGCGCGTTCTTTTCAGGACCGAACCGGCCGCCATGACCACAATGCAGATCCCCAGAAGCAACCAGTCGGCCGTGGTAAGCCCCAGCGATGCAAAACGCCCGTCGAACAGCTGAGACAGCCGCGATGAGGTCAGCATATTGCCGAACATGGCGAAAACCGTCAGAAACGGATAATATTCAAACATCTCCAGGCAGCAGAACAGGCCGAACGTCCTGACGACCTCAAAGCAGCGATAGCCCTTCGTCCCTGTAAAGGCGAAGCGCTTCCGGTAGGACCGGTATATGCCGGCAAGCTCCGCGGAGATCAGCATGACCACACAGTTAGCCATCCCCCACGCCACAAAGTTCCAGGACGCGCCGTGCCAGATGCCGGCCGTAAGCCATACAACAATATTCGCCACATAGACGGGAGCCTTAAGCCCTGACTTCTTCCCGAACAGCTTTCCGGCAAGGGCCGAGACACGCTTGCTGAACCTGCTTGTCGATACCGGGAAAAATATGTATTCCCTCAGCCACTGCATCAGCGTCATATGCCATCTGCGCCAGAACTCGGCAAGACTGGACGCAAGAAACGGCCGGTTGAAGTTCTCCGGAAGCTTAACGCCCAGGATCTGCGCCGCGCCGATGACGATATCGATCCCGCCGGCAAAATCCGCGTACATCCAGACCGTATAGCCGACCATGCCGAGCAGAACATAGATCCCGTTATATTCCGCCGGGGACGAGATGATCGCAACAACGGCCGGTCCGAGCCGGTCAGCGATCACAAGCTTCTTAAAATACCCCCACAGCATCCGCCAGGCTCCCATCTTCACATGCCGCAGATCGAAGCGGTGGGCGGTGAAAAGATCCTCCTTCATCTGGTCGAACCGGCTGATCGGGCCTGCGACGAGCTGGGGAAAGAACGAGACAAACAGCGCGAAACGCGCCGGATTGGGCTCCGGCTCGTATTTGCCGTTGTACACGTCGATCAGATAGCCCATGGACTGGAACGTATAATACGAAATGCCAAGCGGCAGGATCCAGTCCACGTACCCGGCCTGCACAGGCGCCTGAAGCAGCGTCAGAAGGCCGTTTACGTTCTGCAGAACAAAATTCATGTATTTCAGCACCGCCAGGATGCCGAAATTCAGAAGAAGTCCCAGAACCAGCAGACGCCGTTTGCGGCGCTTTACGGCCTGGTTGTAAGTCTTTTTCTGCTCGCGGTCGAATCCCTGTTCGCGGATATACTGCCTGGCCTGCGCGCTGATCCGTCCGATCCGCCGCGCCAGAAGCCAGGTCGTCGCCGTCGTGATGAGCGGGTAAAGGAGATAGACCGGTCCCCCGCACATGTAAAACAGATAGCTGGCGGCAAGAAGCAGCATCCACTGGAATCTTCCGGGGATCAGGTAGTAAATAACCGTGAGAATGATCAGGAATGCCCCAAATTCATAGGAAATCAGAAGCATCTTATTCTTCTCCTTTAAGCTCCTCGATCAGCGCCCAGATGGCGGCCGCCGAATTAAAATTCTGCGGGATGATCTTTACCGGCGGAATTGTCACATCGAAGACGTCTTCGATCTGCGTCACCAGCATGACCACCTCAAAGGATGTCAGTATCCCCTCGTCCACCAGTCCCCCGTCAGTCTCATAATCCGCATCCGGATTGATGCTTTCGAGAATTTCGATCAGTTCCTCCATATCGGATCGTCTCCTTTCCTTACGGCGTCGGCGGATAGAGCGAACGGTCGAATTCAAAGCATCCGCCGTGCTGCGCCGAATAATTCAGCATCTGCGCATCGGTCCAGAGGCAGAAATATCCGCCCGCGCTTCTGGGAGTCGTATCGAAATGGTACCAGTTGCCGTCGTCCATCTGAACAAGGTTCCAGAAATGGTCGTTATCCGTATAGCGGATCACCTCGATGGTGGGGATCCCCGCCCTCACAAGCAGCTCCTGGGACACCGCGAAATAGGTATAGCAGTCGCCGTGGTGCCTGCGGAAGCCCTGATACGCTTCCTCTACCCAGTCTCTGGTGGCCGAGCGGCCGGTATAGGTAAATCCGCCGCGGACCCAGGCGTAGATCGCTTCCGCCTTCTGGCGTCTCGTCATGGAATCGTTGATCAGTCCGGACAGTATGGAATCCGCCATGGAATCCACCGTTCTGCGGAATTCTGACTTCTCGGAATCCGGGATATCAGTCGTGATCTCCTTATACGGCCAGGCGGCCGCGCCGGAGCTTCCGAAGGTGTAGGTAACGCCTCCGACACTGATCTGCGTCGTGAGCCATCGCGCCGCTGTCGTACAGGTAATAGACCGCGCCGCCGTCACTGATCAGACCGGTCTTCATATAACCGACTTCGTCAAAGTAATACCACTCGCCGTCGATCTCCTTCCATCCGTTCGTGACAAAGCTTCCGTCGGAACGTCTGTAATACCAGGTGATGTCGTCAAGCATCCATCCGGTATAGTTGACCGGCATCATGGTTCCGGCTCCGTCCTGATCGAACTGCCATACCCTGCCGTCCAGCGTGAGCCGCTGGCCGGCCCGCATGGTGCCGTCCGTCGGTCTGAGATAATAGGTCTTATTCTGGTAAGTCAGCCAGCCGGTGTGCGCGTATCCGTCTTCGTCGAAATAGTACCAGGGTGCGTTCTCGCCGGCCTGATACCAGCCGGTAATATCCGCGCCGTCGTCGCCGCGGCAGCGAAAGCCGGTTCCGTCATGATACAGGGTCGCGGCGGCCGATGAAATAGCAAACAGACAGGAAAACATGATTGAAAATAGAAAAATGCGTGTTTTCATGATATCTTATCCATCCTGTTCTTCTTCCCGAAACGGGGTTCTCTATCTAATATAGTAACGCTCATTGAAAGCTGTGTCAATCATTAATCGTTACTGATCCTTTTCAAAATGCATGTAATCCGGCGTGCTCTCCCAGATGCCGCCCCAGGTGAAGCCGGCCTCCGTAAACAGCCGGTAGCATAGGTCGTTCTCGTCGATCTTATGGGAAAATGCAAGCGTCCGGTCCGCATAGTCGGAGCCGTTTTCGGGGACGCAGGCCCCGGTGTCTCTGGAAATGTACGGATTGTACAGCGGGTTGATATCGACGGCAAGTCCCTTCGCATGTTTGGAGAGACTGGATCCGCCGGTGGTATTGCGGTAGTTAAAGCAGGAGGAATTGTTGGCGGAGCAGGAAGCCGCGTCGTCGGCGTCGTATTCATCGACCAGCACCATCCTCTCGATCGGGTATTTCTCCTCATAGAGCCGGTGAAAGATATAAAGCAGGTCGCTGCCGATGGCCTTGTTGCAGATCAGCTCACCTACCCGCACGTTGCCGTCAAAATCATAATGAAGAACCTGAAGATAGCGCAGATCCGATTCCGGGATCTCAGCGCCCTCCTTATAGGATTTGCCTGCGATCCGTGCGGAAACGGAGTCGGTGATCCCGCTCTGCCAGAAAAACTGGTCGATATCGGCTCTGTACAGCGATTCGGAGGGAAGGATCTGTCCGGGCTTTACGTCGTGAGGCTGAGGAAGCGCCTCCGTCGTACCGTCGGGCGCAGACTCTTCCACGGTCTCCTCGGTCTCCATCACCAGACTTTCCGCGGTCTCTTCCTCGAACAGCGTCTCCACGCCCAGAAGCTCGTGGGGCGTCACGCCGCAGCCGGTGAGAACAAGTCCCGCCAGTACCGATACCGTCAGCACTGTCTCCAGCTTTCGTTCCGTTTGCCTTTCCGTTCTGCTTATCCTCTTCATCGTGCATTCACCGCCACTGCTCGCTCAGTGGTTTCCTTGTCTTCTTTCTTGTAATCTCAACCAGACCCAGTCTGGTCATATCAACGACCGTCGTCTTTACCGGATCGTGCCGGCAGTATTCCGTCAGGGCATGCATAAGATCGCTTCGGTCCTCCGCCGTTTCCATGTTGATGAAATCGACCATTATGATCCCCGACAGGTTCCTGAGGCGGAGCTGTCTGGCCGTCTCCTTCGCAGCTTCCAGATTGATCATGCGGACGGTATCCCGCATGGCCTTGGCGCCCGTATATTTCCCCGTATTCACGTCGATGACCGTCATGGCCTCCGTCTGCTCGATGACCAGATAGGCTCCGGAGGTCAGCCACACGCGCTTCTGAAGGGCGTCGCGGAGGTTTTTCTCCAGGGAATACAGACTGGCCAGCGAGACTAACGGATCCCGATACAGGCGCAGCCTGCCGGCCAGATCCGGCTGTTCGCGGTCAAGGGAATCCGTAAGGCTCCGGAAGATCTCCTCGTCGTCCGTCAGGATCTCCCCGGCTGTCTGCGCGTCATAGTCCCGCAGCCGTGCCGCATAGGGCGGCGCTTCCTCGTAAAGAAGGCTGTAGCAGGTCTGGTGAGGGGCCGCATGCAGGATCCGGTTCATCTCTTCCGCCAGCCGGTCCCGCTCCGTGCGGATCTGCTCCGGCTCTGCCATAAAGGCGTTCGTCCGCACGATCAGCCCGAAGGGATCCCCGCCCGCAAGGCGGAGGTGATCCGTGATCTGCTTCTTCCATGCGGAGTCCGTGATCTTTGTGGAGAAACGGATGTAATTTTTGCCGGCGGCCGGGCTGTAAGACAGAACGCACAGGCGGCCTGTCAGCGTCAGCTCCGCGCTCAGCACCGGGTCCTTGGACTTTACCGCGTCCTTCGACACCTGCACGACGATCTCATCGCCGGGCCGCAGGGGACGCGGGCGTTCTCCTGCCGGAGCCTTCCTGTGGTCCGTAGCCGGCGCCTTCGGTCGTTCTTCTGCAGAGCCCTGCGCGCCGTCTGCGGCAGAAGACGCCGCATGAACCGTTTCGGACGTCTGCATGTCTTCCGTCTCCGGATATCCTTCCGCCGCATGGGAAGCGCGGATCGGAACCGGATTCGCGTCCAGGCTGTAATAGCCGGTCACGCCTCCGCCCAGATCCACGAACGCGGCGTTGATGTTCTTCACCACATCCCGGACCTTCCCGATATAGATATTGCCGAGAATCGACGGCTCCTGGTCCTCGAAATCCATCTGGACCGCCTTCATGTCGTCCATAAGGGCAGTCAGAAGCCGGCCCTCAAGCCTGGTAATGATCAGTCTGTTCAATGTCCTCTCCCAACGCCTCAAGGGGCACCAGGTTCCGGCCTTCGCCGGAGCCTTCCCGGCCGGCGTCCGCATAGACCTCCTCCCGCTCCGTCTGGAACGTAAACGGAGGAAGGGGCCGGCCCATAAAATCATAGAGCGCTTCCATGACAAGCTCCGGTTTCACGTTGTCGGTACTGCCGGTGCAGACCTGCATCCAGACGGCGTCCGCCGGTTCCGTCACCGCGCCGGATCTTACGACGCGAAGCGCCTTCTGTTGCTTCATCGCGCCGTGCGTTTGCGTTCTCTCCGATTCCGCCGTCTCTGCGGCTGCATCCGTCTGTGCCTGCGTCTGTGCGACTGCTGCCTCCGGCTTCTGCAGCCGCATGTCTGTCGACTCCGGTTCCTGCGTCTGCGTCCCCGCTGTCTCAGATATTGTGGTCTTTGCCTCCGCCGGCGGAACTTCCGGACCGTCTCCGTACGGCACGGCCCACACCCGCTCAAGCCGGTAGATGAGCGGCTTCAGATCCATTTCTTTCTCCCCGCTCTTGGTCTTCTTCGTGACCGGAATCTGCGGCTGCGCGTAAAAGTCCGCCATGGCCCGGAAGAACGCTTCGATGTCCTCCGGCTCCTTTCCGGGGCGGAACGCCAGCACGTAGTCGGCCGCCGCCACCAGCGACATGGCGCTTTTCGCCGAATCGTCCAGACGGCGGAAGGAAACGACCTCCATTCCCTCCGACATCGCCGCATTCATCCGCCGCACCATCTCCGCGGAGCTGCCGGTGGAATCCACTTCGATATCCAGATATTCGCCGTTGCTTAAGAGTCCGACGCCAAGCGGCGCCGCGAAGGACATGATCTGGTGGGGGCTGAAGCCGCCGCTGTAGCGGATATCTACGTCCGCCCGCCGCATGACCTTCTGGAAATACCGCATGATATCCAGGTGCCCGATGAACTTCATGGCGCCCTGCTTGCGGAATTTAATTCTGATTTTCAAAGCAGACACCTCCTCCGAACACCCGCGCGCCGCAGCCGGCGCAGCCCTGGCGGCAGTTGGGCGTGACGGTCTCTTCCGTCGCCCTCTTCCACTCGCGCTTTAAGAATTCCTTCGACACGCCTGCGTCGATGAAATCCCACGGCAGCTTCTCGTCCAGATCCCGGTCGCGAACCGTATAGAAATCCGGATCTACGCCGCAGGCATCAAAAGCCGCCATCCATAATTCGTTATCGAAACGCTCGCCCCAGGAGTCGAACATGGCTCCGCGGCGGTAAGCCTCCTCGATCACAGGGGCAACCCGCCGGTCTCCGCGGGCCAGAACGCCTTCCAGTACGCTTAGGTCCGCCTCGTGGTAGTTGTATTTCAGGCTGCGGGCGTTCTTCATCTGCCCAAAGGTATCCCTCACAAGCCAGGCGCGCCGCAGAAACTCCTCCTTCGTACACTGCTTCGCCCACTGGAACGGCGTGAACGGCTTCGGAACGAAGAAGGACGAGCTGGCGACGATCTGCACCCGCTTCTGCCGCTGCTCAACAGGCAGATCGTAGAAGGTCTCCGCCACCTTTTCCGACAGATAGGCGATTCCCTTCATATCCTCTTCCGTCTCCGTCGGCTGCCCCAGCATAAAGTATAATTTGACCCGGCTCCAGCCGCCCAGGAAGGCGTCGCGGGCGCCGCTTAGGATCGCTTCCTCCGTCAGGCCCTTATTGATCACGTCGCGCAGGCGCTGGGATCCGGCCTCCGGCGCGAATGTCAGGCTGCTCTTCTTCACATCCTGGACCTTGCTCATGACGTCCAGGGAGAACGCGTCGATGCGCAGAGACGGCAGGGAAATGTTGATCCCTTTGCCCTTCACCTCCTCGAGAAGGAAGCTGATCAGCTCCGGCAGCTTCGAGTAATCGCTGGAGCTTAAGGAGCTTAGGGAGATCTCCTCATGGCCGGTGCTCTTTAACATCTTTACGGCGTAATCTTTCAGATATTCCAGGCTGTGCTCCCGAAGCGGCCGGTAAATGGTCCCGGCCTGGCAGAACCGGCAGCCGCGTATGCAGCCGCGCTGGATCTCTAAAACGACCCTGTCCTGCGTCACCTTGATGAACGGCACCAGGGGCTTTTCGATATACCAGGCGTCGTCCATATGAACGACCAGCTCCTTGGTGACCGTCTCCGGCGCGCACGGATTGTTCGGCTTAAAATCGGCGATCGTTCCGTCCTCTCCGTAGGTCACGTCATAGAAGGCGGGAACATAGAGGCCGGGGATCCCGGCCGCCGCCTCCAGGAAGTCCTTCCGGCTTCCTCCGCGGCTTTTATTGGCCTTGTAGGCGTCAAAAAGCTGCCCGTAGACGGTTTCCCCCTCTCCGATATAGAAAATGTCGAAGAAGGGCGCCAGAGGCTCCGGATTGTAGGCGCAGGGGCCTCCGCCGATGACGATGGGATCATCTTCGGACCGGTCCGCGGCGTGCAGCGGGATCTGGCTCAGATCCAGGATCTGAAGCACATTGGTATAGCACATCTCATACTGGAGCGTAATACCCAGGAAATCAAAATCCTTTACCGGATCCTGGGACTCCAGGGCGAAGAGAGGAATATTCTTCTCCCGCAGCAGCCGGTCCATATCGGTCCACGGCGAATAGACCCGTTCGCAGTAGACATCGTCGCGGCCGTTGAACATATCGTAAAGAATCTGGATGCCCAGATGCGACATTCCGATCTCATAAACATCCGGGAAGCACATGCAAAACCGAATGTCCACCAGGTCCGGGTCCTTAATTGCCATATTGATCTCGCCGCCAATGTAGCGGGCGGGCTGCTGTACCGACAGCAGGATTTCATCACTTAGTGCCAATTTTCTCATGAAAAACTCCTAATAATTTGCGAATAACCATATCCCGTTTTTGCCTGTTTATCGGACATATGAAAATGTCCGCCAACCAATATGCTAAATTATAACATAACAGCGCGGACTTATCCATATCAAATTTATAATTGATTTCTGAGCATTGACTCCTTAAAAAACGCGCCATTCCGCTCCCTGCGCATTCTGTAGAAATCGAGCAGGAGGCGGTGATCAGCCGCCTCCTCTAACATCAGCTCAGTGTAAAACTCAATAAATCCATACTCCCTGATCCCAGATATCTTAAGAACAGCGGACACTTCTTTATATCGCCGTCGATCCGACCGGCAATGATCTGGCCCGGTTCAAATACGATTTCTGTTTCCGTCCACTCTTTCCCTTCTTTTAACTCTTTTTCTGCGATCACTTTTCCGTCCAATTGATCCAGGATCTGAATCTTTCCTTTTGCAGACCTCGTCTCAAGCGTCAGACAAGTCGTATCGGTCATGTCAAAATACTTGTATCCGATCTGGCAGCCGTTCGTAATATCGGAGACATAGGAATACGGCGCATTCAATTCCGTTACCGTGGTCACTTCATAACCCGTATTCTCCGGCGGATCATAGTCCTTTCCCGACTGTGTGACCTTGGGGCATTTGGCCAGGTTCCGTATGCCGAATATTTTTCTTCCGACAAGATTGCAGCATATATATGCCGGATATTTCCCCTGGCCCCTTAATGGACCATTATTCAAACCGCAGCTGGTCGATTCCACCATTTCAATCGTACCATCCGCTTTGATCCATACAGGTTCCGCAACTCCCTGCCGGTTCCATTGAGATCCATTTGTCATTCGATGGTCAAAAATGTACCACTGCCCCTTCACACACACCAGACCGCCATGATTATTGCCGATCGGATAGGTGCAGTCCGTTAATTTGTGTCCATCAAATCCGATATCACTGGTGGAATGAATCCTGCCCTTATGCACAAAATCACGATCCGGATATTTACTCATGGAGTAATTCAAGCCGGTTAAATCGGTTGCGGGATATACCAGATAATACCACCCGCCAATATGACGGATCGATGCCCCCTCAAAGAAATTCGGCTCTTTTCTCGTCCATTTCGCAGGTAGCACTACTTTCGGTTCGCTGATGACTGTAAGCATATCCTGCGCCAGTTCCAGTACGAAGCATCCTTTTATCTCGTGGCCGTATTGTCCGTTGGAGTCCTGACCGCTTCCTGTATAAAGCCAGATCCTGCCATCATCATCGACCAGAACACCGGGATCAAATGTAAACCATTCTTCCGGCCCGGATCCGTACGGGTGTCCATCCGGCATATGAACATCGCCGAGATACTCATACTTTCCGGCAGGGGCATCGCAAACCG
>CANQME010000077.1 GCA_947624815.1 uncultured Lachnospiraceae bacterium | reverse complement strand
TGCGACTTGCCGCTTCCGGGGCGGCCGGTAATGAATTTGATCTTACTGCCGCCTTCCTGTATGTATTCGTCCAGGTAATGTTCCGCCCAGAAGTCGGACAGGAACTGGATGCCGGAAGAAAGCGCGGACAGCTGTACCGGTTCCGTCCGGGAAGAGCCGGGGAACGCCTGCGCATAGGAATTGTCCATGGTTTCACCTCCGTATATTCTGTAACCTTTATCCTATAAAATGAAAGGTTATTCCACGTCATAGAAGCATAGGGTCGCCAGATACTGTTCTTTCCCGTTCGCGTCCAGAATGCGGATCGCCTTGCTGCTTTCGCGGCTGGTACCGAACTGGAAACGGCGGCCGCTCTTCGTCGTATCGGCGCCGGAGATGTACAGACGGGCCAGATCGAAGGCGAAGCTCTGCATATCGTATTCCTTGCGGGAGCGGCTCATGGGAACAAGGCATTTGTACAGGTTAGTCAGATAGATATCGGTTCCCTTGTGCTTTTTGTATTTGAAAAGCGCGGTATCATAGGCTTCTGACAGCTCGCCGGCGAAGGCAATGGGGTTGAACGCAGCTTTCGTCAGGCGCTCCTGGCCGGCCTTTACAGTCTGGACGAAATTGGCGGGGCGCATGCACTGCATCCGCTTGCGGTCGAGGTAAATGTCCTGATTCTCGGTATCGAACCGGACACGGTAGGGAAACATCTCGTAGACCGGGTATTCGCCCTTGACGTCAATTCCCTGTTCCGCGCAGACCTGAAGCATCTGCGCCGCGAAGTCTCCGCTTTCATAATATGCCCGTCCGTCGAAACCGGCCGCTGTCTCCTGCGCCTGGGCGGTAATTGCCGACTGCTCGGAGAGGATCTGAGCGAATTGGGACAGATCCTTCGCAAGGCTTTTCAGATCACCCTTTTCCGTATCCTGCGCGATGGTTTTGGACAGCTTCTGCAGGGCGGCGGCAGCGTCTTTCATCTTCTTCTCTAACGGCATCAGCTGGCCGTAAAGTTCTTCGTAATTCATGGGACTCTCCTTTCGTCGTATATCGCCTTAAGTATAGCTGATTTTGCAGGATTATACAAGCCTTAGAAAGAATTTACACGGAGATTTGGATATGGTAGAATGGATTTAGGAAACAGATCGGCGGCACGGATGCAAGAACCGCGGCGGGCGAGCCGGCCGGACGGAAGAGGCACGGCGTCGCGGAAGGGATACCGAAAGATGGAACTGTATGCATGGCAGAGAAAATGTCTGAAGAAATGGGAAGAAAACGGATACCGGGGGATTGCTGATGTAGTCACTGGGGCAGGCAAGACGGTGCTTGCCCTGGAAGGAGCCTGCATGCTTTCGGAGAAATATCCGGGACGGCTCCGCGTCCGGATCGTAACGCCGACCGTATCCCTTGCCGGACAGTGGGCGAAGGCCGTCCGGGAATATGAAGGGACAAAGACCGCTGCTGTCGGAATCTATAACGGGCAGAGAAAGGACGCATATGATGGCCAATATACGGTCTATGTCGTCAATTCCGCCCGGTATGCTCTGGCCCGGCATATTCTGGAGGATATGAAAGCAGGGTATCATGTGCTTCTGATCGCGGACGAATGTCACCGTTACGCAGGGGCCGAGAATCGAAAGATCTTCGATTTTATGCGGCAGCCATCCTGTTTTCCGGAGCGGTATCACTGCCTCGGGATGTCGGCAACCCCGCGATTCGATGAAGAGGGACTTTTTCTGGAGTGGGCGCTTGGCAGGGAGATCTACCACTACCGGTTCCGTGAGGCGGTTCGGGAAGGAACGGTTTCCCGTTTTTTCGTATATCAGATCGGACTGTCTTTCTCAGCGGATGAACTCCGGGCGTATGATCAGCTGTCGAGCCGGATGGGAATGCTCTATTACGAGCTTCAGGCGCGGTATCCGGAGCTTTCGGGAATGGGAGGGCATGCGCTCTTTCGCTTCCTGAACCGGACAGCGGCCAGGGAGGGGGAGGATTCGCCGGCGGCTGTTTACGTGGGTCTGTCTTACCAGAGGGCTGCGGTCAGTTACGATGCGGCGGCGCGGTCTGCCTGTGCCTGCGAACTGATCCGCCGGACGGATCCCGCGGCGCAGATCCTGGTCTTCTGCGAAAGAATCAGTCAGGCAGACGAATTGCGCCGGCGTCTGCAGCTTTGCGGTATCGGACGGGTCGGAAGCTATCATTCCCGCATGCCGGAACGGGTTCGGAAGCGGGTGCTTGGTGACTTCCGCGACGGCGAGGTTCGGATCCTGATCTCCTGCAAGGCGCTGGATGAAGGGATTGATGTGCCGGACGCGGCGGTCGGAATCGTTATGTCCGGGACGTCGATGAGCAGGCAGAGGATTCAGAGGATAGGCCGTATTCTGCGCCGGCGGAAAGATAAACCCTGGGCCTGCCTGTATTATCTTTATGTCAGGGAGTCAGCGGAAGACAGTACATTTCTGATGGAGTATAAGGGCTCTGAAACGAGCTGCAGCCTGTCATATAACATGCAGGAAAATGTGTTTATATTCAAAGGTTACGAGGAGGCGGCTGCCGGTCTTCTGCAGGAGGCAGCTGAAAGGGGGGCGCAGGCACCGGTCCTGAAAGAGCTGCGGCGCTGCCTGCTGCTGGGTATTCTGCGGCCGGACTGGATGACGGATCCGGAGGAACTGGAGCACCGGATGCAGGCGGAGGCCGGGAGGAGAGAACGGAATTACCTGCTTTGTATGAAACGGATGGCGGAGATGCGGTCCGGGAACGGCAATACGTAAATTAAGCGCGGCAGCGATTCCAAAGAACAGCGAAAACGGTTTACAGGATATCCTTTGTATGCTAAGATTCAATCAGTGCTTTCTGAGGAGAGCACTTCAGAGAAGATACGATTTAGGAGAGAGACAGATATGATTGCGTTGGTGGGACAGTCGGGTTCTGTAGGAAACAGTATTTGTGTATGCGGAGGGATCGACCGGTGCTTTGATTCGGATAATGTGAAGGAAGCCTATGGGCTGAAGCCGGATCTTCTGATCTATGCAGGATTAGGGGAAACGTGGGAGCTGAACAGTCTGGCGCCGGCGGCGTACATCGAGAGGATCATCCAGTCGGAGAAGGATATCTGGCAGATCGAGCCGAAGCATGTGGTGCTGATCTCTACGATCGATGTGTTCCGGACTACGGAGGGCGTGGATGAGAATACGGTGGTCGATATTACGAAGCTGCATCCGTTCGGGCACAACCGGTATCTTCTGGAGGAGTGGACGCGGGATTATGATCCCGAGGCGCTGATCATACGGCTGCCGGTGCCTTTCGGCGAACGGGTCAGAGGGAATTTCATTTTCGATATGATCGACCGGATCCCCGGCGAGGTGAATCCGCTGAAGTACAAGACGATGGCCAGAAAGTTCAAGATGCTGAATCAGTATTATACGCAGGAGGAAGAGGACGGCGTCTACCGGTGCCGCCCGCTGAAGGAGGAGGAACGGCCGGAGCTTCGGGAGATATTTCGGAAGCTCGGGTTTACGGCGGTCGATCTGAACGACAGCCGCAGCCGGTTCCAGTTCTATCCGCTGAGCCGGTTGTGGGACGATATCCGGATCGGCCTGGAGAATGATATCCGCCTGTGGCATGCGGCGACGGAACCGGTGAGTACGGCGGAGGTGTATCAGGCCATATACGGGGAGGAGTTTATGAATCATGTCGCCGGGCCGCCGGCTGATTATGATTGCCGGACGGTTCACGATGCGCTGTTCGGCGGCAGGGACGGATACATATGCGGTAAGGACGACATCATCAGGCAGATCAAGACATTTGTGGAGGAGCAGACGGCGCTGCTGAATGGGCCAGACCCGGAGGAGCAGATGGCGCTGCTTGCCGGGACGGATGGGCAGAAGGAAAAAGACGGCGAAAAAGAATAAGCTGAATCTTGCATATTTACGGTATTTCGTGTACAATAAAGCTTGTTAAAAAATATACATGAGATCAGAGGTGAACGATCATGAGTAAGAAACCAACAGTACTAATGATTCTTGACGGCTACGGCCTGAATGATAGATGCGAGGCCAACGCTGTTTGCGAGGCGAAGACGCCGGTGATGGACCAGCTGATGAGCCAGTGCCCCTTCGTGAAGGGCCAGGCCAGCGGTCTGTATGTGGGACTGCCGGACGGTCAGATGGGTAATTCCGAGGTGGGGCACCTGAACATGGGCGCCGGACGCATTGTGTACCAGGAGCTGACCAGGATTACCAAGTCCATTCAGGATGGTGATTTCTTCGAGATACCGGAGTTTTTGACGGCGGTGGAGAACTGTAAGAAGAACGACTCGGCGCTGCATATGTGGGGACTGGTGTCCGACGGCGGTGTTCATAGTCATAATACGCATATCTACGGCCTGCTGGAGCTGGCGAAGCGCCATGGACTGAAGAAGGTCTATGTCCACTGCTTCCTGGATGGCCGCGATACGCCGCCGGCTTCCGGCAAGGAGTTCGTGGCGGAGCTGGAAGAGAAGATGGCGGAGATCGGCGTGGGCAAGGTGGCTACCGTCCAGGGCCGGTTCTATGCCATGGACCGCGATAAGCGCTGGGACCGTGTGGAGCGGGCGTATCACGCGCTGGTCATGGGAGAAGGGAACCCGGCGGACAGCGCTACGGCAGGCATCCAGGCTTCCTATGATAAGGAAGTGTTCGATGAATTCGTGGAGCCTGTTATTGTGATGGAGGACGGACATCCGGTGGCGACCGTGAAGGACGGCGATTCTATTATTTTCTATAACTTCCGCCCGGACCGCGCCCGTGAGATCACGAGGGCGTTCTGCGACGAGGAGTTTGCCGGCTTTGAGCGCGGACCCAGGATGAAGAATCTGGTTTATGTGTGCTTTACCGACTATGACGATACGATCGAGAATAAGCTGGTGGCGTTTAAGAAGGAAATGGTCACCAATACCTTCGGTGAGTGGCTGGCGGCCAACGGCCTGAAGCAGGCAAGGATCGCCGAGACGGAGAAGTACGCACATGTGACCTTCTTCTTCAACGGCGGCGTGGAGGAGCCCAATGAGGGCGAGGACCGTTTCCTGATCCCGTCTCCGAAGGAGGTTCCGACCTATGATTTGAAGCCGGAGATGAGCGCGCCCGGCGTCTGCGACAAGCTGGTTGAGTGCATACGGTCCGGCAAGTATGATGTGATCATCATCAATTTCGCGAATCCGGATATGGTGGGTCATACCGGCGTCGAGGCTGCGGCGATCAAGGCCATCGAGACCGTGGACGCCTGCGTGGGACGCGTGGTGGATGCGATCAAGGAAGTGGACGGCGTGCTGTTCATCTGCGCCGACCATGGCAACGCGGAGCAGCTGATCGATTATGAGACCGGCGAGCCGTTTACGGCGCATACGACGAACCCGGTTCCGTTTATTCTGGTGAATGCGGATCCGTCCTATAAGCTGCGCGAGGGCGGCAAACTTGCGGATATCG
Organism: uncultured Lachnospiraceae bacterium; assembly: GCA_947624815.1. Classification (GTDB taxonomy): domain Bacteria; phylum Bacillota; class Clostridia; order Lachnospirales; family Lachnospiraceae; genus UBA3402. Next base: position 11,839 of record CANQME010000077.1, on the reverse strand, counting down.
TGCCGACGCTGATCGAGCTGATGGGCATGGAGAAGCCGAAGGAGATGACAGGGGAGTCGCTGCTGGTGAAGTAAGCCGGCGGAATGGTTCCGGTCAAGAAGCCGGCTGAATAAGAATACAGTGCAATCGTATAAAAGCCGCTTCCGGAGTGATGCGTAAGTCGCGTACTCCGAGAAGCGGCTTTTTGATGTTTCCGCCATCCGCGTTCTGCGGGAGGCAGTTCCGTGTTACGTGTTTTCAAACAACTTGGTGTAAATCTCTTCGCTCAGCGCGTCTACGTACGCCTGATCCGGGAGATCCTGTCCGGTGACCAGCCGGTCCTGGATGACCTGGAAGCGCTTCAGGCTCAGTTCTTCTTCGCTTAAGTCCTCGCGGCCGGAAATGGCTTCGTCGATGTCGTCCGCAGTGTAGTTTTCCAGAAACCAGGCGATCGTGTCGCTGGTACGGTGCTTCTCGTCTGCGATTTCCGGCGCCAGCTTTTTGGCGGAGCGGGTGGTCGTCAGAAAGACGGCCAGCGAGAAGACGCCCATGAGGGTCAGCGCGCCCTGGAAGATCAGCCGGGATCCCGGGGCCAGGGGGATTTGGATGATCCCGGCCCAGCACAGGACGGACACGATCAGGAGCACGCCGCCGACCAGGAGAAACGCCGAGGCGGAGGATTTCAGGTCGTCGTATTTCTGGGACTTGTCCACATAGACGTGGGTCGGCTCGGGCGGCAGGATGGACTGGGCCCGGCGCCGGACTTCGGCCTCGAGCGCGCGCAGCTCTTCTTCGCTGACAGGGACGGAATCATCGCCATCCCCGGAACCTGTGCCTGCGGAAGAAAGGTCGCCGGCCCCTGCGAAAGAGGGATTGCCGTCCCTGGCTTCTGTGTCTGCGGAAGAAAGATCGCCGGCCCCTGCGAAAGAGGGATTGCCGCCGCCGGCTTCTGCGACGTCGCCCGCTTCCGCGTCTTCGCTGTAGACGGCATTTTCATTTTCCCCGGACAGGCTTTGTAAATATTCTTCATACATGGCCTTTTCGCGGATCAGCTCCCGGGCGCGTTCTTTCGCCCGTTCCGCGGCCATGGCCGCCTTTGCGGCTTCCACGGATTCGTACAGGGGACCGCCGCAGTCGGTACAGACGGTGACGCCTTCCACGAATTCCATATCACATTTCGGACAGTATGGCATAGTTCGGATCTCCTCATGTTTGGTTTGAATTTACGGCAGACAGGTCTGTCTGCAATTTCCATCATACATCAATTCCAAAATTTCGTCCATAGAGTCTTTTATTTTTTACTTCCATTTCCATGGAAAATGAGTTAGAATAAAAAAAGATTGTGCCTGGAATGGAGAGAAGTTTCAGTATGGAACAAAAGAGAATGAAGACCGGCGAGCTTCTGCGGCGGTTCGCGCCGTATTACCGCCGGTATATTCCGACGCTTCTGGCAGATCTGTTCTGCGCGTCCATGACGACGGTCTGCGAGCTGGTTCTGCCGATGATCCTGCGCTACATTACGAATCAGGGAGTGGCGGATGCGGCGTCTCTGACGGTGCGGACGGTCTGCGGCATCGGCCTGCTGTATTTCGCATTGCGGATCGTGGATGCGGTGGCCAACTTCTATATGGCTTACACGGGCCATATCATGGGAGCGAAGATCGAGACGGATATGCGGCAGGATGCGTTCGAGCATCTGCAGAAGCTTTCGGACAGCTATTTTAACAATACGAAGGTGGGACAGCTGATGTCCCGCATTACCAATGACCTCTTCGACGTGACCGAGTTCGCCCACCATTGTCCGGAAGAGTTTTTTATCGCCTTTGTGAAGGCGGTGGTGGCCTTTGTGATCCTGGTCCGGATCCATGTGATGCTGACGGTGATCATTTTCGTCATCGTACCGGTCATGGTGGTGTGCTGTACCTATTTTAATCTGAAGATGCGGGCGGCGTTTAAGAAGCAGCGGCATCATATCGGGGAGCTGAACGCCCAGATCGAGGATAATCTGCTGGGCAACCGGGTGGTGCGGGCGTTTTCCAACCAGGATATCGAGATCGAGAAATTCCGGAAGGGGAATCAGCAGTTTCTGCAGATCAAGAGGGAAATGTACCGCTATATGGCGTCGTTCCAGGACACGGTCCGGATGTTTGACGGCGTGATGTACACGGTTGTGATCGTGGCGGGAGGTATTTTCCTGATCCATGGGCAGATCAATTCGGGCGATCTGGTGGCCTATACGCTCTATGTGACGACGCTTCTGACGACGATCCGGCGGATCATCGAGTTCGCGGAGCAGTTCCAGAGGGGAATGACCGGGATCGAGCGGTTCGCGGAGATCATGGACGCGAAGATTGACATTTTCGATGAGCCGGGCGCGGCTCCGCTGGGGAAGGTGGAGGGCACCATTACCTTCGATCATGTGAGCTTCGAGTATCCGGACGACCACAATCCGGTGCTGGAGGATATCAATCTGACCATCCGGCCCGGCGAGAAGGTGGCGCTGGTGGGGCCTTCCGGCGGGGGCAAGACGACGCTGTGCAATCTGATCCCCCGGTTCTACGATACGACTTCGGGCCGGATCCTGGTGGACGGCCGGGATATCCGCGGGGTGACGCTGGAAAGCCTGCGGACCAATATCGGAGTGGTGCAGCAGGACGTGTATCTGTTCTCCGGCACGGTCTACGAGAACATCGCCTACGGGCGGCCGGGAGCGTCCCGGGAGGAAGTGATCGGGGCGGCGAAGCTGGCCGGAGCGGACGAATTTATATCCGCGCTGAAGAACGGATATGATACCTATGTGGGAGAGCGGGGCGTGAAGCTGTCCGGCGGGCAGAAGCAGCGGATCAGCATTGCGCGGGTGTTCCTTAAGAACCCGGCGATCCTGGTGCTGGACGAGGCGACTTCGGCGCTGGACAATGAAAGCGAGCATCTGGTGAATATTTCTCTGGATAAGCTGGCGCAGGGGCGGACGACGCTGACCATCGCGCACCGGCTGTCCACGATCCAGGGGGCGGACCGGATCCTGGTGCTGGCCGGGAACCGGATCGTGGAGGAAGGGAACCACAGGACGCTTCTGGAGAAGAAGGGGCTGTACTATGAGCTGTACCGGATGACGCAGGCGGACGCGGGGGTTGCGGCGCAGGAGTGAGCCGGTAAGAGGTGCGGAGCAGATACAGAATAATGCAGAGGAGTTTATGAATGATGAAAACAGCGATCGTGACAGACAGCAACAGCGGAATTACCCAGGCGCAGGCGAAGGAGCTTGGAATCTTTGTCCTTCCGATGCCGTTTATGATCGATGGGGCCGAGTATTTCGAGGACATCAATCTGACACAGGCGCAGTTCTATGAGAAACTGAAGAATGACAGCGATATTTCTACCTCGCAGCCGACGCCGGAGGCGGTTATGGGCCTCTGGGACCGGATCCTTGAGGACTATGACGAGATCGTCCATATTCCGATGTCCAGCGGCCTAAGCAGCTCCTGTGAGACGGCCATGATTCTGGCGGAGAACTATGACGGCAGGGTTCAGGTGGTGGATAACCAGCGGATCTCGTGTACCCAGCGGCAGTCTGCCATCGATGCCCGGACGCTGGCGGAGAAGGGCATGAGCGCGGCGCAGATTAAGGATATCCTGCTTCGGACCAAGTTCGACTCGACGATCTATATCATGCTGGATACGTTAAAATATCTGAAGAAGGGCGGCCGGATCACGCCGGCGGCCGCGGCTCTGGGTACGTTTCTCCGGTTAAAGCCGGTGCTGACGATCCAGGGCGAGAAGCTGGATGCATTTTCCAAGGCGCGAACGATCAAGCAGGCGAAATCGACGATGATCACGGCGATCGCCCACGACATGGCGGAGCGGTTTGGGGATACCACGGGGGAGAATACGCGCCTGTGCGTGGTTCACACGGAGAACCGGGAGGCGGCGGAGGAGCTGCGGGAGGAGCTTAAGGCGCAGTTCCCGAAGACGGGGGAGATCTATATTGATTGTCTCTCCCTGAGCGTCAGCTGTCATATCGGGCCGGGGAGCCTGGCGATCACGGCGGAGAAGATTCTGGAAGAGACAAAATGAGGCGAGAGCCGGTTGGCTCGGGCGGAACGAAGAGAGGGCCGGTTGGTCTGAGCGGGGACGAGAGAGACGGTTGGCCCGGGCAGGGTCGTTAGTTGGTTGGTCTGAGTGGGTTCACAAGAGATGATTGACTGGGCGGATTCGTGCCGGGCTAGCTGGCCCGGGCGGGCTTGTGCCAGGCGGTGTACGAAGAGCAGGCGGTCTGACAGGACCGGGTGAAAGTCGGAAAAGGGTAGTGCGGCAGGCTTCGGCAGGGAGGAAGAACATTGGCGCTGCAGTTTCAGAAGCTGAAATGGAACGGAATGAAGCGACGGACGGTCAGTATGCGGCTGCCCCTGTTTGTCATGTTCCTGATCATGGGAGTGGTTCCCATGCTGCTTCAGGGGCTGGTCATGGGCAGGTCCTTCAGGCGGACCCAGATCGAGGGGCGGATCATTGAAGTGCAGAACCAGAGCCTGATCACCAGCGACCGGCTGTCGAGGGCGGAATACATGGCGTCGCCCAGCCGTGACGTGCTGCTGGATAAGGAGCTGGATACCATTGCGGATATTTTTAACGGACGGATCGTGGTGGTGGACCGGAACTTCCGCATCATCAAGGACACGTTCAAGCTTTCCGTGGGCAGGATCAATGTGTCGGAGCCGGTTCTGCGGTGCTTTAAAGGGGAGAACAGCATCCTGCGGGAGGATGAGAAGCAGTATTTCGCGGTGACGGCGCCCATTTACGATAATACGGAGAAGCGGAATATCATCGGCGTTCTTCTGACGATCGCTTCCACGGAGAATATTCTTTCCAATGTCAACAGCGTGGAGGAGACGTCCCGTCTTTTCGTCGTGGTGGCGTCCATGGTGGAGGTGCTGGCGGGGATCCTTCTGACGATGCTGTTTGTCAGACCGTTCGAACGGCTTCAGGTGTCTCTGGACCGGATGGCGGACGGGAGTCTGGACGAGGCGGTTTCCGAGAAAACATACCGGGAGACGCAGCGGATCTCCGAGGCGATCCAGAAGACCAAGACGAAGCTGCAGACCATGGACCGTTCCAGGGAGGATTTCGTGGCAAATGTGTCTCATGAGCTGAAGACGCCGATCACGTCGATCCGCGTGCTGGCGGATTCGCTGATGAGCATGGAGGACGCGCCGGTGGAGCTGTACCGGGAATTCATGTCGGACATTTCTGTTGAGATCGACCGGGAGAGCAAGATCGTGGACGATCTTTTGTCTCTTGTGAAGCTGGACAAATCGGTGGCGGAGCTGAATGTGGACCAGGTTGATATCAATGTGCTGGTGCAGCAGATCCTAAAGCGCCTGCAGCCGATCGCGGAGAAGCGGGGGATCGAGCTGATCTATGAGAGCATCCGCGAGGTGACGGCCGATGTGGATGAGACGAAGCTGTCGCTGGCGATCAGCAACCTGGTGGAGAACGCCATTAAGTATAACATCGACGGCGGCTGGGTGCGCGTGACGCTGGACGCGGATCATAAGTATTTCTACGTGAAGGTGGCGGATTCCGGCATCGGCATTCCGGAGGATGCGCAGGACAGTGTGTTTGAGCGTTTCTACCGGGTGGATAAGGCCCGTTCGCGGGAGACCGGGGGAACCGGGCTGGGGCTTGCGATCACGAAGAATGTGGTGCTTATGCATTATGGGGCGATCCGGCTGCTGAGCAAGGAAGGCGAGGGATCTACATTTACCATGCGGATCCCATTAACCTATATATACTAGAGGAGGCGGGTTATGAGATACAGGTTATCAAGCATTGCCTGGCTTCTTCTTGTAGTCGGGCTGACGGCCTGCCGGGCAGGCGGGAACGGACAGGCAGAGTGGGCTGCCGTTTACCGGATCTATTATCTGAACAACAGTATGACGGCGCTTTCGCCGCAGGAGTACGGTACGAATACGGTGATCGGCGACCAGGTGATCGAGGAGCTGATGACGCAGTTCCTGACGGCGCCCAATGATGTGGAGAACCAGGTGGCGCTTTCCAGTGCGGTAGGTTACCTGGGTTACAAGCAGGAGGACCGAGTGCTGACCCTGTATTTTGACGCCGGGTACAGCAATCATACGGTCATGGATCCGACCCGGGAGATTCTGTGCAGGGCGGCGCTGACGAAGACCATGACGCAGATCGACGGGATCGATTACATTTCCATCTATGTGGGCGATCAGCCGCTGCTTGGCGAGGACGGCAATCCGGTGGGGCTTATGACGGACACGGATTTTATCGAGAGCATCAGCGACGTGAATACATTTGAAAGGAGTCAGCTGAAGCTGTTTTTTGCCGACGAGACCGGAAGCCGTCTGCTGGCGGAGGACCGGGAGGTGGTCCATTCCATCAATACCTCCCTGGAACGTCTGGTGGTCGAGGAGATATTGAAGGGGCCGCAGCTGGAGGGGAGATACGCGGTGGTGCCGCCGGATGTGAAGCTCCTGAATCTGTCGGTAAATGAGAATGTCTGTTATATTAATTTCGACGCGTCGTTTCTGAACAGTCTGGCGGAGGTGAAGGAGTATATTCCGATTTACGCCATTGTCAATTCGCTGTGTCAGCTGCCTACGGTGTCGCGGGTACAGTTCACGGTGAACGGCTCGTCGGATGTGATGTTTCGGGATGTGATCTCGTTGGATACCCAGTTTGAGAAGGATCTGGATATCGGAAAGGAAAATGAATAGATAGTTGAAACGGCCACTGGTATATGCAGCAGGGGGATTCGTACTTGGAGAGGTATGGTTGTTGCTGCCCGTGGAATGGAAGGCGGTGGTTCCGGCGCTTGTGTTGGCCGGGATCTTCTGCCTGTGGAACAAACGACGGAAACTCGGATCTGTGGATGCGGGCGGCAGGAGTCTGATGCGATGGCTCCTGCCGCTTTTCTGTCTGATGCTTGCGGGTGCGGCGCGTCTGGCGGCGGACGGACGGGTCCGCAAACGGTGCGAGGCGGAAGTCGCGGCGGCGGGCGGGGAGAGGCTGTGGGCGGAAGGGACGCTTGAACGGATCGATGCCGGGAAGGAGGGCCGATATGAGGCGGTCCTGACGCTGTCGGATGTGACGCTGTATGCGCAGGGGGAGGCGCGGGAGTTCGGCGGCGATGTGCTGGTGTATCTGGATGAGGCGCAGCCGGGGAGTGATGTGAGGGGGAACGGAGCGGATGGCGGCGTGGGAGAACCGGAGATAGGCGGAGGCTTCGACGGGAATCGTCTGCGGATCGGCATGAGGGTCGCCGTGCGGGGCAGGCTGGAGTCGATGGGGCGCGCATCCAACCCCGGCGAGTTCGATTTCGGGAGTTATTATCATGCGTTGGGGATCGAAGGACGCATGTTCGGGGAAAACCTGCGGATCACCGGGGACGGGTATTCCCCTTACCTGGACGGGATCTATCGTCTGAAACGGTGGGCCTGGGAAATGCTTTCACGTCTGTGCGGAACCGAAAACGGCGATCTGGGCGTGTTCGGCGCGGTGGTTCTGGGGGACCGTACCCTTCTGAAACCGGATCTGCGCGATCTGTACCGGAGAAATGGGATCGCTCATCTCCTGGCTGTCAGCGGTCTGCATATCTCGCTGATTGGGATGGGGCTCTACCGGCTCTTAAAGAGACGTCTGGGGTTGGGATACGGACTGGCGGGAACGATGGCCGCGGCGGCGACGGTTACTTACGGGATACTGACCGGAGGCTCGGCTGGCGTGGTGCGGGCCGTCGTTATGGTGTGCGTCCAGATCCTGGCGGACAGGCTGGGGAGGACCTATGACCTGCTTTCCGCCGTATCTTTGGCAGCGGTGCTTGTTCTGGCGGAGTCGCCGTCGCTGCTGTTCCAGGCGGGTTTCCAGATGTCCTTTGGGGCCGTGCTGGCGATCGGGGCGGCGTATCCGGTGCTGGAGGTGTGGACGGGTATTAGGGACGATGGGGCCGGAGACGGATATCGCGGAAGTTGGGGAGGACGCCATGGAAGCGGAGATGACAGGTTTGGGGGCGAATTTTTAGGAATCGGAGCCGGATGGACAGAAGGTGGACGTCATGGAAGCGGAATCAGACAGGGATTGCTTCTTGGAATTTCGGTTCAGATCGTGACATTGCCGGTGACGGCGTATCATTTTTATGAGTATCCCGTGTATGGAACCGTACTGAATCTGCTCGCGGTGCCGCTTATGGGCTATGTGCTGGTGTCGGGACTGGCTGGGCTTGCGCTTGGGAGCGTATGGCTTCCCGCCGGAAGATTTGCGGTCGGAACGGGGCATTATATCCTGCGGTTGTATGAATGGCTGTGCCGGGGTGTTGAGAGGCTTCCGGGGGCGGTGCAGATCGTGGGGCGACCGCAGGCGGCGCAGCTGGCGGTATACGCGGGAGGATGGTGTCTGGCACTTTTGTGGGCGGCGCGGTGCGCAGAACGGGAGAAGAAGCGGGCAGGAGCGGATCGTGGGGAAAGAGCGGCCGGCGGAAATGCGGGCAGGAGGCGGCTGCGGATGATGGTTCTGATGCTTTTTGCCTGCGGAGGATATCTGCTGTTGCAGAAACCACCGGTGCAGGGGCTTCACGCCGTGTTCCTGGATGTGGGTCAGGGAGACGGCATCTGCCTGGAGAGCGGGGATCTGGTGGTCCTGGTGGACGGCGGAAGCCAGTCGCGCAAGGATCTGGGAGAGCGGGTGCTGGAGCCGTATCTGAAAAGCCGGGGGATCGGACGGGTCGATTATGCGGTGGTAAGCCACGGAGATAATGACCATGTGTCCGGGCTTCGGTATCTTCTGGAGGCGGACTGCGGGATCCGGATCGGGACGCTGGTTCTGCCCTGGCTGGGAGAAGGGAATGAGAGGTATGAAGAGCTTTCGCGGCTGGCCGCGGCGGCCGGGACAGACGTGGTCTGGATGAAGGCCGGGGACCGGATCGGCCGGGAACCGGCGCGGGCGGCGTCCGGACGGTGGATATGGCCGGGAGCAGGGGGACGGAATGAAAACGGCGTGATGGCTTCGGAACGGAAAGAAGAAGAGAAAACGGCTTCGGAACCGGAAGAAAAGGGTAGAGCGGTTTTGGAACGGGAACCGGATTCCGAGCTCAGCCTGCAGATTACATGTCTGTATGCGGGAGATCCGGTTTACCGGGGAAATACGAACGACCATTCACTGCTTCTCCAGGTGACCTACGGCAGGGCGGGGATCCTGCTGACCGGGGATCTGAGTGCGGAAGGCGAAAAACGCTGGCTGACCGGGATTCGGGGCGACAGGGTTTCCGGCGCCGCGTCCGAGCTGACCGGGCCGGTTCAGGTGCTGAAGGCGGCTCATCATGGTTCTTCGTATTCCGGCAGTGATGAATTTCTGGAATATGTCGCTCCTGCCTGGACAGTGATCTCCTGCGGGGCGGGAAACCGGTACGGCCATCCGGGGGAGGATACGCTGCGAAGGCTTGAAGCCTGCGGGTCGCGGGTGTTCTTTACGATGAGAGGAGGGGCGGTAACGGTGATGACGGACGGGGAGAGGATGCGTATTTGGTCCTATTATGAGACGGAATGAACTTGTGGAACTGCGTTTTGACGTGCTGCGAACGGTCAGAAGCCGCGCGTAAAGCGTCCGGTTTGGCATGTGAAACTGCCGGAGGGCGGAAACGGATTCGGAAAGTGGATTTTATAAAGAATTTCCTTGCATTTTCATAATGTATCCTATATACTGTATAGCGGTCGCGCGGAAAGTAAGCGCCCGGCTGCAGGGAGAGCGGAGACGATCCGCGTCTTCCGGACGTGGGCGAAAGTAAGCGCCCGGCTGTAAAGAAATCAAGGCAGCATGCAAGGAGGAAGTACACATGGTAAGAGCGATCGTAGGAGCCAACTGGGGCGATGAAGGAAAGGGCAAGATCACGGATATGCTGGCGAAGGAATCCGATATCATTATCCGGTTCCAGGGAGGCAGCAACGCAGGCCACACCATTATCAATGAATACGGCAAATTTGCTCTGCACCTGCTTCCGTCCGGCGTGTTCTACAGCCACACCACCAGCATCATTGGCAACGGCGTGGCGCTGAATATTCCGTATCTGGTCAATGAGCTGCAGTCTCTGGTGGACCGGGGAGTGCCGAAGCCCCGGATCCTGGTTTCTGACAGGGCCCAGATCCTGATGCCGTATCATGTGCTTTTCGATACGTATGAGGAGGCCCGCCTGGCCGGAAAGTCATTTGGCTCCACTAAGTCAGGCATCGCGCCCTTCTATTCGGACAAATATGCCAAGATCGGTTTTCAGGTCAGCGAACTGTTCGATGAGGAGACGCTGAAGGAGAAGGTGAATCGGGTCTGCGAGCTTAAGAATGTGATGCTGGAGCATCTGTACCATCAGCCGAAGATCGATCCGGCGGAGCTTCTGAATACGCTGCATGAATACCGCGACATGATTGCGCCCTATGTCTGCGACGTGAGCGCGTATCTGGCGGAGGCGATCCGGGAAGGGAAGAATATCCTTCTGGAGGGCCAGCTTGGTTCTCTTAAGGATCCGGATCACGGGATCTATCCGATGGTGACTTCTTCTTCGACGCTGGCGGCTTTCGGCGCAATCGGCGCGGGGATCCCGCCCTACGAGATTAAGAATATCACCGCGGTGGTGAAGGCATATTCCAGCGCTGTGGGCGCGGGCGCATTTGTCAGCGAGATCTTCGGAGACGAGGCGGATGAACTGAGACGGCGCGGCGGCGACGGCGGCGAGTTCGGCGCGACGACGGGACGTCCGAGACGCATGGGCTGGTTCGATGCGGTGGCGACCCGCTACGGATGCCGGATCCAGGGAGCGACGGAGGCGGTTCTGACGGTTCTGGACGTTCTGGGGTATCTGGATGAGCTGCCTGTCTGCGTGGGGTACGAGATCGACGGCGTGGTGACGAAGGATTTCCCGACCACGGTGAAGCTGGAGAAGGCGAAGCCGGTCTATGTGAAGCTCCCCGGCTGGAAATGCGAGATCCGTGGTATTAAGAATTATGAGGATCTGCCGGAGAACTGCCGGAACTATATTGAGTTTATCGAGAAGGAGATCGGAACGCCCATCACGATGGTGTCCAACGGACCGGGACGCGACGAGATCATTTACCGGAACCGCTGAGATATAACGGGATTCGAAAGCCGCGTGGCGCGGTATAAATGGAAGCGACTATATTTGGCAGCTCCTCATTTCCGACATGGAAGTGGGGAGCTGCTTTGTTACGTCTTCGAAGGCGAATCACTTATGAAAGGTATCAATTGGCACCAGATTCTCTTGACAATTCCTTTGTGTGGATATATAATGGTATCAAGTGATACCAAGTAATAACGGGGGAGAAAAAGCTTTGGGGGATATAAAGACAAGGATCGAGAGCGAGCTTGAAGTGAGATCCTATTTGCAGGATCTTCGGTATGCGCTGGAACTTCATGCAACGGTGACATTTCAGATCGACCGGATGGTCGATCGGGGCAGGGATCTGCGGTATACCAATCAATTCACGGTCGCAGACCTGTTTCCGGATGAAGATCCCGTAACTGCATTGAAACGGGAGCTGCGGACACTGACGGCAGAAGAGTACATTCAGACGGTCAGGGATATACGTTTTCCGAGAAGAAGCGAGATGCGTGAGTTCGGGAAAGTTTACAACGGCAAAGGTGATGTTTATATCAAGATCCGTGTGGAGCTGCTTTCTCCATATGGGGATCATACGGCTTTTGTGATGTCATTTCACTATGCCGAGATCCCTTTTACACCAGATATGTTTCCATACAGAAATAGGCTCTCGGAATCTTGAGCCTGCCGACCAGATTCATCGGCCGGATGAACCTTGAAAAATAAATATTATCCGGA
>CANQME010000076.1 GCA_947624815.1 uncultured Lachnospiraceae bacterium | reverse complement strand
GGGGACAGTGTCCCCGAAGTAAAACTACAGTGTTTCCGGGGCTTTCAGCCCCGGGTACACGAGTTATAAACAGGAGGAATTTAATATGGAAGTCAAGAAGGAAATCAAAAAAGAAATCAGGCAGGGTTATTTAACCGGGGAACGCGTATTGTTCGGCAGCAAATACTTGCGGGTGGTCGATACAATCTTCGACGACGGGGAATCCCCGCTTAAAGAAAGCCATGACATTGAACTGTTTGGAAGTATGTTCAAATGGAAGTACCCGCTCTGGTATTGCCAGAATATTGCGGTAAAAAACTGCACCTGGTTTGAAATGGGGCGCGCCGGTGTGTGGTACACAAAGCATATCAGCGTGGAGGACAGCGCTATCGAGGCACCGAAAAACTTCCGCCGGTGCGAGGACGTGACCCTGAAAAATGTATCCTTCCCCAATGCGGCGGAAACCCTGTGGAGCTGTGATGGCGTAACCCTGGATCAGGTTACCGCAAAAGGCGACTATTTTGCCATGAACAGCAGCAATATGAAAATCACCGGACTTACGTTATACGGGAACTATTCTTTTGACGGCGCTCGGAATGTGGAGATCCATAACTCGCGTCTGCTCTCCAAGGACGCTTTTTGGAACAGCGAAAATGTAACGGTGTATGATTCCTTTATTTCCGGCGAATATCTGGGCTGGAATGCCAGAAACCTGACGCTTGTCAATTGTACCGTTGAAAGCCTGCAGGGCATGTGTTATATTGACAATCTTGTGATGAAAAACTGCAAGCTCCTGAACACAACCCTTGCCTTTGAGTATTCCACCGTCGAGGCGGACATCATCGGGAAAATCGACAGCGTACTGAATCCGTCGGGAGGAACCATTCGTGCGGACTACATAGAAAACCTGACCATAGAGCGGGACAAGGTCGATCCGTCAAAAACCAATGTGATTTGCAGACAAGCGGCGCCGCTGCCTGTTCGGAAGTGCGGATGATGAAAATGGAGTATTGAAATATAATGAACGGAGACCGGCTATGAAATACGATTTTGATTCGGTCACAGACCGGAGAAATTCAAATTCCTTAAAGTGGGACGTATCGGACGGCGAACTGCCCATGTGGGTAGCAGATATGGATTTTCAAACAGCTCCGGAAATCCTGGCTGCGATCAAAGAGAGGGCGGAACACGGTGTATTCGGCTATTCCATTATTCCCGAATCGTGGTACGCAGCTTATAGAGACTGGTGGCAGAACCGGCATCACTTTGCTATGGAGCATGACTGGCTGATTTTTTGTACGGGCGTGGTTCCCGCCATTTCAAGCATTGTCCGGAAGCTGACGACGCCCGCCGAAAAGGTTCTGATACAGACTCCCGTCTATAATATTTTTTTCAATTCAATATTAAACAATGGGCGGCAGGTGCTGGAAAGCGAACTTAAGTACAAAGACGGCGAATATGAAATTGATTTTGAGGATTTAGAAAGGAAACTTGCCGACCCGCAAACTTCACTGATGATTCTATGCAATCCGCATAATCCCATAGGGAAAATATGGGATAGAGAAACACTTGCAAAAATTGGGTCGCTCTGCAGGCAGCACCATGTTGTGGTGCTGTCCGATGAAATACACTGCGACCTGACCGCGCCCGGAACGGAGTATATTCCTTTTGCGAGTGTTTCGGACGAATGCCGGGAAAACGGCATCACCTGTATTGCGCCGACAAAGGCTTTTAATCTGGCGGGATTACAGACAGCGGCGGTGGTGGTGCCAAACCCGGCACTTCGTCATAAGGTCTGGCGCGGACTGAACACTGACGAGGTAGCCGAGCCGAACTCCTTTGCGGCTGAGACCGCGGTCGCCGCCTTTACAAAGGGTGCGCCCTGGCTTGATGAGCTTCGCACATATCTGTTTCAGAATAAAGAAATCGCGGCGGATTACATTCAAAAAAAGAATCCGAAGCTGCATATCGTTCCCTCTCAGGCGACTTATCTGATCTGGATTGACTGCAGCAGGCTCGCGGGACCAGCCGATGAGCTTGTGCGATTTGTTCGGGATACGACTGGGCTGATCGTTTCAAGCGGGTCGCAATACGGTCGCGCCGGGGAGCAATTTATCCGTATGAATGCAGCCTGTCCGCGTACGGTATTGGAGGATGGCCTTTCAAGGCTGTTTGCGGGAATCCAAAAATATGAAGATTTTGTTTCAAATCGCTGATAGAGAGGGCTGTTAGAAATGTTTGAAGAATATCAGACACTCGAAGAAATAAAACAGAATATGAAAGATGCCGGTTACACAAGTGAGGAAATAGATACATTTATTCCGATATGGCAGAGCGGAAATAAAACGGAAAGTATGAGATTCCTTTCCAAACAAAGAAAAGCATTGCTCGTGAACATTCATAAAAAGCAAGCGGAGCTTGAGCGCTTGGAAGGTTTGATCACGACTGCGCGGGGATAAGGTTATGCTTTTTCTTCGCGGAATATTGATCGGTCTCATATTTGGGGTTCCTGCCGGAGCAATCGGCGTGCTTACCATACAAAGAACACTTGATGAAGGTTTTCACGCCGGCCTGCTGACCGGTCTTGGTTCCTCTGCCGCCGATTTACTCTATTCATGTGTCGGAGTATTTAGTATTACATTAATCTCCGATTTTCTCACGGCGCATCATAGTGTGATCCGCGTCATCGGCGGATTTCTGATTTTAGGTTACGGAGCTTTGAACCTGCGAAGAAAGGAGCGGCCGCCTGCAAGCGTACACATAGGCGGCGCTCCTATCAAATGCTTTTTATCTTCTTTTATGATCGCCATCTTGAATCCGGCAACGATCCTGTCGTTTATGGTTGCTTTCGCCGCCTTTGGGATCACGGGAAAGCTGGCACTGGTCGAGGGCATTTCTTTGACGCTGGGCATTTTGGTCGGAACAGTCCTTTGGTGGCTTGCTCTCAGCGCCGTCACCGCACATTTCCGCGGAAAAGTAACGGATCGTCTTTATAAACGGCTCCATTGGCTTTTAGGAGGGCTGATGATTTTATTCGGGATCATCATAATCGTCGAAAGCCTGATCAGGTGAGCATTTTCTCCTTCAGCCTGTCGAGGAACCGCTTTGCCGTTTCTGAAAAACCTGATAATTCAATAAATACGAAGCTGACTTGCCGTATTGATACGGGAACGAAAATCTGTGGGAGTACATCCCGCGGATTTTTTGAATGCGCGAATAAAGGTTTCCGGATTCTTATAGCCGACGATTTCACTTATGTTTTCAATGCTCAAAGGTGTAAAAGACAGGAGATTCTCACCCTGCTGCATCCGGATGTTCGTAAGGAGCTCGGAGAACGTATAGCCGGATATATCTTTGATCAGCCGGGAACAATACTGTCGGGAAAAATGAAAATGGTCGGCAACCTGCTCAATAGAAATATCATTGTAATGGTCAATGATATAGGGAATGATGGCGCTTTCGTACGCCTGCTTTTTCTGGTGTACCCCTGATATTTCCATGGAACCCTTGTACCGGCGAATCAGCTGCGTAAAAAATATAGTCAGAATACTGCATATGATCTGATCCGAAAAAGTATCCAGGTGAATCTGCTCCAGGTACATATCGAGGACATAATTTCGTATAATCTGGTCTCCTTCCGTATGGAATAAAAGATAGTCTCTTCTCTTCTTTGAGTATATATTGTTCAGGAAAAATTCGGAAATCTGCGTCTTGTCACGAACCGTGTGCATAAAAATGTCCATAAAGGTACTGTATCTCACCAGTATATTCAAAATAATGCTATCGTCCATTACCTCAATGCCATGCAGCACGTCCGGCGCCATCAGGCACAGATCCCCCTTCTGCAGAATGAGTTTCTTTTCCTGAAAATGCTGTGTGCAGGTTCCAGACAGGATATAGATTGCCTCAAAAAAGCCATGTTTATGATAAAACAGAGGAAAGTAACGCGGATGTTTTACGATTGCAACATTTCTCCCGGCGCTGATAAATTGCATCTCCGTCAGATCATTACGAATCGTTTCCGGATGCAGGGCGTACTGGAGATTAAGGGGATCCGATTCATATTTTTTCAAAAACATATCCAGTGAAACATTCTCCTGATTCAGATGGAAATAATCCCGAAACAGGCTCTCATCGTCCTGCCAGATATTCAGATCATCTATCACAAGTTCATAATTCATGGATTTTTCCTCCTTGACTTCTCTCAGAGACTTTGTGTTCTTTCATATTATTTTCATTATATAGTTTAGTTTGCGAAAAGTCAATGATTTCGATTATCTGAGGCCATGGTCGAACGGTCGTCTATTATCTATAATAAAAGCAACTTAAAACGTGAGGAGGCCAGAACATGAAAGATATACTAATTCTTAGCGGACTGTCCATAGAACATCAAACGACACCTATGGGAATCGATGTGAAAGTGCCGCGCTTCGGTTGGAAGCTTGAGAGCGCCCTGCGCGGCGTGCAACAAACAGCATACCAAATTCAGGTATATGTTGGGCAGACACTGGTGGCAGATACCGGGAAGGTAGAAAGCGCAGCCAGTACGGAAGTTGTGATCCAGGGTTGGCAGACATCACCAATGACCCGTTATGATGTCGCCGTGACCGTGGGGGACAACAAAGGCCGCCAGGCGAAAGCCGAGAGCTGGTTTGAGACCGGCAGGCTCGGAGTGCCGTTTCAAAGCGGCTGGGTGGAACCGGATCAGATTCCGACGCCCTCCAGCATGGACGGCAAGGACATGAGCCAGGCTGCGGACGGCTCCAACCCGTATAAGAAAGCAGAGCGGGATTTCGCGGAATTTCGTCCGCCGCAGATGATCCGGATCCCGTTTGAGCTGGATAAGCCGGTGAAAAAAGCGCGCATTTACGCGACCGCGCACGGCATCTATGAATTAGAGGTGAATGGCAGCAGGCCGGACGACCGGAAATTCGCCCCGGAGAACACTTCTTATCACAAAATCCTGCAGTACCAGACGTATGATGTGACGCCTTACCTCAGGAGCGGAAAAAATGTGATCGGGGTCACCGTAGCGGACGGCTGGTGGGCGGGCCGCGTTGGCACAACCGGCGACTGCTGTCAGTACGGCGATAAGGTGGGGATCCTGCTGGATGGTGTCGTAGAATATGCGGACGGAACACAGGAGACTTTTTCGGCGGAACAGGGCGTGTCCTCCACAGGCCCGTTCGTTTACTCTGATCTCTTTGTCGGCGAGCGGTACGACGCGGCGAAGGAACAGGAAGGCTGGAGCACACCGGGATTTGACGACAGCGGCTGGAAGCCGGTAAAGAAAGCGGAGTATCCAATGGATAACCTGGTCGGTCAGTATGCGCCGCCGGTCCGGGTGTTAAAAACGCTGAAACCGCAAAGCATTTTCACAACCCCGGCGGGGGAAACGATTCTGGACGTAGGGCAGGTCGTCGCCGGCGTGGTCTCGTTTTCGGTGACGGCGCCTGCCGGGATCACGATCACTCTGGAGCATTCCGAAATTCTGGATGAGAAGGGAAATTATTACAACAACATCCTCGGTGTAAATAAAGAGCAGATGGATGTCTATATCACGCGGGAGGGAACACAGTCCTACTGCCCTCATTTTACCTATCACGGTTTCCGCTATGTGAAGATTACGGGATGGCCGGGCCGCATTTCGGCGAACCAGTTTACCGTTTATGTATACAGCAGTGAGATGGAGGATATCGGCAGCTTTCATACATCAGATGAGCGGATAAACCAGCTGGCGGCAAATATCTGGTGGAGCCAGGTGGCGAATACGATTTCCGTCCCGAGCGACTGCCCGCAGAGGGAAAAGGCGGGATGGACCGGCGATATCATGGCGTTTGCGCCGACCCTGACGTTTAACCGCAGCGCGGACGCGTTCCTGACCGCATGGATGAACAACGTGCGGGCGGATCAGCTGGCAGACGGAGCGATTCCCGATATCGTGCCCGACCTTCCGGCGTACAAAGCATTCCTGACGGGAGCGTTCGGTTTTGAGACAAGCTGCGGCTGGGGCGACGCGGTAATCATCGTTCCCTATGCGATGTATCGGCAGTACGGCGACCGGAGAATTCTGGAAGAAAATTACGGATCAATGAAGCGGTGGATGGCTTATATCAAAGGGCGATGCGAGAACAGCCATCCGGCGGAATATGAGACCTGGGATGAGGAGCACAAAGCCCGCAGCCGTTATCTCTGGAATACGGATTTTCATTTTGGAGACTGGCTGATCCCGAGCATTGTGCTGGGCAATCCGGACGGCATGGCGATGAACCGGACCGCGGACGAGACAATGCGCATTGTGGCTCCGGCGTATGCGGCGTTCAGCGCGATGAATATGGCAAAGATTGCGGGAATCCTGGGCTATAAAGAGGATCAGGCACGCTACGAGGAACTCTATAACCGAATTCGCCAGGCGTTTATGGAAGAGTATGTTCATGAAGACGGAACCATGGACGCGGATTTTCAGGGAATCTATGTAATTGCACTGAAAATCGGCCTGGTGTCGGAGGCGGTTCGCCCGAAGATGGTAGAGCACCTCTGCCAGATGATCCGTGGGAACCGCGGCTGCCTGGATACCGGTTTCCTAAGCGTCCTTTTCCTGATGGATGTACTGACGGAAAACGGCAGAAAGGACATCGCGTATCAGCTTATGTTCCAAACCCAGTGCCCAAGCTGGCTGTATATGGTGGAGCATGGAGCCACTACTATGTGGGAGAGCTGGGGAGCTGTCGGAGAAGATGGCACGGTTAGCACCTACAGCTACAACCATTATGCGTTCGGCTGCGTCGGCGAATGGCTATATCGGGAGATCGGCGGGCTTCAGGCCATGGAACCTGGCTATAAAAAGATCCGTGTGGCTCCGGCCCTCGATTGTGGATTGACGAGTGCGGCGGTCAGCGAGGAGACCCCGTACGGCCGGGCAGAGGTTGCATGGGAGCTGGTTGACGGGCTGGTGATTGTGCATGTGACGGTTCCGGCCAACACAACCGCACAGATCTGCCTGCCGGGCAAAGAGACGGAAACCGTTGGCAGCGGGAGCTATGTATTTACGGTGTAACAGGAAAAAAGCAGGATTGAAAAACCAAACGCAGGGCATGCCTGCGAAAGGAAAGAAAGGAGAAAACAAATGAAGCTGTTTACAAATTCGAATGAAGTCGATACCAGTCTGGGCGTAGCGGAGAGAGCCGCGTACGGCATGGGGAACTTTGCAAATGCATTTATGTTCATCGTTATAATGGCGTTTCTGACGTTCTATTATACGGATGTGATCGGGCTCGACCCCGGCGTGATCGGTACCATTATGCTGGTGTCGAGGGTATTTGACGGTGTGACGGACCTGATTATGGGATATATCATGGATCATTCCAAACCGACGAAGCTCGGAAAGGCGAGGAGCTGGCTGTTGAAAAGCAGCATCCCCTATGCGATCAGCGGAATCGTCCTTTTCCTTGTGCCGCAGAACGGCAGCGACATGCTGAAATATGTTTTTGTTTTCATTTCTTACAATGTATGCAATGCCGTTTTCTACACGGCAGTGACGGTTGCCTATAATACGCTGATGGTAAGAATCACAAGAAACTCCCTGGAGCGCGGCA
Source organism: uncultured Lachnospiraceae bacterium (assembly GCA_947624815.1). Classification (GTDB taxonomy): domain Bacteria; phylum Bacillota; class Clostridia; order Lachnospirales; family Lachnospiraceae; genus UBA3402. The sequence goes on along the minus strand of CANQME010000076.1, from coordinate 10,010 downwards.
TCCTTGGAATTTTCCTGATGGTCTTTTCCTCCGCGAGCGGCCTGATCGTAACCGGCACCTGCCTGAGCCTTGTCAATGTATTTGGTGGCGACGCTTCGGCCTGGACGAAGACCATCCTGGTCTATGCGGTTCTCGGACTGATTGCGCACATGATCTGTGTGTTTGGCACGAAAGAGCGCGTTACGGACGACGCGGACGCCGAGGTTCAGAAGAGCGTGGAAAATACGCCCGGTTTTGCGGAGAGTTTTAAATACCTGTTGAAAAATAAATACTGGCTCATGTTTGTGGGCGCGTTCTCGATTTACTGGCTGGGATACACGATGATGGGCGCGGGGCACATTTATTACGCGCAGTATGTTTTGGGAAATCAGGGCTACCAGCCGGTGATGGCAAACGTCATTCAGGTGATGTCGCTCGTATCGATGCTCGTCGCGTTCATTCCCATGAAATTCCTTGGAAAGGCAAACAGTGCCAGAATCGGCGCGATCATCGCGTTTGCGGCGTATGCGCTTCAGATTTTTGTGGCGACCAACTACATCGGGATCCTCGTATGCAGCGCGATGAAAGGGTTCGGTTACGGATTGTTCTGCGCCGTACTGGGCGGTATGAATCCGGACACGCTGGACTACGGCGAGTGGAAATTCGGCAAAAATGTGACCGGCATGGGAGTGGCAGCGGTCTCTTTCGGCCAGAAGATCGGGACGGGCCTTGGCAATGCAATCTTCGGGCTTGTACTGAGCTGGGGACAGTACAATGGTCAGGCGGCCGTCCAGAGCGTGTCGGCTGTCCGCGCGATTCATATCGATTACACATACATACCGCTGATCTGCGCGATTATATCTGTGGTATTGATGTTTGGCTATAACCTGGACAAGCAGCTTCCGAAAATCCAGGCGGAGCTGAAACAGAGAAAGGGCCAGGGATAATTTAATAGGAGGCAAAGAATGAAAACGGAGAGAATATACCTGATAGAAGGCCGAAAGGATGTCTGGCTTGACACTTATATCTGGAACGACTCCCAACAGCTTTTAGCTGGGAAGACGAGACCGGCCGTCATCGTGCTGCCCGGAGGCGGGTATCTCCAGGCTGGTGATAATGAAGGGGAACCCACGGCATTAAAATTCGCTTCCCTGGGTTACCATACCTTTGTCCTCCACTATTCCACTTATGGCTTAGGCTTTGATGAATTTTTCGGACTGTTTGCAGCCATGGACGGAACGTCGGAGCAGACGGCAGAGTTCCTTCGCAAATATCCGCCGAAACCAGAAACTATGTGGCCCCTGCCCATGGTGGACGTGGGGCGCGCGTTCCTGAAAATCAGGGAACATGCGGAAGAATGGCTGGTGGACAAAGAGCGAATTGCTCTGTGCGGCTTCTCTGCAGGCGCGCATAATGCCGCAATGTACTGCGCAAACTGGAATCATTCACGTTTGAAGGAGTTCCTGCACTGCAGCGGGGAGGATCTGAAGCCGGCGGCGCTTATTTTGAGCTATATGGTATCAGACTATGGGCTTATGAATGAATTCCGGAGTAAAGTGCCACCGGCAATAGGGGAATTTTTTGATATCTCTAATCAGATTTTTACCGGACAAATCACTCCCGACAAGCATACGGTGCAGACGGTAAGCCCTGCGAGGAATGTTACGGAGGAAATGCCTCCGGCCTTCCTGTGGGCCTGTGCAGATGATACGCTGGTTCCCGTGCAAAATACGCTGCGGATGGCACAGGCGCTCGCGGATCACAAAATCCCATTTGAGGTACATATTTTTGAGCAGGGTGCCCACGGGATCGGTCTTGGCACGCAGGCCAGCGCGGGAATGAGCAACCAGGTGTTTGAGGATGCAGGAAAATGGTCTGATCTGGCCGGGAAATGGCTGGAAAAACGCTTTTCCCTGCCTCTGTAATTAACAACAGGAGGATGATATGAAAAATTACGATGGCGTGAAGGAGCTTTTACAGGCGTACGTTGACAACAATGAGATTGCCGGGGCGAGTATCATTATCCAGGAGGGTGACGAAACCGTTCTGAAAGCAGGCGTCGGCTGGGCGGACGAGGAAAAGCAGAAACCGGTGAATGAACACACTATTTACCGGCTCGCCTCGATGACGAAACCGGTCACGGCGGTGGCTGTCATGATTTTATCGGACGAAGGGCGGCTGAAAATCGAAGATCCCATCAGTAAATATCTGCCGGAATATGCCGGAACGGAAAAAGAAGACATTCAAATTGTTCACCTGCTGAATCACAGCTGCGGCCTGGGGATGGTTATGCATCCGGGAATGATTCAGGCGATGATGCTTTCCGAGCCAGAGCATGACAGACTGGAGGACCGGGTGCGGCGCTGGGCCAAAAAACTGGCGCCGGATTTCCCGGCGGGGACGGCGACCGGCTACAGCCCCAGCACCGGATTTGATATCGCCGGAAGGATCGTGGAAGTGGTGTCTGGTATGGAACTGGATGCGTTTTTCAGGAAAAGAATTTTTGAACCGCTGGGTATTACTGATATTGCTTTTACGCTGAATGAGGAGCAGAAGTCGAGGAGAGGCTGCGTTTTCCACGACGGGAATTCGTCGCCGATGAATCCGGACAAACTGGAGGTCTATGTGGATGCGTCCCTGGCCGGATATTTCAGCGGTTCTGCCGGACTGTTCGGGACCGCGGAGAATTATAACCGGATTGTACAGATGCTTGCGCATGACGGATGCTATCACGGCGTGCAGCTGCTGAAAAAAGAGACCGCTCAGCAAATGCATACACCCTGCAATGATTTGTTTGCCGATCCCGGTATCCGATGGGGACTGGGAATGCAGGTATTCGGTTCCCCACAGGAAACAGGGTATTATGTAAATGAAGGAAGCTATTCATGGAGCGGCGCGTACGGAACCCACTTTATTATCGACCCGAAAGCAGACCGGACATTCGTTCTGATGCTGAACAGCGATAATCTCGGCGGTTCGCAGTCCTATATTTCCCGTGCGGTGGAAAAGGCCATCTGGGAGGCGTGACCACGTACGGTGAGAAAACGTGATAAGGAGGATGTTATGCAGACATTAACAGCAAACACAAGACCGGCTGATATCGAAGTGCTGAAGCCGTTTTTGAATTATCTGATGTATAAATGCGTACCGGTAGACAAACCTGCCGTGGAAATGACTTATCAGGAAATGCACGAAAACCAGCCCACCTGGGATGTGGAAAGCATGCTCCGCGGAACCGCGCATCTGTGTGAAATTACCGAAAAGCAGAAAGTTATGTATGACGTATATCAGCCGGAAGAATGCAGAGACGACCCGGAAAAGGCGGATGTCAAACTGTTCTTCCTGCCGGCGCGGCAGCAGCCGTCGGAAAAGCCGTTTGTGCTTTTGATTTCCGGCGGGGCGTACACCTGTGTTTGTTCCCTGGTGGAATCCTTCCCGACAGCCGCCCGCCTCAATGAACTGGGATATAACGCGTTTGTGCTGAATTACCGTGTGCTGCAGGATCCGCTGTTCCCAAAGCCGCAGGAGGATGTTGCGGCGGCTCTGCGGATGATTTTCAAAAACAGGGAGCGGTTCGGAATCCAAAATGAGAGTTATATCGTGAACGGATTTTCGGCGGGCGCAAATGTGACCGCGGTGTGGGGGACGGAACAGAACGGCTGGGCAAAGTACGGCCTGCCGGCGCCGAAAATGCTCTGGCCGATCTACCCGGCAATTTCCTCGGAATATCTGTACGAGGACGGAAAGGACTGGTTCCTGACCATGATGTTCGGAACAGGTTACGACATGAATACCGTAAAATCCTTTGATGTCCCTGAGACGTTTACCGACCGGTATCCGCCCTGCTACATCGTACATGCGAAAGATGATCCAGCGGTGCCCTGCAAAAATTCCGAGGAACTGAAAAAGCTGCTGGACGCGCATCAAATCCCGGCAAAGCTGGAGCTGATTGATACCGGCGCCCACGGCTGGGGCGACGGCAGCGGGACGGCAGCTGCAGGATGGCCGGATCGCGCGGATGCGTTCATGGTACAGTTATTCTAAAATAAGATAAGTGAGATGAGGGGGCAAAATCCGGTTGCCTCCTCATTGTACACTCTCTATGCAAAAGAAAGAATCAGCCGATCGTTATGAGTCTTTGCTATCGGCCGGGAGATCGTGTAAAATAATCAGTGGAAGATCGTCGGAGGAAGAAGATGAAGAAAGTAGGACCGCTTGGGAAAGGACTTACGACCGATAATCATCATATTACTACGGCCAAGGGAGATATTGTACTTTACAGTGGAAATCAGCTTGTCATCTTTTACGGTTCCAATTCATGGAGTTATACCCGAATCGGGGAAATTGACGATCTTACAGACTGGAAAAAGGCGCTTGGTAACGGAGATATAACCGCGGTGTTTACCGCAGCAGAATAAAACCGGGAAGAATATGGAATCCTGGCAGCGATGAGTTATATGCGTCCGGGCAAAGCCTGAAATAATTTATTACAAGGAGGACATTGAAAATGGCACTGAAAAGTAAATTAGGATTCGGTATGATGCGTTTGCCCGTAAAATCAGGCGATCCGACGGACTTTGATTACGAGCAGCTGTTTCAGATGGTAGATACTTTTATCGAAGCGGGCTATAATTACTTCGATACAAGCTATGTTTATCATAACGGCAAGAGCGAAGATGCAGTTCGCAAAGCCGTCATCGAACGTCATCCCAGGGAAAGTGTACTGATCGCCACGAAGTTCCCTACCTTTGACCTGAAAACGGAGGATGAGATTGAGCCGATCTTCGCACGCCAGTTAGAGAACCTGGGCGTGGAATACATTGACTACTATCTGCTCCACAATTTCCAGACCGTCTACTATGACGGGGTGGATGGCAATGGCGGCGTTGTCAAGACCTGTCACCTCATCGACCACGCATTGAAATGGAAAGCGGACGGAAAAATCAAACATCTGGGCTTTTCTTTCCACTCCTCTCCAGAGCTTCTCGACCGGATTCTGACCGAGCATCCGGAATTTGAGTTCGTTCAGATCCCGGTGAACTATCTGGACTGGAACAGCGAGCTGGTACGGGCCAGGGAAGCCTACGAGGTAATCCGCAGGCATGGCAGGCTGGTGATCATTATGGAACCGGTCAAAGGCGGCGGCCTTGCGATGGTGCCGGAAAAGGTGAAAGAACGGCTGAAGGAGATGGACGCGGACGCGTCTGTGGCGTCCTGGGCTATGCGGTTTACCGGCGGCCTGGACGGCGTGATCTGCAACCTCTCCGGCATGTCCACACTGGAGCAGTTGAAAGACAATATTCACACCATACAGAGCCTGGATCCGTTGACGGAAGATGAAAAGGAACAGCTTCTTGGCGATGTGGTGCGTATCTACAAGGACGCCGGACCGTATGGTGCGGATCTTAGCCGGTATGCCGGCCTCACGCTTCACGGCGCGGCAGTCACCGCGATCATGGAGGGCTACAGTGTTTGCCAGCTTCAGCCGGATCCCGGATTCTCCGATGAGAACAATTACTTCAAAAATGTGGTGGCGGAAAAGGCCCATCTGGACATTTTCGGGGAACTCCCGGAGGAAAAAGTGATCCTCGCCGATGGCACTGACGCAACAGAGGAAGTCCGCGCCGCCGAACAGTGGCTGATTCAAAACAGCTTTTGATGGAGGAGGATGGGGAGAAAAAAAGAAATAAGATAGCGTGGTAATTGCCACAGGTTTTAGAGGGCGTCCTTTCAGTCATTTTCAAAGTCATTTCGGACGCCCTCGTTTTGTTTCCCTAAAATCAATAAAGTAGCTTTTTAGTAGTCATGGTATCGAATCTATTTTGTTTTATAATTTCAATATAAGAATAAAAATACAGGGGATGATGAAAATGACAAATATTAACAAGAACGCAATCAAATGGACAGTGCTTTTGATGTCCCTGACCCAGCAGGGAATGCTGGCGATTTCGGCTGTAATAGCGGATATTACTAATGCGTTTCCTACGGTATCAGATCAGACCGTACAGTTTTTAATGACTTTTCCTGGGGTATTCATCATGATAATGAGCCTTCTGTCAGCAAGACTCACCAGAAGAGTCTCCAGAAAAAAACTGATGGTACTGGGCATGACGTTCTGCCTGTTGAGCGGCGTGGGAGGCCTGTTGTTCCATCAGGCGATCGTGTTCTGCTTCTTATGGGCAATTCTCCTGGGAACCGGGGTAGGACTTTGGATGCCATTGGCCACGGCGGTGGCGTCTGATTACTTCCAGAGTGAAGAGAGAGCCGGGCTGTTGGGTGCAATGTCCGGAGCACAGAATCTGGGCGCGATGCTAATGAGCCTGATCGGTGGTATTTTAGCGGTTAGCAGGTGGAGCAACATCTATCTGGTATATCTGATTGCCATCCCCGGCCTGGTCTGCTGCATTCTGTTCCTGCCGGAAACACCAGCGAACAGAGAAAAAGCGGATGAAAAAGCGGGTGTAAGGATAGACAGAAATTTAATCCAGTACAGTTTCCTTATCTTTTATTTTTCTGTATTTTATAATGCAGGGCCTGCTAATTTTTCTTTGATTCTTGCCGAGAGGAACATCGGCAATTCTTCTACGGCAGGCATACTCTCCAGCTTGATGCTTCTCGGAGGCGTACTCATGGGTATGATGTTTGGAAAGATCAATGATCTGGTGCAGGAGAAGACGATCCCGATTGGACTGGTTTTACTGTCAGTCGGTTTTTGCGGCCTCGGGTTCAGCCGCTCCGTGACCGTCAATATGATCTGCGCTTTGATTGCGGGCATGAGTATTTCGCTGGTGCTTCCGCAGGTCAGCTACCAGGTAGTTCAAGGTAGAAAACCAGAGGAATTTGCTATGGCAACAGCAATCGCACTTGCCATGGGAAATCTGGGGGCTTTCGCTTCCCCCTTTACCACTACCATGGCGAAAATCATTACCGGTTCATCCCAGGTATCTGCGAGAATGCTGTTTTGTGCGGCAGGTGGTATGATTGGCGCAATTCTGGCACTCTTATTATGCAAAAGAAAGAATTAGAGAATCGTTTTCTCTTTCAGCCGGTCAAGGAACAGCTTTGTTGCTTTAGAGAAAACTTGATATTTCTTTGTAAAGAGCATGACATTGGAGCGAAGTCTCGGTTCAAGAGGAATAAAGGTGAGCGGATGATCTCCGGCAGTGTTGATCAACTCGTCGATACAAAGGGCATATCCGATTCCGGCCTCCACCATTAAGCCTGCGTTGAAAATCAGATTGTAAGTTGCAACTATTTGCGGCGTCACCAGCTCATCCGAAAAATAGGTCGTGATCTTATTGCTGTTGGAAGTCTGACTCGGCATGATAAGAGGATACCCGGACAGATCTCTGAAGGTTACGGATCTGCGTCCGGCAAATTCGGAATCCTTTCTCGCAAGGATTCCCCAGGTCTCATAAAACGGGAGTTTCAGATAATCATAGTGCGGATTGATCTCAGGCTCCAATAAGAAGCCCATGTCAAGCAGGCCCTTATCCAGCCGCTCAGTGATCGCATCGGCGTTGGAACTGAAAAAATGAAATTTGATTTCGGGATATTCCATTTGGATTTCCCGAATCAACTGCATAATTCGGTAGGAGCTCCGATGCTCACCGCAGCCGATATAAACATCACCCGAAATTGTCTGTTCGTTTTCCCGGAAAGCGGATTCTGTTTTTTCCATCAACGACATGATCTCCTGTGCACGGGAACGAAGGTAGGCTCCGTCCTCCGTCAGAGTCACTTTCTTCTTCCCGCGGATCAAAAGCTGCTTTCCCAAAGCATTCTCCAGATCCATCATCTGTTTGGAAAGAGTCGGCTGCGTCACATGGAGATACTCCGCGGCGCGGGTAATGCTCTGCTCTTCCGCAATGGCAAGAAAGTATTGTAACAAGCGTGTTTCAATCATGATCGATTCCTCCGTTCAAAATCATTCCTGAAAACTATGCAACTATATTCTACATAAGTATTTGCTATCAGTCAAGAGGGCGTGTAAAATAACCCGTGTAAGGGATGTACCTATACACAATACAGACAGCAAGGGAGACCAGGCATGGAAGATAATCTTGATATGATACGAAAATTAAAAGATGCCGGCATGACAGATGAAATGCTTACACTCTATCAGCACTGCTGTGATGCAAATGATGAAGGCGGCCAGGAAAGACTGCTTCGGCGATTTTGCAGTTCCAAAAAGCAGGCGCTTACAGAAGACCGGCAAAAACTATTCTGTCTTGATTACCTGATGACAAGGATTGAAAATATGTGAGTAAAAACGGAGAAGGGGTTAGACAAGGCAAGATGGACAGGCGCATTTTGTACGGTAAAAACATCATAAAGAAATTCGGAGACAGCGAGGTGCTGCACGGCATCAATGTGGGGATATCTGAAGGCGATTTTACTGTTGTGATGGGTTCATCCGGCTCCGGCAAATCGACGCTGCTCTATCTGCTCAGTGGAATGGACAAACCGAGCGGCGGTGAGATAGTTTACCGGGATATGCAGATAAGCAAAGCAACCGAAAAGGAGCTCACCCATCTGCGGGCTACACAGTTCGGATTTGTTTTTCAGCGCACACATCTGATCGGAAATCTCACCGTATCGGAAAACATCCGAATGGCGGGGCTGATCGGCGGAATCTCCGAAAAGGAATGTAAATCAAAAGCGGCGGAGCTTATCCGGGAGATGAATCTCGAAAAAGTCGAGGATCATCTCCCTTCAGAGGTGTCCGGCGGCGAGGCCCAGCGGACCGCGGTGGCAAAAGCGGTCATCAACCGTCCCGCCGTGATTTTTGCCGACGAGCCGACCGGAGCCTTAAACCGCGCCAATTCCACAGAAGTCCTGAACCTGCTCACGATGCTGAACGAAAACGGACAAACGGTTTTGCTTGTGACCCATGACAGGGAGTCCGCTCTGCGCGGAAACCGCGTCCTTTATCTGGACGACGGCAGGCTCACCGGAGAGCTTGCTCTATCGAATTATGCCGGAAAGGACGTCGGACGGGAAGAAAAGCTCGCTGACTGGCTGGAAGGGCTTGGGTGGTAACATGGGAAAATATAAGCTGCTGCTCCGCTCAGCCGTAAAAAAGCAAAAATCCACCCTGATCGGCATTTTCCTGCTGATTTTTATGCTTTCCCTCTGTCTCTTTTCGGCTCTGACCGTTTACATGAGCGGAACGAAGTCAGTGAGGGAAGAAATGGATCGACTTGGATTCGGGGATTTCACCGTTTGGGTGAGCGGGCAGCCTGAAAATCTGCCGGAAACAATTTCGGCGCTTCAGGATGTGGATCGTGTTACCGCACAGCCATTGATTTTTACCGGATATGCCATAAAGGGCAGCCATTCCGATAATGAGGGGCAGCTTTTGATGCCGGACGGAACCATCCCCTATCACTTTATAGATGAGGATGGAAAGCGGCTTGAAAGCGTGGAAATAAAGCCCGGAGAGGTGTACATCTCCCCGGCGATGCGGTCAAGCTATGATGTGACAGTGGGTGATACGGTCACATTTGAGCTGTCCCGTAAGGACGGGATCCGTGAACTGACCGTGGCGGGATATTTTGAGGACGCTTTCATGGGAAGTTCCATGATCGACATGAAAAGTTTTCTCATCAGTGCCGACGATTGGAATGAGATGCGGTCTGTCGTAGATACAGCGGCAGAGGTCGATGCCCTCGGACGGAGCGGCGCCATGTTCCATATCTTCCAAAGCGAAGACAGTACGCTTTCGATGCAGGAATTTCAAAAGGAGCTGAGCGAATCTTCCTATATTGCTCTTTACACGGAATTTTCCTACCGGCGGGAATCCATACAAAGTTACATGATCTTTTTGCAGAATATCCTTGCCGGATTCCTGATCGCCTTTTCCGTGGTACTGCTTATCATCTGCCTCGTTGTGATTGGACATAACCTGTCGGTTGTTATAGAGCAGGAAAAGCAGGAAATGGCGGTTTTGAGATCCATGGGGATGGAAGGACGCGGGATTCGCGGAACCTATCTGTTCCTGTACGGAGGCGTCGTCCTTCTCGGACTTT
>CANQME010000075.1 GCA_947624815.1 uncultured Lachnospiraceae bacterium | reverse complement strand
AAAAAGTTGGGGGAATTTATAAAAATGGAATCCCAGAGGCCGCATAAAATAAGGCTTTGAGATTCCGAGAGTCTATACATAAGAAAAGGAGGATTTCACATGCTCGACACACTTAGTGAACGTATTGCATTTTACCGCAGAAAGTGCGGGCTTACGCAGGAGGAACTGGCGGAGAAATGTTCTGTCACGCCGCAGGCAGTCTCAAAATGGGAAAATTCCCTGACGTCGCCGGACATCTCGCTCCTGCCGCGGCTGTCGGAGATTTTCGGCGTCAGCTGCGATGAGCTTCTGGGTGCGCGGAAGCCCGAAACCATCGCAGTCAAGAAAAATGACTTTGACCCGACGCGCGCGATCCTTAAGATACGCATTATCACGGATGAAGCCAGGGTAAGTTTAAATCTGCCGTTGGAGGCCGTAAAGCTCTTTTTGGCGAGCGGGGCCATCGATCTTGTCGAAGACGAGTCGCTTAAGGGCGCAAAAAGCGCACTTGAAAGCATTGATCTCGACCGTGTGATCGAGCTCGCGAACGCCGGTGTTATGGGTAAGCTGGTTGAGATCGACGTGAGCCAGGAAAACACGAAAGTGGAGATCTGGGTCGAATGACGGTCAGGATCCGCGCGGAAGGCATACGGCTGCTGCTCATTTTTCCGCGCTTTCTTCTGCCGCTCGGACTGCGTGCCGCTGTCCGCTTCGGAGGCGAAGATATGAGCGACAGTCAAAAGGCGCTCACGCTCGCGCTTTCGACGGCGGTACGAAAAACGCATTGGCGCCGCTACCGCGGCCTTGAGCTCGTCCGTGTCAGCGTATCGGACGGTACGGAGGTCGTCATAACATTATAGAAACAAAATGCATTCTTCGCTGTGCTTGGGAAAGTCAGAAGAATCACTGTTCCGGTGCCGGTCAGAATCGCGCCTGACCGGCTGAATCCGGCCGAAATCCGGAGGGATGATGCAGGGATGGATTGCAGCGGCGCGATACCTGTCATAAAATGTAAATTAGGGATTGATTAATTTCAGGAAGTCCACTATAATATGCCTTGTTTGTTTTTTTAATCCCCCAATTAAAAGACGAGGAGAATCGAACAATGGAAAACAAAAACGGACTTTCTGAACAGGCGTATGAGTTCGAAGGCAAGATGCCGCTGTCTCAGGCGATCCCGCTGGGCCTGCAGCATGTGCTGGCCATGTTCGTGGGAAACCTGACGCCGCTTCTGGTGATCACCGGAGCATGCGGACTGGCGGGCAACGCGGAATTCGCTGATCTGCGGGTCGCGCTTCTGCAGAACGCCATGCTGGTGGCCGGAATCGTGACGCTGATCCAGCTGTTCTCAATCGGTCCCATCGGCGGCAAGGTGCCGATTATCATGGGTACCAGCTCCGGTTTCATCGGAGTGTTCAGCGGCGTGGCCGCTACCATGGGAAGCGGCATTCTGACCTACGGCGCGATGATGGGCGCATCCCTGCTGGGCGGCCTCTTCGAAGGCGTGCTGGGATTCTTTCTGAAGCCCCTGCGCAAGTTCTTCCCGCCGGTCGTCACGGGTACCGTGGTGCTGTCGATCGGACTTTCGCTGATCTCCGTAGGAATCAATTCCTTCGGCGGCGGCAATACGGCCAAGGACTTCGGCTCCATGGAAAACCTTCTGCTGGCCACCTTCGTTCTGGTGGTGATCCTGATCGTGAAGCACTGCACGAAGGGCTTCTTAAGCTCCTCGGCGATCCTGGTAGGAATCGTGGCCGGTTACATCGCCGCGATGGTCATGGGTCTGGTTCTTCCGCACACCGCGATCGACGCGGAGGGCGTGGAGTACACCAAGTCCTGGGTTCTGAACTGGAGCCAGGTAGGAACCTCGGCATGGATCGAAATTCCGAGACTCTTCCCGGTAAAACTGGTGTTTGACCTGCGGGCGATTCTTCCTGTCATGATCATGTTCATCGTGACGGCGGTAGAGACGGTGGGCGATATCTCCGGCGTGATTGTCGGCGGTATGGACCGTGAGGCGACGGACAGCGAGCTGGCCGGCGGCGTGATCTGCGACGGTATCGGTTCTTCCATCGCTGCCCTGTTCGGCGTACTGCCGAATACCTCCTTCAGCCAGAACGTAGGTCTGGTGGCCATGACCAAGGTAGTCAACCGCGGTGCTCTGGCCTGCGGCGCCGTCTTCCTGGTTCTGTGCGGCCTCGTTCCGAAGCTGGGTGCGATCATTTCCATCATGCCTCAGTCGGTGCTGGGCGGCGCGGCCGTAATGATGTTCTCCTCCATTGTACTCAGCGGTATCCAGCTGATCACGAGGAAGCCTCTGACGGCCAGAAGCCTGTCGATCGTGGCGGTGGCGCTGGGCGTCGGCTACGGCATGGGCGCCAACCCGGGTATCCTGGCTCACACGCCTCAGTACATCCAGCTGATCTTCGGCGGTTCCGGCATTGTGCCGGCGGCCATGGTGGCGATCATCCTGAACATTGTTCTTCCGAAGACGAAGGAAGATCTGGAGCAGGAAGCGGCGTAAGAGACGAGAGGGCTCTCGGCGTAGACGGCGAGTGCTCCCTGGATGGCACTCAGAATTCGAGATCAATGTAATGCGGACAGAATATCACTGTCACTCTGTTCGCAGGGAAATGCAACAAGAACGTCGCTGGCGCTCTTTTTGCATACCGACATAATATACAGGCGTGCCGCGGCACCGGGGCTTCCGGGCGGGCACGCCTTTTGTCAATACGTTTCCTGCTCCTTTTCTTTGAGATAAGATTCGTCAGTCCAAAACTATTTTTCCAGAAGAACCAGATCCTCCGGCGTATCGATGTCTTTCAGCTCCATCGGAGAGGAGGCTTCGATCAGGCGCACCTGCTGCGGGAAGGACTTTGCCACATAAGCGCCGCCGTTGTCCTGCGGAAGATTCTTAAGCGCCGGAAAGTGCTCTTTCGGGAAAATGACCGGATTGCCCAGCGTACCCTCGTATGCGAGACGGTAGATGAACTGCGGCTCCGCCAGAAAAGCGCGGGCCATCCGTTCGACGGTCTCGCGGGACAGCAGAGGCTGATCGCAGGCGCAGAACATGCAGCCATCGGGGAGAGGCGGCGCGTCTTGAGAGAGGCCGTCGTCACCGAATCGCGGAGGGGCGTCAGAATGTCTGATGCCGCAGACCGCTTCCACTCCCAGCCGGATGGTATCGCTCCGGTATGGGAATGAATGAAGAACCGCCTGAATCCCCATGGCCTCACACAGCGCCGCGACCTCCTGATGCCTCGTCACGACGATTCGGCAGGAGAAGAGGGGCGAATCTGTGGCTTTCAGGATCCGGCAGATCAGCGGCTCTCCCCTGAACGGAGCCAGAAGCTTATTGCTGCCGAAGCGCTGTCCCAGGCCGGAAGCCATAAGAACGCAGGCGAGCCGGGGCTCGGTAGGTTCTGCTGCGTCCGACGCCTGCGTTTCAGCCGCATCCGGCTGTACGGGCGGAGACTGGAAATGTATCTCTTCTGCAAAAACCCTGCGGTAGATCTCCAGATTCGCCTGATAGCAGGCGTCGCGGTAGGTCTTATATTTTACCACAAAATCCCGCGCTTCGGAAGTGAGACGGCTGCCGCCGCCTCCTTTGCCGCCGATGGTGCGCTCGGTCAGGGGAAATCCCAGGGTCTCTTCCGCATGCTTTAACAGATGCAGAGCTTTGGTATAGGCCATCTGCATTTCCAGGGCGGCAGCGCGCAGAGACCCGGTGCGCTCGATGCCCTCCAACAGCCGGCAGGGGCCTTCGCCGAAGAATTTATCTCCGTTATCATCTTTCAGGAAAACGCGGGTGGTTGGGTACATGGCTGACTCCTTGATTCCGTATGGATTTGAATACTCTCTTTATTCTTTTATCATAGCAGATTCAGGAAAAATCGACAAGAAGGATGAGCCGTTCTTAACAACATTCTTAACAGATTGTCAGAATCCAGTCAGAAACCATTCATTCTCCTCTGATATGATTAATAGCATCTAAATATTTTCCATTAAGAGGAGGAATGAAAATGGCTGCACTTATTGGATTTGCCATGATCATCCTGATCGTGGTTCTGCTTCTGAAGGGCAAAATGTCTCCCATCGTAGTGCTGGCAGTCGTTCCCACCGTCGCGGCCCTGCTCCTTGGCTTCGGTCCGCAGGAAATCGGAGGTTTCATTAAAGACGGTATCGGAACTACCACAAGCAACGGCATCCTGTTCATTTTCTCGGTGATCTATTTCGGCGTGATGTCCGACACCGGCATGTTTGACGTGATCGTGAACTTCCTGGTCAAACTGGCCGGTAATAACGTCATTGCCGTCACCGTGGCCACGGCGATCATCGCAACGATTGCACATCTGGACGGAACGACGGCGACTACGGTTCTGATCACTATCCCGGCATTATACCCGGTCTACAAATCCATGAAGATCGACGGAAGGATTCTTCTGTGCCTGACCGGCGCCTGCATGGGCGTTATGAACCTGCTGCCATGGGGCGGTCCTGTGGCACGCGCCGCGACGGTCCTGCAGATGGACGCGAATGAACTGTGGCATATCCTGATTCCGATCCAGATCGTCGGCCTCGTCTTCAATATTGTCGTCGCCGTCCTTTTAGGCATGCTTGCCATCAGGCAGGGCGCGGGCGCAGGCAAAGGCGTGACGGTTGAAGTTGATGCGAAAGCACAGGAAGAGGAGAATGCGCTCCGCCGTCCGAAGCTTCTGATCTTCAATCTGATCCTGACGATTGCATTGATCGCCGCTCTGTCTACCGACTATATTACAAGCTATGTGGCATTCCTGCTGGCCCTGGGCGTTGCTCTGGCGGTCAATTACCCGGATCAGAAGCTGCAGGATAAGCTGATCAAAAAACATGCTCCAGCGGCCCTGATCATTTCCGGAACCCTCTTTGCTGCCGGCGCCATGGTCGGTATCCTGGACGGAACCGGCATGCTGACCGCGATGGCCAACGCGATCATGGGAATCATCCCCGCATTCCTTGGGAAATTCATCCATGTCATCTTCGGTATCCTGGCTCTGCCGCTGGGGTTATGTGTAGGAACCGACGCTTACTTCTACGGTGTCATGCCTCTGGTCATGGAGGTAGGAGAAACCTATGGCGTAGCTGCCTTAAGCACCGCTATCACCATGGTGATCGGCAAGAATCTGGCCCTGATGGTCAGTCCGCTGGTACCGGCGACCTTCCTGGCTACGGGTCTTGCCAATATCGAGCTGAAGGATCATATGAAGTTCAGTATTCCGATCTACTGGGCCATCAGCATCTGCATGGTCATCATCGGAATTATCATCGGAATCGTTCCGATCTGAGACGGACATCTTATATTATATTTGCTGTTATACCTATAGGTACGGGAAGGAGTTTTAGGCAGCTCCTTTCCGTACCGCCTCCATTTCCATACTTCTGCCTTGTTGGGCAGATTAAAATATGATAAAATACGAAGGTACTGTTCTCAGAAAGAGGCAATCTCCTATGGCGAATGAAAGAATCCTGGTTGTTGACGACGAACTGCCGATCCGTATGGCGCTTAAGACTGCTTTTATTAGGGAAGGAATGCATGTGGCTGAGGCAGAATGCGGCAGGGACGCCCTTAAGCTTCTGCATACACAGAGTTTTGACCTGATTGTTCTGGATATCATGATGCAGGATATCGACGGATATACGATCCTGCAGTCCCTTCGCGCCGACGGTATTCTGACGCCGGTTCTGATGCTCAGCGGCAGGCAGGAGGAAATGGATCAGGTGTTGGGGCTTGGCCTGGGCGCCGATGATTACCTGACGAAACCGTTTCATTTATCTGTGCTGATCCAGAAGGTAAAAGCCCTGATCCGGCGCAGCTCCATCTACAATCAGTCACGGCAGAATGTGATTGCCGTCGGTCCTTTCCGTTTCGACACGATGCGGCTGGAATGCTATAAAAATGACCGGCTCTTAAGCTTTACGGCCCGGGAGCTGGCGCTGTTCCGGTTCCTTCTGGAACATCCGGGACAGGTATTCACAAAGGAGCAGCTGTATCAGCAGGTCTGGAATGAAAATCTGGTCGACGACAATACGATCATGGTCTACATGAAGCGGCTGCGTGAAAAGATTGAGGACGATCCGAAGAATCCCAGATACATCACTACCATCAGAGGAATAGGGTATTTGTTCTATGGCCAAAAACAGTAAAATGTCATCATTTGCGGAAATGCTTCGTGAGCGCCGCATTCAGATCATCAGCGGCGCCGGGTTTGTCCTTGCGTCGCTGTTTATCATTTATCTGAGCTTTTTGACTTACGCCAATTACCGTCAGGAGCTGATCCATTCGGAACAGGAGGAGCTTCTGACCATGGCTGAGACTGTAGGAAAAAGTCTGGTCAACTATGTGGAGCAGGAATTAAAAAGTCTGGATCTGTATTTTTCGGCATTGGAAATGGATACGGAGAACGATCAGGAGTTTCTCTGGCAGGCTGCCGAAGCATATCTGGAACGGAAAGACGGTCTTTATGACGCTGTGAGCTGTTATGCCGAAGATGGGAGTCTGCTTTTTCAGAAGGGAGAGCTCAAGCTTGACGGCACGTCGATGCTTCGGTCAGTCACGGCAGACCATACTGTGATCGGAGGCAAGCAGCTTTGCGACGGCGGCTGGTATGAGATGTTTCTGATTCGTACCTGCCGTACGGGAGGTTTCGCCTGCACCTTTGTCTATGCCATGAATCTAAATACGCTTTATTCCTACACCGTGCAGCCGGTGCGGATCGGCGAAGGCGGCTACTCTGTTGTCAAGGACCGGGATCTCGCCATCATTATGCACCACGCTGCGAACCAGATCGGCATGGACGCCATTTATGACCGTGAGGAACGTTATCCTCAGCTGGATCTGACGGATCTGACCCGCTGGATCGAGCTGCAGCGGACGCAGGAAGAAGGCTACGACATTATCAATTCCTATATCTGGGACGACCCGAATCCGACTCCGGCTTTCCAGCGGCGGATTGTCGCCTATACCACGATCCACCTGCCCGGGGAAGATTGGATCGTCAATTCCACGCTGCCGTTCGAGGAGCTGAACCAGCCGCTGAACAGCATGGTCGTGAGGCTGATCGTCATGAGCAGTCTTTTTCTTCTGCTTCTGGGGATATTCGTGTATGTTACGACTCTGATCCGGCTGCGGGCTGAGAACCAGAAAAAAGAGATTGCCTACCTGAAGGAGATCAATGAAGGCATGGAACTGGTTCGGCACAAGGAGGAAGAACTGCAGCATTATCAGCGGGTGCAGAGTATCGGTCAGATGAGCAGCCATATCGCCCATGAATTCAACAACTATCTGACACCGGTAATGGTATACGGGGAACTCCTGTCCGAAGATGAGACACTGAGCGCAGAGAATCACGAGTTGGTGAAGGGAATTCTGAATTCTGCCGGACAGGCTGCCGGTCTGTCGCGGAGACTGCTGGATTTCAGCCGTCAGGACTCCGGCGCCACGCTTGGTACCCAGTGTCTGACAGAGGAAGTCCGGTCGGCGCTGGAGGTTATCCGGAGACTTGTGCCGGAAACGATCACATTTACAGCAGAGATTACAGACCGGCCCCTTTACATCCGCGGACGTGCCCAGATGGCGGAGCACCTGCTGATGAACCTGTGCAACAACGCGTTTCATGCCATGGAAAATGGCGGAACGCTGACGGTACGGCTTCAGGAGGCGCACGGATCCGCCGGCATCCCGGAGGGAGACTGGGCTCTTCTCTCTGTCGCCGACACCGGATGCGGTATCAGCCGGGACGCAATGGACAAGATCTTTGAGCCCTTTTATACGACGAAACGCAGCGGCAAAGGAACCGGTCTTGGTCTTTCCGTCGTTCAGAATACGGTGACAGCCCTCGGCGGTCAGATCCGCGTGGAAAGCACCGAAGGGCGCGGCACCACCTTCTATCTGTATTTTCCGGAGACAGAGCCGGAAGACAAATCGGCCCGGCCGCTTATCCGTACCACTGACCGTATCGTGGTCGTGGATGACGATCCGGAAGTTCTGAAAGCTGTCGGAGCGCTGCTGAAAGGGCTTCGCTGCAAAACAGAATGTGATAGCCATCCGGCGGCTGTCCTGTCCAAACTGCAGAATCAGAAGGATTACTGCGACGTGCTGATTACCGACTATGCCATGCCTACGATGAACGGCCTGGAACTGGCAGAGATCGTCCGCAAGCTGAATCCCGCCATCCGCCTGATCCTGATCAGCGGGATGGCGGACAAACGATTTGAGTGGTATCTGAAAAATGAATTTATCGATGCGTTTATCCTGAAAAACGAGCTGGCAGAGACGTTGACGAAGATTCTGAAATGAAACGGAGTCAAAATAAGATTCTGCAGGTATAGCAGCATAATGGGAGAAATACGATCCGAATTCAGCCGCGCGGCAGCAGGATAAGGCTGCGGCGGCCGTTCTCTTCAAGGGCGCGGAGCCGGATGGGACCGTAGATTTCAGATAAAGAGGCTTCCATATCGGGAAGACTGTCCGCAGCGGGATGCAGAATGGCGGTGCAGACGCCGTCCTTCAGAAGCACCAGGCGGCTGCAAGATTCCAGGGCAAGCTGCGGGTCGTGCAGCGTGACAAGGGCGGCCTTGCCGGAGGACACGGTCTGTTTCCCGGGGGTGTCTTCGGATAAGGTGCCGCCGTCAGCGCGGGTCGTATCCTGCCCGCGGATGATCCCTGTCAGCAGTTCCATGATCCGGTGCCGGTGCGGGAAATCCAGGGAGCTTTCCGGCTCGTCCAGAAGGAGCAGCGAAGCGTCCTCCACGATGGTTCGGGCCAGGATGCAGAGCTGTTTCTGACCTTCGCTGAGTATCTGATAGTCCTGTTCGGCGTAAGCTTCCATGCCCACGGCGCGAAGCGCCTCATGGGCTTTTTCTTTTTGTGCGCGTGACGGCTGCTCCAGCAGGCCGAGTACCGGATTAAAGCCCATCAGGACCACGTCGGTTACCGGCATGGAAATGGCGATGCCGCTGCGCTGGGGAATGTAGCTGATCTGTCTTGCCAGCTGGCGGGAGGTCATCTGCTCCAGGGACAGGCCGTTTAAGAGGCAGGAGCCGGTAAACGGAAGCTGACGGCAGAGCGCCCGAAGAAGCGTCGTCTTGCCGCATCCGTTGGGACCCAGAAGGCCGGTGATCTCGCCCTGCTTCGCGCAGAAGGAGACGTTCTTCAGGATCTGAGCACGGCCGTAACCGGCGCTTAAGGACGATACCTGAAGGCAGACGGGGGCTTCAGCTGCCGGGGCGCTGCCTCCGTAAGCTGAGACCTGTATCGAACGGGGATTCTCCTGAAACAGTGAGGATCTATCTGACATGCCCTTCGCCTCCGTTTCCGCTTATGATCAGATACAGTAAGAACGGCGCGCCCAGAAGCGATGTGAAAATACTTACCGGAAGCTCGGACGCGGCCGCGGTGCGCGCCAGAATATCGGCAGTGGTCAGCAGAACGCCGCCCAACAGCCCGCTTAAGGTCAGTGTGTGAAGCCGGTTGTCGCGCATCAGAAGCCGGGCGATGTGCGGGGCCAGAAGACCGATAAAGCTGATGACGCCGGTGACGCTGATGACGGAGGCGACCACCAGGGTGGCTAGCAGCAGGATCAGCAGGCGCATCCGCCCGACCGGCACGCCCAGCATCCGGGCCTCTGATTCGTCCACCGACAGCAGAATGATCTGACGGTGGAGCAGGAAGAGACCGGTCAGCCCGGCGGCGCAAACAGCGCAGTAAAACGGGATCCGGCTCAGGGTGATTGCATTTAAGCTGCCCATGATCCAGTATTCGATGGAAGCCAGCTGACGTTCCGGATCGGAGGTCAGCTTCAGGATCATGAGAACGGTCTGGGCCAGCGAATGGACTGCGATGCCGGCCAGAACGATGCTGCCGCTGCCGCCGGCCGGGGCGGTTCTGCGGGTATGGCGGTGCGGGTGCCGGCGCAGATTCAGTCCGCTCCCGTATCCGCCGGCGGCGGAGGCCAGTCCGAGGGCGATCCCAACGGCCAGCAGCCCGCCTGCAAAGGCGGAAAGCGTGACAGCGGCGGCCGACGCCGGAAGAAACAGGATCGCAAAGGCGGCCCCGGCGCTGGCGCCGGAGGAAACGCCGATCATATCCGGCGCGGCCAGGGGATTGCGGAACACGGTCTGGAATACGAAGCCGGCCGCGCCCAGGGCGAAGCCGCCAAGAACAGCCATCAGCGTCCGCGGAATCCGCAGCGTTAGAAGGACCTGCCGCTGCATGGCGTCGCCTGCCAGAAGCCTGCCGAGGGTGAGCGGGTATTTGCCCGCCAGAAGGGAGACGACGCATCCGGCAAGGAGAAGAAGGACAGAGAGACACAGAACGGCAGAATCAGGCCGGCCAGTCTGCGGGTGCAGAAGGCTGTCCTGATTCTGTGTGCTGCGTGTATTCGGATGTGCATTCCGTTTCTGAGCTGTGCACATATCCGCTCCTCCGGTTCTGACGGCGGCTCTGGTTTATCGCCGCGTTTTCATAATCTAAGGATAAATCATCTGAAAGCAAATGGCAACGGCTGTTTTTTGAAAGCGCTGCCGGAAGCAGCGGTTACTCTGCCGCGCTGTACAGGTTCTCCAAATCCGGCGTGAATCCGTAGAAAGTCTCGTAATATTCGGTCGCGGCCTTCTTCCAGCCATCCGCCGGATAGCTGTCCGGATGAATGATGCTGGCCAGCCACATGCTTCCCAGGATACTGCTGGGAACTGGGCTGTCCCAGGATTCGATGGCGTTGGGGAACTGGTACACATTTCCGTTCACAACGGCCTTCAGACCCTTCAGGTTCTCGTCCTGCAGGACGGAATCCACGGTGTACTCCGCGTCGGCCGCCAGGATGATGTAGTCCGGATCCCATGCCAGAAGCTGTTCGTAGGAGATGTCTGCCCAGTAATCATCGGTGATCTCCGCGGCGGCATTGGTACCGGCTGCCTGCTCGATCAGACTGTTCTGGTACATGGCCGGACCGGCCACGGCCAGAAGGGAGCTGTTGCTGGCGAGACAGACCGTGGGAGTGGACGCCGGATCGATGCCGGACAGCGCTTCCGTCAGCGGCTCAAGCTGCCTGTCGTGGAAGGCCAGAAGCTCTTCCGCGCGGTCAGCCGTGTTCGTGGCGGTTCCCAGAATGGTCACGGCTTCTTCCAGAAGAGCCTTGTCCTCCGGGTTCACGGCGATGACGGTTATCCCCAGCTCTTCCAGAGACGGAATGACATCCTTCAGCTTAGCCGGAAGAACGACCAGATCCGGTTCCAGAGCGGCGCAGCCTTCCAGATCGAATTCCTTGGCCGTGCCGACGCTGGGAAGATCGATGACTTCGGGAGCGCTTAAACGGTAGATGCTGCGGCTTTTGGCCTTGGCCTCGATGCCGGCCAGCTTGTCTTTAAGACCCAGAGCGATCAGCAGACTGGTGGAAATGTAATAGCCGCTAACCAGGTTTTTGGGTTCCTGCTCAATGACAACCTCGCGGCCGATCTGGTCTGTGACGGTTACCGGATAGGTTACAGCGGCTGCCGTTCTCCCGCCGGACGTGGCTTCGGCAGAGGCGTCCGCTGCGGCGTCATCAGATGCTGGGGCTTCTGCTTCTGTGGTTTCCTCAGCAGAAGTCTCCCCGGCAGAGGTTTCGGTATCTGCAGCTTCCGCAGCGGAGGTTTCTGTGGCAATGGTCTCCGCGGCCGTTGTCGCAGCGGTGGTGGCGGGCTGGTTCCCTGTGCCGCCGCAACCGGCCAGAAGAAGCATGGTTGTTGACAGTAGGATTGCTAGTGTTCTTCTCATAAATGGTCTCCTAATCGTTATAGTTTAAAAACAACAACGATATTCTAGCAGGCGGGCAGAGATCTGTCAACAGAAATCGGATAAGGATGAGGTTGCAATCATTTGCGCCGGATTATATAATGTTGGCAGGAAGTGAAACGGTGAATAAAAAAGAGTTGTCTTTATGCGGTTCTTCATTTATGATAGGATCAGAACGGAAAGGGAAGGCAGGACGGATAGATGAAGGAATATTATTTCTATGGATGGGCAACGGCGGATGCGCCGGCAGTAACGGATACCTATCCCGGTATCGCAACGCCGAGGGATCTTTATGACGCGCTTTCGGACGTCTGGTGCGCGGAGACGTGTTCGCCGCGGATGCGTGATAACTGGAGTCAGGCGAACAGGACGCTGGGACAGTGCTCGATCACGGCGTTTCTCGCGCAGGATATCTTCGGCGGGAAGGTCTACGGCGTTCCTCTGCCGAACGGCCGTTTCCATTGTTATAATGCGGCAGGAGGCCGCGTCTTCGACCTGACCAGCGAGCAGTTCGGGGATGCGGATCTGTCCTACGAGAATAATCCGGAGCAGTTCCGTGAGGTGCATTTTGCGGATCCGGATAAGAAAATGCGGTATGAGTATCTGAAGCGGATGCTTCGGGAACGGCAGCTGGGACGATAGAATGGCGCGGCGCACCAGATGGCGGAGTGCGCGACAGCAGCAGGAGGAGCGCAGGGCGCAGCAGCAGTAGGACGGCGGGCGCGCCAGAAGGCAGAGTATGCGGATAGCGGCAGGAAGAGTTCGCGATGTATTGGTGTCGATGCAGAATGTGGCGGCAACAGAGCAGGACGCAGCGGCAGCAGTGCTGGCGGAGGTAGAAGGAGACACGGATGATTTCGATTAAGGAATACAGAAAAGCAGCGAGTCTGGAAGAAGCCTGGGAGCTGAACCAGAAGAAGGCCAACCGGATCATCGGCGGCATGATGTGGCTGAAAATGAGCCATGGCCGGGTACAGACGGCCATCGATCTGTCGGGGCTGGGGCTCGATGCCATCGAAGAGCGGGACGACGCCTTCGTCATCGGCAGCATGGTCACGCTGCGGCAGTTGGAGACTCATCCGGGCCTAGACGCATATACGGATGGGGCCGTGAAGGAGGCGCTTAAGCATATCGTGGGCGTTCAGTTCCGGAACAGCGCTACCGTGGGAGGAAGCCTGTTCGGGAGGTATGGATTCTCGGATGTGCTGACCATATTCATGACGCTGGATGCCGAGGTGGAGCTTTATAAAGGCGGCGTGATTCCGGTTTCCTTTTTTTCAGAAATGTCCTACGACCGGGATGTGCTGGTGCGGGTGATTGTAAAGAAAAAGCCGGAGAAATATTATTACCAGTCGGTCCGCAATACGGATACCGATTTTCCGGCTTTGACCTGCGGCGCGGCGCTTACGGCAGACGGCAGCCTGAGGCTCTGCTTCGGGGCGCGGCCGCAGAAGGCGATGATGTTGGTTGACCGGGACGGGGTGTTGACCGGGTTGTGCGCGGGAGCGAATGCCAATACTGCCGCGGAGCGTGCGGAGTGCGGTGCCGGAGCTGAATCGGAAGAACGCCACGTCGGAGACAAAACGGAACGCCACGTTGGAGCGAGATCAGAAGATGCCGCGATGAAACGCGCCGGGGAGATCGGCGCTTACGCGGCGGAGAACATCCCCACCGGCTCCAACATGCGCGGCAGCGCCTCGTACCGCAGCCGGCTGGTGAAGACGCTGGCGGCGCGGGCGGCTCAACATTTTCTGACGGAGGCACTATGAAGATACAGTTTACGTTAAACGGCAAAAAATACGAGCAGGAGATCCATCCGGATCTGCTTCTCATTGATCTGGTCCGTTCCCTGGGCTGCTATAGCGTGAAACGTGGCTGCGAGACGTCCAACTGCGGGCTATGTACCGTCTGGCTGGACGGGAAGCCGGCGTTATCGTGTTCGGTCCTGGCGGCGAGAGCGGATGGTCGTGAGGTCACGACGCTGGAGGGCCTTCAGAAGGAAGCAGCCGAGTTCGGCGCTTTTATCGCGGATCAGGGTGCGGAGCAGTGCGGCTTCTGCAATCCCGGGTTCATGATGAACGCACTGGCGCTTTTTCGGGACAGAGAAGACCCGTCCGAGCAGGAGATCCGGGAATATCTGGCGGGAAATCTCTGCCGCTGCTCGGGCTACGAGGGACAGCTGCGGGGAATGATGAATTTCCTGGAGTGGCGGAAGACGCGTGGGAGCGCGGCACTGCCGGCAAGTGATAGATCAGATCGTTCTGTATGGAATAGCACTGCAGACGATACAGCCCCCCAGACCCACCATGAAAAAGAAACCTCCCAACCCCTGCGTACGGTCAACAAGGCCGTCCGCAAAAAGGACGCCATGCAGCTTCTGACCGGCCAGCCGGTCTACACCGACGACCTGGCGCCGGAGGAATGCCTGATCGTGAAGGTTCTGCGCTCGCCGCATGCCAACGCGCTGATCGAGAGCATCGACACGGTGAACGCCATGAAAGTGCCGGGGGTGGAGGTCATTTACACCTGGGAGGATATTCCGGCGGATGCGAAGCGCTTCACCTGCGCCGGACAGACCTACCCGGAAGCCAGCCCCCACGACCGGCTGCTGCTGGACCGTCATGTGCGCTATGTGGGCGATCCGGTGGCGATCGTGGCCGGCGAGACGGAGAAGGCCGTGGACCGTGCGCTGGCCCTGATCAAAGTGACGTATCAGGTGCTTACGCCGGTTCTTGATTACCATACCGCTATCGACAATCCGGTGTTGGTGCATCCGGAGGATAACTGGGAAAGCCTGTGTCCGGTGGGGGCGGACAACCGGAGGAATCTGTGCGCCCACGACGAAAGCCGGGGCGGCGACATTGACAAAGTGCTGTCGGAATGCGATATCGTGCTGGACCGGACCTACCACACAAAGGCGGCCCAACAGACCATGATGGAGACCTTCCGGACCTTCTGCACGATCGACGCCTACGGACGGCTCCATGTGACCAGTTCGACACAGATCGTGTTCCATTGCCGCCGCATCGTGGCAGCCGCACTGGGGATCCCCCAGTCGAAGGTCCGGGTGACAAAGCCCAGGATCGGCGGCGGGTTCGGCGCCAAGCAGACCGTGGTCGCGGAAATATTTCCGGCCTTCGTCACATGGAAGACGAAGAAGCCCAGCAAGATGATCTACACCCGCGAGGAATGCATGACCGCCTCCACGCCCCGCCACGAGATGGAAATGCGCGTGCGCCTGGGCGCGATGAAGGACGGACGCATCCGCGGCATCGATTTGTATACCATTTCCAATACCGGCGCTTACGGCGATCACGGACCGACCACCGTGGGCCTGTCCGGCCACAAATCCATCCCGCTCTACGGAAAGGCTGAGGCGTTCCGATTCGTCAGCGACGTGGTTTACACCAATATCATGGCGGCCGGCGCGTACCGGGGCTACGGCGCGACCCAGGGGCTTTTTGCGGTGGAGTCGGCGGTCAATGAACTGGCAGCGGAGCTTCATATGGATCCGTTTGCGCTGCGGGAGATGAATATTGTAAAAGAAGGCGATGTGATGCCGGCCTACTACGGCGAGCCCAACACCAGCTGCGCGCTGGACAAATGTCTGGCCCGTGTGAAGAAAATGAGCGGCTGGGCGGAGAAGTTCCCGGTCCGGCGCCTGCCGGACGGCAAAATCCGCGCCATGGGCATGGGGATGGCCATGCAGGGCTGCTGTATCTCCGGCATGGACGTGGGCAGCGCCACATTGAAGGTCAATGAAGAAGGCTACTACACGCTGACGATAGGCGCCGCCGACATGGGGACCGGGTGCGACACGATCCTGGCCCAGATCGCGGCCCAGGTGCTGGAGTGTCCGGTGGACGCCATCACAGTGTTCGGAGCGGACACGGACGCTTCGCCCTACGATTCCGGTTCCTATGCGTCCAGCACTACATTTGTTACCGGCAAAGCGGTGGAGAAATGCGCCCAGGATCTGCGGGAGCGGATTTGCAAGCTGGGGGCGAAGCTGCTTGGGTGTGAGAAGGAGCAGGTGGAGTTCGATGGGGGGAAGGTGTATGTGCTGGAGGAAGAGGGGGTGGCGGATGCCGGACTGGCAGAAGTTCAGGACGAAAGGCGAGCCGTTGAAAATCAGCAGCGTTCCGTCTCCCTGCAGGACATTGTCATCGCCTCCATGTGCGGCAACGATATTGCGCTGGAGACCACCTATACCCACAGCTCCATGGTCTCGCCGCCGCCTTACATGGTGGGCGCGGCAGAGATCGAAGTGGACCTGCAGACCGGCCATGTGGAGGTAGTAGATTTCTACGCTGCCGTAGACTGCGGCACGCCGATCAATCCGAACCTGGCACGCGTTCAGGCGGAGGGCGGCATTGTCCAGGGAATCGGCATGGCGCTGACCGAGAACATTTCCTACAGCGACGACGGCCGTGTCCATGAGAATTCGCTGATGCAGTACAAGATCCCGACCCGAACCGATTTTGGACATATCCATGTGGCGTTCGAGAACAGCTACGAGGACGGAGGCCCGTTCGGCGCAAAATCCATCGGTGAGATCGTGATCAATACGCCGCTGCCGTCCATCGCGGACGCGATCTATCAGGCCACCGGGAAGCGGTTTTATGAGCTGCCGATCCTGCCGGGGCAGGTGGTGGGAGCAGTCAAGCTTGATGGAAGCAGAAATGCAGAGAATCCATAGAATAGCGACTTAGTCAGAGCGTTGTCCTTTGCGTATGATTTGGATGAACACTTAATCCAAGGAAGATTACTTTCTAATCAGTAAAGGTTTCAAAAATAAAACATGGAATAGTACTGCAAACTATTCGATACTCACAAATATATGAGATGTAATTTGTGAGGGTTCACCGGTCTATCGGCTGGTGTCAGATAGTGAAATAAAAAAACAAAGCAGCATTCATTACAACAGACAAAGTATGGAGGTATGAAAATGGCAAACGACAGACGACCCGACAACATGACAAGAATCACCAACCCGGAGCTTGCGGAAGCATTTATCAGGGAGCAGGTAAAGGCCCTTCAGGAGCAGATCGGCGACAAGAAGGTGCTTCTGGCCCTCTCCGGCGGCGTAGACTCCTCAGTGGTGGCGGCGCTCCTGATCCGTGCCGTCGGACGGCAGCTGGTATGCGTGCACGTGAACCACGGCCTTCTGCGTAAGGGCGAGCCGGAGCAGGTGATCGAGGTGTTCCGCAATCAGATGAACGCGAATCTGATCTATGTGGACGCGACTGACCGCTTCCTGGACAAGCTGGCCGGCGTCTCCGAACCGGAGCAGAAGCGCAAGATCATCGGCGGCGAGTTCATCGAGGTGTTTGCCGAGGAAGCCCGGAAGCTGGACGGCATCGAATTCCTGGCGCAGGGAACCATCTGGCCGGATATCCTGGAGAGCGAGAAAGGCATCAAGGCTCACCACAACGCCGGCGGCCTGCCGGAGGATATGCAGTTCGAGCTGGTAGAGCCGGTGAAGATCCTGTTCAAGGACGAGGTACGCGTGGTCGGAAAGCAGCTGGGCCTGCCGGACAACATGGTCTTCCGCCAGCCGTTCCCCGGCCCCGGTCTGGGCGTTCGCTGCCCCGGCGCGATCACCCGCGACCGTCTGGAGGCGGTCCGCGAGTCCGATGCGATCCTGCGGGAAGAGTTCGCAAAGAATGGTCTGGAAGGAAAGGTATGGCAGTATTTCACCGTGGTTCCGGAGTTCAAATCCACCGGAATCAAGGATGGCAAGAGGGCGTTTGAGTGGGCGGTCATCATCCGCGCGGTCAACACCACGGACGCGATGACGGCGACGGTGGAGAACATCCCGTTCGACCTGATGTGCCGCCTGGTGGAGCGGATCACCCACGAGGTGCCGGGCGTGAACCGGGTCTTGTATGACTTCACGCCGAAGCCGACGGGGACGATTGAGTTCGAATAAGTTGAGAAGTCGTAAAAACCCAGTATTTATGCGGGTTTGCAGACTTTCGAGAGGTCTTTTGATAA
>CANQME010000074.1 GCA_947624815.1 uncultured Lachnospiraceae bacterium | reverse complement strand
GCCAGGTATCAGAGCTTAACATGGCGTTTCGGAAGGGAATGAACCGGAGATAGAGGGAACGACAGGAACAACAGGAAATGGCGCAGAGCGCACTTAACTGAATATGGACAAGGACACCGAGAATGGACCCCGCCGCATAAAGCGGCGCTGAGAGATACCAAATGGCCGGGCAATGACCTGGCAGGATGACGTCGGATGACGGATTCACCCTGCCGGTTGTTGTCCGGCTTTTTTGCGTGCAGGCGCGGGAAGCCGCCCGGACAGGCATTTCACAGGGTGCCTCTGCCCCGGAAGGAGCAGGGGAATGGTGTCCGCAATAAGGAAATGGCTCGCGTATGCGGCCAGATATCCGTGATCCCGGGTTTTTTGAAACTTTTCAACTTTTCAAAAAACCCGGAGGTAACGGAATGAAATTTAATAAAGGATATGAATGGAAGAAATTTGAGGAAGAATGGAAGCGGCTGCGCAGGGAATACGCCGCGGCCGGTATGGACGAGGCGGCGATTGAGGCCATGTATGAGTTTGACCGCGGGGTATTTAACAGCAACCGCAGGTACGCGGAACATACCCAGGAGGTGGGCCCGCAGGCGTTTTTCGAGGATGGGGATATTGCGGACGAGGGGAACAGCGCCCTGCTTCTGCATTTCCTGTCCGCCTTTTCTGTGGAGCAGGAGGATGTTGGTGTTTGGGGAAGATATTCCTGGATCGAGAAGGTCGATTCCCCGGTCCTGTACAGGTGCCTGTCCGGGCTTTCCGATTCGGACAGGGAAATCCTCACGCTGTGGGTTTTTGAGGGATATTCCGCTTCGGAGATCGCCCGTATGCAGGGAAGCACACAGCAGAATATCAGCAAGAAGATCTGCCGGCTGAAAAGAATCATAAAAAAATGTATCCTGGGGTTGTGATTTGCCCGTTCCCGTCGGCTACCCCCTGAGAGGACTTCATGACCTGCCGCATCTGATCTGCCGGTATGCCGGAAGGGCCGTCGCAGGAGGCCGGGGTTGGCAGACGCGGTTCAGAGCTTCAGGGCGGAAGCCCTCTCGGAGAAACAGGTACGGCACAGTACGGGAAAGAGAGGGAAATCATATGTACACGAAGCCTAAACACCAGGATAACCGGGAGTTCCACAGGGGGGATATCTTTTATGCCGACTTAAATCCGTATGTAGGGTCGGAGCAGGGAGGCGTCCGCCCGGTTGTGGTCCTTCAGAATGATATGGGGAATACATTTTCCCAGACCATCATTATTGCGCCGGCAACAACAAGGACTTATAAGAAACCGTCACAGCCGACCCATGTGGTGCTGGAAGATGTGGAAGGGCTGGCCGAGGTATCCCTGTTCATGCTGGAGCAGGTCAGGACGATTGATAAGCGCCGCGTCCGCTATTATGTCGGGAAGATGACGGAGGGGCAGATGGAGCGGATCAATGCGGCGCTGAGGGTCAGCCTGGGACTGGACGATGCGGATATGCTGCCGGAGACGGTGGAAGCGCCTTGACAGGGAACGGGTATGCGCTTATGAAGACGAGCGGGTCAGAGATAAGTGTAAACGGAGGCCCTGCGGAATCCCCCGTGCTGAAGGTCCGTCTTGGGGACGATGTGGTGACAGTGAGGTTCAGCGCCGCAGAGTCAGATGGCGTCAAAAAGAGGGTACGGGATATCCTGACATCATCTTACGCGGGGCGGCTGCAGGCGCTGCCTCCGGAAACGGCGGACGAATGATTGCGCAAAGGGAAAGGGCTGCGGGTAACTGCGGCGGCATCCGTGACATTATGATGGAAGTGAGGTAAGATATTGATGAGGGATATCTGTTGGAGGGGAGTCCTGATGAATGTACCTTGATAACCGAATACAGGCCAAAGTAACGCGGCTTTCTACATTATATAAGGAAATATAGGAGGTGCGTTATGAAACGGGTTTATACATTATACAGAGTGTCTACGAAGAAGCAGGTGGACAGGAATGATAAGAACCAGGCGGACATCCCGATGCAGAAGAACGCCTGCCATGAGTTTGCAGGCCGGCAGTATGAGTGGGAGATCGTGAAGGAATTTTCCGAGATGGGCATTTCCGGCTATAAGGTATCAGCCGAAGACCGGGACGCGATCCAGGATCTGAAGGAGGCGGCGCTGAAAGGGGAATTCGACGTGCTCCTGGTCTTCATGTTTGACCGGATCGGAAGGATCGACGACGAGACGCCTTTCATTGTGGAATGGTTCGTGAAGCACGGCATCGAGGTTTGGAGCAGCCAGGAGGGGCAGCAGAGGTTTGAAACCCACGTTGACAAGCTGACCAATTATATCCGCTTCTGGCAGGCGTCGGGGGAGAGTGAGAAGACTTCCATTCGTATCAGGAATAAGATGCAGCAGATGATCGCGGACGGTTTCTACACCGGCGGTCCGGTAAGGTTCGGGTACAGGCTGGCGGACAGCGGGCAGGTGAACCGGAAGAACCAGAAGATCCGGAAGTATGAGATTGACCCGGACGAGCGCGAGGTGCTGGCCATGATCGACGATATGACCATCAACAAAGGCTACGGCTCCTGGAGGCTGGCGGATTATCTGAATAAGCACGGGTATAAGGCGAAGAACGGCGGGAAATTTACCAGCATCAAGATCAACCGGATGCTGAACGATCCCTATTACTGCGGCAGGCTGGAGGACGGTACGACTTCCCCGGCGCTCGCGGCGCTGCAGATCAGGAGCGACGAGGACTATGAAAAGATTCTCTACATCCTGAAGCAGAGGAATAACGCGAGCGAAGAAAAGCGGCATATCGCGATGCAGACCAAAAGCGGGGCGATGCTTTCCGGGAATGTGTTCTGTGCCCACTGCGGCGGCCGGCTGACGACCATGCGGTACAGGGACAGCTACACGAGGGCTGACGGGAGCGTTTACGCGGTGGACCAGCTGAAATACTGCTGCTATCATAAGGCGCGTAAGCTGGTGGAGTGCGAAGGGCATGTGACGTATCAGGCTGACCGGGTGGACGGGAAGGTCTGCCGGCTTATGCGGAAGCTGTTTGCCGGTATGAGCGGCGCGCCGGAGGAAGAACGCCTCCAGGAGCTGTTCCGAAGGCAGATGGCCGGCAGCCGTGCGAAGCAGAAGAAGCTGGAGATGGAACTGAAAAAGAGCCGGACACAGCTTGACAGGCTCCAGATGGAGATCGCAAAGAGCCTTACGGGCGACAGCGTCTATACCGCGGAGGATCTTTCCCAGGTGATAAGGTCCGTAAAGACAAAGATTTCCGATTCTGAAAAAGAACTTTCCGCCCTGAAGGAGGAAGAAGAAAGGAAGAAGCAGGGGCTGGACAGGATTTCCCCGGCCTATAACCAGTTCAAAAGCTGGGCGGAGGAATTTGAAACGGCGTCGATGGAAGAAAAGAAGATGATCGCCGGGCAATTGTTCAACCGCGTCGAAGTAGACAGGGACTATAATATCACAGTAGAAATGAACATGACCTATCAGCAGTTCTGTGCTGAGTGGGGAGACGGGGTGCTGTTCCTGAAAGAACAGAAGCAGGAACGCATCCCGGTCTGACAGGCGGGGCAGTCCCCGCCTTGTTCGATCATTCATACCGCTTCGGTCTGTAATCCATACCGCATTATACCTGTTTCAACGGGGGCAAAAAAAGCTGTAAAATCCGGCAGTTTCCTCTTGACGGATGAAGATATTCATGGTAAACTGTTTTCCGTTGAAAGCGAAGATTGACACCGGCCTGAACAAAGAAAATGATTCATAAGTCGGTTATGGTATAAGATTCATCCCTGACTTTACGGTTGTAACCGTATTTAGTGGTAGAGCACGCGGCTGTTAACCGCGCTGTCGTAGGTTCGAGTCCTACTCGGGGAGTTTGCAAAACCTGCCGCACGGATACCTGACGGCAGGTTTTGTGAATTCCACTTGCCAAGACGCCGGAAGTATGCTAGAATTAGATTCGTTGAGAAATCAGGCCCCATGGTCAAGCGGTTAAGACATCGCCCTTTCACGGCGGTAACACGAGTTCGAATCTCGTTGGGGTCATCAGAGAAGAGAATAAGGCGACATAGCCAAGTGGTAAGGCGTGGGTCTGCAAAACCCTGATCCACCGGTTCGAATCCGGTTGTCGCCTCTTTGGGTCTACAGGAATGTAGGCCCTTTTTTTGGCTTAAAATCGTGGTTTTTCGAGGATTTAAGGTAAAAATCAAGGCTTCAGAAAACTACGAATTGGAATGGCAAAAAGTCGTTTTGGGACGTTTTGGTACATTATCTGAGGAAAAATAGTGTACAGATAGTGTACCAAAACGGGGGTAGAAAATATTTAATCGCCCAAACCCAGGATTGCATCAATAGTAAGATTGAGAAGTTTTATGTGATTATTTGAGTTCCATTGGAAACCTAAACTTTCTCTGTTGAATTTATATGGTTCGGCTGGATTAATCAAACTGTTTGATAAGGTAATATGTTTTTAGCAATGCGAGAAATAATGTCGTTGTCGTCATCTGACAAATTTTCTTCCTTACAAAGCAGCGAGTCTTCATATTTTTGGAGAGAAGAGAAAGCGGGCTTATAAATAGATTTTTCTATATCAGCATCTGAGGTATTAGTTGGAGTGTCCCAGCGTAAAATGTCTTCTGCGTGGTTTTTGATATAGTCATATAGAAGTTTTTCACAAACGCTATCGATGTCTTTCTTGTTATTTTTCAAGGAATCTCTCAGTAAAAGAAAGAATGTTCTTTCATAAACAGGAAATATGATTTTAGAAAAGAAAAGGCAAAAGCGTGTGCATATGGCGCGGATCGTATTTTTTTTCGGCTCATACGCTAGGGGAACGGCCCGGGATGACAATGATGTGGATCTGCGGATTGATCGGGGGCAGATTAAAGGATGGGCACTGGGTGGCCTCATGGTCGATCAGGAACAGTCGTTTGGGAAAAGAGTTGATCTGCTCACCACGGGAAATCTTGATCAGGAATTCTTGACTGCGATTAAAGACGAGGAGGTGCTGCTCTATGAGCATAATGTGTGACCGCAGTGTTCTTCAGTAGGAATAAATCCATTTTATGAGTAAGTTGCTTTAAAGTGAGCCTGCCCGCCCGGGCAGGCTCATTCTTTAAGGATATCATTTATAATGAACTGAATATGCGCCTTCTGTTCCGGCGTGAGACCGGATACCTGCAGGTATTCTTTGTCATCTAAACCCAGCAGATAATCTGTGCTTACATGAAAAAATGCAGCAATCTTAATAAGCATTTCGATTGACGGCAGAATATTGTCATTTTCCCAGTTAGAAACACTTTGCTTAGAAACATTAAGCGCTGAAGCTAGTTCCACTTGGGATAATTGATGGGTTGTCCGCAATCCTTTAATACGGCTGCTGAGCATGGAAATACGCCTCCGGAGTCAATTATTACAATACTATTATATAACGATTGCTTGACAATATTAAAATACTATAGTATTGTATAATTTGACGATTAATACAAGGAGGGTATTATTATGATTCGCGCTATAAGGAAAAGGGTATTTTTATTAGCTTTATTTATGATGATGATAACTGCAACTACACCTGTATTGGCGGCAGGTTGGGTAAAAGATAATGTCGGTTGGTGGTATGATATTGATGGGACATCTTACCCAAAGGCATCATGGTACATGGTAGATAATACTTGGTATTATTTTGATGCCAGAGGTTACATGGAGACTGGTTTTGTTTCAGATAATACTGCGACATATTATTGTACAGAAAGTGGAGCTATGGTGACCGGCTGGCAGCAGATATACGGATATTGGTATTATTTCGCAGGCAGCGGAGCCATGGTTAAGAATCAATGGGTGGGCGATTATTATTTGCTGGATTCTGGAAGAATGGCAACCAATAGGAGCATTGACGGCTATTGGGTTGATGAAAATGGAAAGTGGGATAAAAACCATTTTGCATTCTCAGGAAGTACTGGTTCAGGTACCAGTTCTAGTACCGGATCAAGTTCTAGTGCTGAAACAATAAAGGCTGATTACAAAGACAAGGTTCGTAGTGAGGCATTGACGGTAGCCGGATCTTTAGCATCTGAAGGGAATTATGCGGATGCGATTGAGCAGATCAATACAGCAATTAAAAAAATCGGTAATGACGAAGAATTGGTAACCAGACGCACTATTTATGAAATTTCCTATAAAGACGACATTATGTCCCGAATAGATTCCACTTATAAAAACAGTGGGGTTGAAGCAGTGGTTGCGCTTTTGAAAAAAGCCATTGCGGTGGTTCCTAATGATGAAGAACTGCAAAGAGAATATGATACATGGAAGTCCAGAATTCCAGTAGGATTGACTACTTTGGATTATTATACTAAGACGGGATATCTTTATATTGACCGTGACAACGATGGAGATAACTACGGCACTGTATATGATTCAAATATAATGGGAGTCATCCTTTATCATCAGCCTGCGAGTGTAGAGTATTATCTGGATGGTAAATATAATTCTTTGACAGGCGTCATCTATGTTAGTGAACGAGCAAAGAGACTACAGGCGGACATAAGTGATGATGTTATATATATTTATGGGGACGGCATTCTGCTGGCTTCATATTCTGGTTTTACTTATAAGGATAAACCGCAAAAAATGAACGTAGACATCTCTGGTGTGGAGTTTTTGAAGATATCATTTGGTACTGAGAGGCTTATTGGCGTAGGTAATCCGTATGTAGGGTGGTAGACTATGAATGAAAATAGTCATAATGAGCAGAAGGTTAATATGAGAGCAAAGAGTGTTATATTAGCGCTAATCCTTTCAGCATTATGCAGTCAGTCAGTGTTGGCCGCAACATGGATGCAGAATGATATCGGTTGGTGGTGGCAGGAAGATGATGGGAGTTATCCAGTAAGCTCGTGGAAACTCATAAATGGTTATTGGTATTATTTTCATTCAAACGGCTATATGGCGGATAATGAATGGATCGGAGATTACTATGTCGGAAGTGACGGAGCTATGCTTGTGAATACGGTTACGCCTGATGGATACCTTGTGGGGGCGGATGGCGCTTGGATCAGAGAGAGTGAAAATTCTTCGGAGACATTGACTCGGGAAAAAGCTTATGAAGTAGTTAATAAGTATATAAGAAATCATGGCAATGCCTTCGATTGGAGAGACAGCATGGATGGAAATACTTTGGTGGTTGCTGTCAGATGGCGAACAGGTATTTTTACTCATATTTGCATCGATCTTGATACAGGCGAATGTGTTGAGAAAGGGCCGTATATAAGCTGGGATGGCAAGGAACACTGGGATTTCCCGTTAAAAACAGAATATTTATTCAATGTAAATGAGCAGATAGCAAAACAGTGAGCAGGTACACTGCGGTCAAATATACTGCGTAAAGTTTGGGCATGTTGCTAAAAGAAGATGAAGTGCATATTGCAATAAGGAGATGAAATAATTTTATGAAAAAGAATCAATCCAGAATTATTGCGGTGGCAGCAGCATTTGCGATGGTTGCATTTTCTGGTACGTATACTTATGCCGGAAGCTGGCAGCAGGATAACATCGGATGGTGGTGGCAGGAAGATGATGGGAGTTATCCGGTAAATACATGGAAATGGATAGATGGTAATGGAGATGGAGTCGCAGAGTGTTATTGTTTTGATAACAGAGGCTATATGTATTCGAATACCGTTACGCCGGATGGATACACAGTTAATGTTTCAGGAGCATGGGTGAGTAACGGGAGCGTTCAGGAACAAAAAGTATCGAATCAGTCTAAACAGCATATTACGGAAGACGAAGCATGTCAGATTGCCTGTGATTATTGGAATGTTACACCGGACTTAAAAGAGACATTTGTGTCAGCTTCAGCGATTAATTCCCGAGAAGGGAATGAGAAAAAATATTATCAGGTAAGATTAAGTTGGCGTGTAGACAATCACCTGTCAACAATTGATATGATTTATGTTGATGGTGAAACAGGCGAGTGTTTGGATACTGTTCCGCGATAACTCTTAAGCTGACAGAGGATCAATGTCGGATGGTACTTTTCGTTGTCAAAGAACTCTTTGGGGAGCGTACAAGTGTGAGTCGGGAACCTAAATTTTGGTTTCACTATTCCCGAGGTAAAGAAAATCCGTAAAAATGATTTTGCCTGTGTAGCACACTGCTGCTGAATGAGTTTTTAATATTTCTGATCAGATCCCTGCTCTCTGAGTAGCGGAAGAGTGTTGTTAAGAGTAAGGATAACGGGCTTCTGCCTGGGCGGGTTGACTGAGGTTTCATAGTCATCCGGATGAAAATCCGGAGGTCTCTCAGCGACATCGTGATTCAAGTCCTTTCTTTTATGGATGAGAACGAGCAAGTCAACATCCGCTAGCGACATGCAGAGGGAATCGCGGCAGCGTAAGCGCAGGGTGTTCGCTCCGGAAGACCTCAGCCCATGCCAGATAACTTCCACAGCGCTTAACAGCGATGGAAAGTAGAAAATCGCCGGTTCGTCTGCGGCAAAGGAGTGCGGGATGGCGCTCACTACTTTTTGCTATTGGTCAGTGATTTGCCAAAATGCCAAGTTGTTGTAACAGGGGCAAATTTGCAGAAACGAGTAATTTTCCTGCAAGTTGCAGTACATATATATCAAAAGATTTCTATAGCATAAACACACATGGCTTTCCATATCTACTGAGCAATTTCATTTGCTATTCCGCGTATTTTTTTCGATGTGTTTTTTTGCTAGCAGGAAAGTTACAGTTTTTGAAAAGGAGGAAACAAGTGTGAAGAATAAGGGACTACGGGTATTTCTGAGCGCCATCATGAGCATGGCTATCGCAACAAACACCATGGCGGGGACATGGAACTTCGATGGCTCCGTCTGGACAAATGTGAAGGCAGATGGAAGCCGTGTAACAGGATGGTATTCAGAAGGCGACGATGACTGGTATCTTATGGACGATGACGGGCGCATGCTCATCGGATGGCAGGGGAAATACCATCTGCACGAAGTCAGTGACGGGACGCTGGGACGGATGGATTATGGTTGGTACCATGATGGGACTGACTGGTTTTTCCTCAATACTGAGCATGACGGGACCTTCGGAGCGTATCTGTCAGGCTGGCAGTGGATAGACGGATACTGCTATTATTTCGATGAGACCGGTAAAATGCTTCATAGCTGCACCACCCCAGATGGATACGATGTGAATGCAGATGGCAGATGGGTCGAGAACGGAATCGTAAAGTATACCGCCAGAAAGGGCTTAGTCTCGAAACACCAGCATGCATCCCAAACAGCGGACAACACAGACAATGTAATTCATCAGGACAACAATAAGGACCAGAATTCTGGAAGCGAGGAGAAGCCATCAGGCAGCAAAGATGACCATGACAGTGATAAGGTCAGCAACTCACTGGAAGCGTTCCTTGGCACGGATCCGTCAAAGGACGACAGTGACGGCGACGGATTAAGTGATTATATTGAAATCACTGATTCCCTGACGGATCCCGCGCAGTACGACACGGGTAGCGAGGGCATGTCTGACGGGGAGAAGGATTCCGATAGCGACGGGTTGACCAATCTGGAAGAGGTTAAATATGGGACTTCCTGCAGCGAGCGGGATACTGACTTCGACGGTCTCAGCGATTATGACGAAGTTCATGTATATCATACCGACCCGCTCAACCCGGATTCCGACAGTGACGGAATTTGGGACGGCAAAGAAACAGAGTACGGACTGGATCCGCTGAAGGCAAAGACCGACGGGGAAACGGAAGACGGGAAAGTAAAAAGAACCGTTTCGTTCGCATTACCTGACAGCCTTGCTGAGGACAATGCTGCGGTGCCGACAGTAAGCGCTTCCGTTACTTGGGCAGAAGAGCAGCAGTTCAGCATATCCGAGAGTGATGAGGAAAGCCTTAAAAACAGCACATTCGGCCTTGGGAAACCGGTCACTATCAAGACGGACGTTCCTGTCACACTGTCGTTCGCAGTCAGAAACAGCGAGGGACTGGTCGTTCTGAAGATGAATGATGAAAAAACGGAATTTATTATCCCTGAGGTATCCGGAAACGAGCTGTCTGTCAGCGCTGACTCTGGAACGTATATGGTAGTGAATGCCGAAAACTTCCTTGATTACATTGGCGTTAATGCGGAAGATCAACTGGAGTCCCCTGTTTCCCCGGTTCGCTCCATGTTCGCGGCCGTGCCGGACAGCCCGAATGACAGGGTAATGACGCAGGAGGAGATAGAGTACGAATCAGGGATCACGAACGAGGAACTCCTGGACATGGTTGATGACGGCTATATCTATACCGCGACTCCGGCAAATGCCTCTGCCGCAACAGCCACGCCGGCCAACGCACCAAAGGAGTATGCGCTCCTTGCCGGGAAAGAAAGGGCAACGGGAATATCTGACTATTACGCGGACTCAAGGATCATTTTCGTGATTGACGATACTGGGTCCATGGGATCTGTCATACAGAACGTGAAGAAGAACATCATCGAATTCAATAACCTGCTTCAAAACTCCGGCGATGTGAAGGCCAGTTATGGGTTGGTCACATTCCGCGATATCGCTGAAGACGGAAAGGATTCGACACAGTTGCATATGTTCGATGACCGTAATTTCACTACGAGTACGAGGAAATTCGCTGAAGAACTCAACCGGATTATCGTAAATGGCGGCGGGGATACGGATGAGACACCTATCGATGCGCTGTACAGTGCCAGCCAGATCTTCCGGGGATTCACGGGACAGAAATATATTGTGTTGGTCACGGATGCAGGTTATAAAGACCTGTATTCTGGGGATTACCACGGGATGGCGGATGCGGTAAAGAAGCTGAAGGAAAGCGGGATTATCACATCGGTCGTTTCACATCCCCAGTATGAGTATACATATGGCGAACTTTACCGGAAAACAGGCGGCATTTTTGCCAACATCGCTGATTCTACGTTTTCCGAGGAGCTAGCAAAACTTGCAGGTATGATTAGCGAGACTTCGGAGGGCGTCTGGGTTATGCTCGACAATTTTACCAAAGTACGGCTCGATGGCCCTGTCGACGATGTTTCCGCACTTGACACGGACCATGACGGGTTGACTGATAGGGATGAACTGGGGGAACTCCGCAAGGTAGACCTGAATGAAGTCATCGAGTTCGTGCTGAAACTGCGCGGTATAGGTATCGACATGAATATAAAAGAGCTAGAGTTCTGGGTATACGATTACCGCTCCAATCCCGTCCTCCCGGATACAGATTATGACGGGATCAGGGATGGCGAGGACGCGAATCCGAAGAGCAACAGTTTTGCGGCAACATGGTACAATCTGGGGGAGAAATGTATTACAGATACCGCTTATACCGTGAACTTGAAGAGCTTTTTCAACGACCCAACGACATACAACAGCGACCTGGCTACATTATCACTGCTGATGTCCGCAATGGCATATTCCGAGGACGAAAATAAAGGGAGCCGGATGGGTGTTTCAGACGGGACTAGCTTCACTGACAGCGGTGACTTTTTGCACCGAATCGGCTTTGCCGGGGATGGAAGCTCCGGGGAGCCACTGGATTACAGATTAAGCTCAGAATATCATGACAGCCACCTGTCTGAGGCCTATATCGGCTACCAGACCATCCAGACGGAGAACTCGAAAAAGAATGTGGTTGCCATCATAATAAGGGGTACCAACGGTTCACCTGAAGAGTGGTCGTCAAATTTTAATATCGGATATGAAGCGATGGGCAAGGCCGCGCACACTGACTGGAACAACACCAGCAACCATATGGGGTTCGATATCGCTGCGAATAGGATTAAGAAACAGGTTGACAGCTTCGTCGAGGATAATGAGATCGAAGAGCCGACTTACTGGATTACAGGTCATTCCCGCGGCGCCGGCATCGCGAATATCCTGGCAGCTGAATATGCGGAAAACAATGAGGTCTTTGCATATACGTTTGCGGCGCCCGCTACAACGGTCAGCATGAACAGGAATGACGCGAAATACAGGAGTATATTCAACGTCATTAATAAAGATGATTTCGTCCCTATGCTTCCCTGTGCGGAATGGAACTTTGGTTTGTATGGAGTAACCAAACCAGCAAGCGCCGGCGATTACGCCTACAGTATAGCATCCAGTACGG
This sequence comes from uncultured Lachnospiraceae bacterium, assembly GCA_947624815.1. Lineage (GTDB taxonomy): Bacteria > Bacillota > Clostridia > Lachnospirales > Lachnospiraceae > UBA3402. The sequence goes on along the minus strand of CANQME010000074.1, from coordinate 5,869 downwards.
TGCAGGAAAAGGATAAATTATTGGGACTGGTCAAGGAATATGAGCCCCTGCAATATAAAGCAAACAGGCAGGGAGTCGAAGACCTGGAACGCTCGTTGTCTACGATCGCGGCTGACAGGGATGAGACTTATACATATTTCTGTGATTGCCACAAGGCCTTGAATTTCGGGGATGTTGATCCTGGAAAAATCAGGAACGACAACTGCGTCTATTCTCTGAGCGCCCCCAATTACCCGAATGTATGCGATGGCTTTTATACGTATGAACAGGAAGGATCATGGCTCCTTGGTTACTGCAAGATCTGTCAGACAGGGCAATTTTATATGCAGCTGCTCGGCAATGTCATGGCGGGAGGGAATGCCGTGTTTGATTACGCGACAGTGGATGTCGCGGATCGGTTTGAGGGGTTCAAACTGCCCATAGCATGGCAATATATGGTCAAAAAAGCCTTTAACCATCCCCATTATTGCGAATCATACTATGCGCTGACAAAATACATAAATTAGTACACTCGGAGGAGCGGTGTCAGGGAACATAGATCCTGCTCCTCTGCGTACAGCCGGGGAATACCTAAAAACCATCCGGACTACTGAAGCGGCGAGTTGTGGCAATCCAGATGATGAGAACGCTCCACATGCGAATACTTTTGCTGTACAGGAAGCGAAAAATGAGAAAGGACAGGGGAAATCCGAAAGAGCTTGGGAACAGAATGTCATTCCACTTCTTATCAGATAGACTGTATACGGGCTGCAGGTCACCCAAAATAACAAATGGGCGATGGGAAAGAACACTGGGAAACAGGGAAAGAGGAAAATGGTCATGGTCAGAAAGGTTGTGGGCATATTACTGATCACGATCGGCATCGTATTGATAGCTGGCCTGCTCTGGAAATGGTTCTTTGTTATCGATGCCAGCAATCTTCCAAGAAGCCGAATCACAAAGACATTGGAACAAAAATACCCGGGTCTGATATTTAAGGATCTCCATGGGACAGCCGACGGGCAAAGCGGTCTGTCTGTTTCCGTAGGGTATTCGTTCACGGTCAACGGGAGCAAGGTACTCCGAATCTCAGGCGAATCGGCCAGGATCATCCTGTCCAGAAGGGGCGGCCCTTCGCCTTTCTCGGAAACGCAAGGCTATATGATGACAGATGATATAGCGGAAACGCTTCTACTAGGGTACTTTAGTTTTTCATCCCCTGCGTGGGAAGAACCGGTCCAAGACGCTGTCAAAAAGTACTCACCCTATAATCTGTCATATATCGGAGCTTTTGATAAGCGAATGCTGCATCCACTGTATTTTGACCGGGGAAATGACCAATTTATCCTTTTCGACCTGGAAAACATGTCTGCTGCCGGATATGTCTGCAATTACCGAGATGAGGAACTGTACAGAACCGCGGTAGGCAGCCTAGATACGGAAAACTTCATCCCATTGCGGTAGGGAACATAGATTACGGACAGATCCGGCCAGTCGTGAAATGTAAGAAGGAAAGGTATGTTGCGGATACCCCGGCAAGGGCGCATGAGACCGGCCAGATGCCGCCGCTATTGCGGATGCTATAAAAACATTATCCGCAAAAAGTCCCGGTCACTTTAAATATCGACGCGGGAAACCAACATATGGGTGATGTGCTCATGGCACCTGGACGGATACTGTCCAAAATGAAATGCGTGTTGAGGTTGCCCATTGTCAAGTACATACTTTTAAGATGTGCAAGAAAGCAGGAGGAACCGCCGGCACCGCAAGATCCTGTACTGGACGTTATAGTGCAGACACTATGCGGAGCGTACAGAAACTGTAGTGCTATGTATAATTGTAACAGATTCTTTTGTGGAGTGACTACTTCGTCAAGTGGCATACTTCACGAAAATTTATCAAAATTCAATTGAGGAGGTATAAGTATATGGCACAGACTATCGCGCATCGTATGAGTATATGGTTCAATCATTTCATGATGTGATTATCGCAGAATGTACTTTTGTCACCTGTAGTGAGATTAGAAGAATATAAGTGTAAAGCGCCGAGGGAAAACCTCTATCCTAACTTAAAGTGCGAATAAATTCTATAGAATGGAAGGAGTTATTATGAAAATAAAAAGAGTTTCCGTTTTGCTTATTTGTATTTGTATAGTTGTTGCATTGTGCTCTTGCAAATCTTCCTCAAAGTTGTGTGGAAATTGGGTTTGCGATGAGGTACATAGTAGTTACCCGGATCAAATGATAATGAATGAAGATGGTACTGGTACAATGGATGGAGTTTCCTGTAGTTGGTCAGCAAATGATGATACAATAACGTTTGTAGCTGGAATATATGGTTCCTATAGTTACAAGTATAGCATTAAAGGTTATACTTTATACTTAGATGAATATTCATATACAAAGCAGTAAAATACAAAATAGATTCATTAGTAGTGGAATCTGTTAAAAGCATTTCCGAAGGCGAACCTCTAAACTAATGACTAGTTTGTATGTGTGCTCTGTGAGGCTGAACCACTCAGACACTCAGGTGTTAGAGCAGTTATATAGCATGGCAGGCATGCCGTCTGATTATTCAGGAGCTCATTGAGCTGCCGGGAGTCACCATTCGGCTTGTTGTGTCAATCCACCATTCTGGAGAATGGGAGTCACTGACTTCGGGATTACAGAGCCGCTTTTCGTGACCTTCCTTTATACTGTTGATCACTATCTTACGATGTGAATAACGTATAAAGGAGGGCGCCGTTATGACCAAGTATCGTGAGATCCTGCGGCTTAAAAACCTGGGATTCAGCGATCGGAAGATCGTAAGCAGTTGAGGTGTATCCCAGAACACTGTCGGAGGGGCACCGCAAAGGCCACAGAGATGGGCATTTCATGACCGCTGGATTACTCTAAGTGAGAATATTTTGGATTTACCATGAAGAAACGTATTGTATCATGCATAATGGTGGTGGTGCTGGCGGCACTTTCTGCCGCTCCGGGATTCGCTGCAGGTACGGCGGATTTTCAGAAACCGCAGCCTGGCGAATGGGGCTACAGGCGGCTAAACATAGCTGCCTGGCTTTACACGCGTGAGGACGGGGAACTTGCCGAAGGATTGGAAAACATTGACGGTTTCGACTACTATTTTGAGCCGGTCGAAGAGACGGTGGAAGGCGGGGAGACGCTCACCTATAGCGGAATCCACTGGGACAGAGGAAAGATCGTAGATGGATATTACCGGATGGAGGATTACCGGGCCGCCGTGGACCGCTGGATCCCCATGAGCGGCGACGGTGAATGGGCGTACTTTGGAAAAGACGGCAGGCAGGTATTTGGCCGGCAGACTATCGATGGTCAGGAGTATGACTTCGGAGAGAAGGGAACGATTGCGAAAGGGGAGGCTCCATTCCCGGAAATGGAAATCGTCTCCATCACGCTGGGGGAGTACGAAGAAACGGCCGTAGCAGGCGAGACGGTGGAGATCCCGTTTACGATCATGGTTAAGACGCTGGAAGGGACGGAGACGGCGTCGCCGGCCAATGCCGCCGAGTGGGTGGAGCATGAAGCGGATTATGAGATATTTAAGAATGCGTATGATGTGAACCAGTCCTACAGCTTCCGTTTGCCGCAGGGGAGAGGGCTTCTCGGGATAGAGACGAAGTTTGGTATCGACTGGGACCGCCATGTCATCGAGCTTCCGGTTACGCGCGGCGGCTGGGCGTTTGAAGGGGATCATGGAACGCTTTCCATAAAGACGCCGAGAAAGACGGTGAAAGCGGAAGAGGGCTTCAGCATCCTGTGTCTGGAGGATCCGGAGGAAAACCCGGAAGAAGCGGCGCAGGGAACCCTTGACGGGGTTCTGACGGCCCTGGGGCAGTTTGAGCCGGAGGTTCTTGTAAGACCCTTGCGGAACGCGAACAAAAACGGCGAGCTGAAAAAGGCGCTGAGCAGGTACCTTAACGATAACGCCAGGCTGCGTGCCCTGGAAAATGAATACATTCAGGCGAAGGATATAAAGACTGCCGTTGAAGTGGACCCGTCGGCAGCCCTGCTTCTGGGAGGAAGCGCTGTCAGTACGGTGGGCCTTGGCCTGTCTGTGGATTCGGGAACGGTCCAGCTTAAGGTAACGGATTCGTCCGAATCTGTTCCGGAGTCGTTTAAGAGCGGTTACCAGGTGGTGCCGTTAGACCTGAGCGTGTATCACGATGGGGAGAAGGTGACGGAAAGGCTGTCCGTACCTGCGATTGTCACGCTGCCCATCCCGCAGGGGATGAAGGCTGTGGAGGTTTACCATGTCCATGACGGAGGGCAGGAGAAGGTGGACTGCGTCTCCGGTGATGGGAAAGTGACATTTGCGGCTGACGAATACAGTATGTACCTGCTTGTGGAAACGCAGGAGACCGAACCGGAGAAACCGTCGGATTCTGGCAGCGGCGGCTCTTCTTCCGGCGGCTCAACCTTTGGCGGCTTGACCTCCGGCAGTTCAACCTCTGGCGGTGCTGTTTCCAGAAGCATAGGTTCTTCTGTGCTGACAGGGAAATGGATGCAGGATGAGACCGGCTGGTGGTACCAGAACCCGGATGGTTCCTATCCCGTGAATGTGTGGGCGGAACTGGATTACAACGGAAAGAAGAAATGGTACCATTTTGATGCTGCCGGTTATATGCAGACCGGCTGGTTTACCGACACTGACGGACGCCGGTATTACTTAAATCCGGTTTCCGACGGCACGCAGGGAGCGATGGCTGTCGGCTGGAGACCGATTGATGGCTGCTGGTACTATTTCAATGAGGTATCGGACGGCTATAAAGGAGCGCTTTATACGGATACCACCACACCGGACGGCTATAAGGTAGATGCCGGTGGCCGGTGGGTCTCATGAGTTCAGAAACCGGACCAACGGAGTATTAGGAGATGCCCTCTGTGCCGTGCATAAACTTGCATGGCCGGAGGGCCGTTTTGTGCTGAAAATCGGATTATTTTAATTATGTATTATTTCTATGAACAGGTGTCGATGACACTATATAATTCAAAAAGGAGGAATTGATTTATGTCAGCAGCAGTAGAAACCATGTTTTACCACAGGGAGAAACCCTGGCACGGCCTCGGTACGATGGTCATGGAGGCCCCTGAATCGAAGGAAGCCTTACGGCTTGCCGGCCTTGACTGGCAGGTGGTCCAGAAGCCCGTCATGACCGATGAAGGTTCTCTTATCTCCGGCTTCAAAGCCAATGTCCGGGATACAGACGGTGAGGTTCTCGGTATTGTAACGAACAGGTACAAAGTAGTTCAGAATGAGGAGCAGCAGAAGAATATCCTGCGGATGAAGGAGGACGTCCTTACACGTTACCGTGACGCGCCGGATCTGCAGCATGTTAGCAAAAATGCTTATCGGTTCGTTAATGCCGTGTCTGATTTTGCCACCCATGCGAAGCCGCTGAAGGAGCGTTCTAATTACAGGGAGAGTCTTTTCGCGCGGACTGTGGATGGCAACGCGCTGATTGACCGGGCCTATGAATTGGTGAATGCGGCCTAGAAGCAAGATTCTTTATATCATGAAAATCTGCAATATTGAAAGAGTAACTGCCTATGAATGGAGTGCCGTTTCGGCACTCCTATTTTTTAAGGGTAAACGGTAAATAGTATGTACCTCGACTGTTGAGAGGAGGCATGGGATAATAGACTATATTTCTATTACGAAGTGTCAAAAGTTTTATTTCAACTTTTGATACCGCTATACGGAGGTAAGTCTATGCGTTCAGAAACAACCATGATGGCAGAACAGTACCGTCTCCAGGAATGGGCAGCACAGATCAGGGAATGCCAGAGCCGCCCGGCAGGTATGAGTGTTGTTGATTGGTGTACTGGTCATGGCATTACGAAAACGAATTATTATTACAGGCTCC